>NZ_MAOG01000107.1:0-419349 GCF_001884205.1 Bacillus sp. NH11B | reverse complement strand
TGGAATGGCAGCGGCAGCCGCAGTTGAGATGGCTGGTGGAACACCAGATCAAGCAGCTACAGCGATGGCAATTTCATTAAAGAATATGCTTGGTTTAGTGTGCGATCCTGTTGCAGGGCTTGTAGAAGTACCTTGTGTAAAACGTAATGCAGCAGGAGCTGCGAATGCGATGATTTCAGCTGATTTATCATTAGCTGGTGTAACTAGTACAATTCCATGTGATGAAGTTATTGAGGCGATGTTTAGAATTGGACAAACGATGCCAGTAGCACTTCGTGAAACAGCAGAAGGTGGACTTGCAGCAACACCAACAGGTCGTCGTCTGCAAGAAGAGATTTTTGGTAAGAGTAATAACTAGAAGCATATGATTAAAATAAAAACGGAGCTCAAATAAAATTGAGCTCCGTTTTTTATGTTTCTTCTGCTATTTTTTCTAATGTTTTTCCAAGATCATGTGATCGTTTCGTTGCTTGTGTAATACATGAGATTAATGCTTGTTGAAAATTATGCTCCTGTAGCACTTCAATACCTGCTTCGGTAGTTCCGCCAGGAGAAGTAATTTCTTTTCGCAAAATAGAAGGGTGTTTTTCGCTTGCTTTTAGCATTTCAGCAGCACCAATCATCGTCTGAAGAATAAGTGATTTTGCAACATCTTCTTTTAAACCAATTTTTTTTGCGGCGTCTTCCATCGCCTCTACTACGTAATAAATATAAGCTGGTCCACTTCCAGACAATGCAGTGACAGCATGCATATCTTCTTCCTCTACAACAGAGACGAGACCGATTGTTTCAAATAACGATGTTGCAATGCGAATATGTTCTTCCGTTGTATGTTCTGAAGGTGAGATAGCAGTAGCGGACTTTAAAATAGCCGCAGATGTATTTGGCATCGCACGAATAATCGGAACGTCTTTTTGAAGTAGGTTTCTAATTGAATGAGTAGAAACACCTGCTAACAACGAAATAATAAGCAAGTCATTATTTATGTATTCTTTAAGAGGAATCATCGCTTCTGCGACATCTTTTGGCTTCATAGCTAGAAAAAGAATATTTGCATCAGCAAGTAATTCTTTTTTGTTATGTGTACCTTTGACACCGTATGTTTTACGTAACTCCTGTAATCTTGTCTCATTAGAACGATTACTTACAGTGATATGTTCCCCTTTAACAACATTTGCGTTTAATAAACCACTAATAATCGCTTCGGCAATAGAGCCTGCACCGAGAAAGGAAATGTTTTGAATAGACATGATGTTCCTCCTTTAAATTTGGTTAGAAATACTTATAAATGTACATAAATTCGTTTTTTTATGGAAAACACCTCTTTTTATCTGAAAATAATGACAAATTTATAGGGAAGTTGTAAACTGAAGAGGTATTCATTTTTGAACCGGAAAAAGACAGGGGGGCTAAGCATGGCGGCGATTCATCGAATGGAGATTCCTGTTCCATTTGCAGTTGAGACAGTGAATGTGTTTTTAGTTGAGGGAGAAGCATTAACGTTAATTGATACAGGGACAAATACAGAAGAAGCAAAGAAGGCACTAGAAAGCCAATTAGGTGCATTAGGGTATAAGATAGAAGATATTGAAACGGTAGTTATTACGCATCACCATGCGGATCATTGTGGACTTTTAAATACATTTTCTGAAAAAGTAAAGATTATTGGACATCCTTGGAATGAACCTTGGATCACGCAGAATGCCGAATTTTTAAAGAGGTATCATGAATTTTTTAAAGAGACGGCCTTGCAGTTCGGCGTTCCAGCAGCATTTTTGAATGGTGAGGCATTATTGACGACGAAGACACTTAAATATTCTTGTAATAGGTCGTTAACACATACCGTGAGAGAGGGAGATCGTATAGATTCGTTACCTGGATTTACAGTGATTGAAACCCCAGGTCATGCTTCTACTCATATTTCATTATATAGAGAATCAGATGGAATATTAATTGGTGGAGATGCTCTCATTAGTCATATTTCTTCAAATCCAATATTAGAACCACCATATGAAGGGCAAACAGAAAGAGCGCATCCTTTGTTGCAGTATAATCAAACGTTAAAACGTTTAAGTGAAATGAATATTGCACGTATTTTATCCGGGCATGGGGAAGATGTTCTGAATGTGAAACAACTTATTGAAACAAGATTACAAAAGCAAGAGACACGTGCTTTTAAAGTGCTGGAGCTATTAAAGGAAAAGCCAATGACAGCATTTGAAGTATGTGTAAAACTATTTCCGGTATTATATAAAGAGCAATTGCCACTTACTATCTCAGAAACTGTTGGACAATTAGACTTTTTAGCATATAATCAACAAGTGATGATTGATGAATCTTCACCACAATTGATTTATTATGCAAAGTAGGTGACAGCAATGACGGGACGTTTACAGGACAAAGTAATCGTCATTACAGGTGCTTCTAGTGGAATTGGAGAGCAAGTTGCAATGCAAGTTGCAGAGCAGGGAGCAACTCCAGTATTAATGGCTCGAACAGAAGAGAAGCTACAAGCATTAGCAGACAAAATTAAAGCAACTTATAATACGCCTTGCTATTACTATGTATTAGATGTAAGTGAAGAAACGAAAGTACAATCTGTTTTTTCAAAGGTATTACAAGAAGTAGGACGTATTGATATATTGGTAAATAATGCTGGGTTTGGTATTTTTAAAACGTTTGAAGATGCTTCAATGGATGAAGTAAAGGATATGTTTCAAGTCAATGTATTTGGATTAGTAGCTTGTACGAAAGCGGTATTGCCTTATATGGTAAAAAGGAACGAAGGACAAATTATTAATATTGCTTCATTGGCTGGAAAAATTGCAACTCCGAAGTCGAGTGCTTATGCAGCAACAAAACACGCTGTATTAGGATTTACGAATAGTTTGCGTATGGAGTTATCTAACACAAATGTGTATGTAACAGCAATTAACCCAGGACCGATAGACACGAACTTTTTTGAAATAGCCGATCAATCAGGTACATATGTGAAAAATATGGGACGTTACATGTTAAAGCCAACATATGTAGCAGAACAAATCGTAAAGGCGATGCAAACGAAAAAACGTGAAGTAAACTTGCCGAAGTGGATGGGAATGGGGCCAAAGCTCTACGCATTATTCCCAGGTTTATTTGAACGTGTTGCAGGCAAATCATTAAGTAAAAAATAGGAGATTTCCATATGGAAATCTCCTATTTTTTATTTTCCAGTCACATAATCGTAAACGATATCCTCAACTGCCTCGTATACATCAATTTCAGTATTTGAATGAATCATCGTTTGAATATGTTTAATTAGCATTTCCTGATCCTCTTTTGAAACAGGATTACATTGATATTGCCGAAAACTTTTTGTAATCATTTTCTCAATTAATTTTTCATTCATGTTTTTCCCCACCTGTATGTATACATGTATTGTTTTATTGTACTTGAAGTGAAATAAAAATACTATTATACATTGTTTTTGTATAAAAATTAGATCGTATATATTGTTTTCTTAGTAAAATTAAGTTTTTTAAGTTTTAAAAATTTATAAATATTTAATTGACTCTATAAATATACAATATTATAATCATACTTAATTTAAAGAATCGATATGAGGAGGAGCTTATGAAAGTCGCAATTATTGGAGCAACTGGATATGGAGGCATTGAGTTAATTCGGTTATTAGAACAACATCCATATTTTTCGATAGCATCTCTCCATTCTTTTTCACAAGTTGGTGAGTGTATAACAAATGTATATCCGCATCTTCGAAATGTTCTTGTCCATACGTTACAAGAAATTGATGTGGAGGCAATAGAAAGGACCGCGGAAATTGTATTTTTAGCAACCCCGGCAGGAGTATCGGTAGAGTTAACTCCAAAATTATTACAGGTGGGTTTAAAAGTAATTGACCTATCTGGAGACTTTCGTATGATAGATCCCTCGTCATATGAACTGTGGTATAAAAGGCAAGCTGCACAGGAAGAAATTCTTAGGAAAGCAGTATATGGGTTAAGTGAATGGAAAAGGTCCGAGATTCAAAATGCAGATTTAATTGCAAACCCAGGATGTTTTGCTACAGCGGCATTATTAGCGATAGCGCCGTTAGTACGTATCGGCATGATTGAAGAAGATTCGATTATTATTGATGCGAAATCAGGAGTATCTGGAGCGGGCAAAACGCCAACAACAATGACTCACTTTCCTGAGTTATACGATAACTTGCACATTTATAAAGTAAATGAGCATCAACACGTTCCTGAGATTGAGCAAATGCTTGCAGAGTGGAATAGGGAAACGAATCCAATCACGTTTAGTACACATTTAATACCGATATCACGGGGGATTATGGTTACACTTTATGCGAAAGTGAAAGGAGAAATGAAGATAGCACAACTTCAAAAATTATATGAAGAAACGTATGAACAATCGGCTTTTATTCGAATTCGCACGCAAGGAGAGTTTCCAAGTCCAAAAGAAGTGAGGGGCTCAAATTATTGTGATATGGGGATAGCTTACGATGAAAGAACAGGAAGAGTGACAGTCGTTTCTGTTATAGACAATATGATGAAAGGCGCAGCTGGGCAAGCGGTTCAAAATGCAAATTTATTAGCGGGACTAGAAGAAACAACGGGTTTACAGCATATGCCGCTTTATCTATAAGGGGGACGTGATGATCAAAGTAGAATCTATTACAAAATTAGAAAATGGTTCAATTGTAACGCCGAAAGGCTTTTCGGCAATGGGTACTGCAAATGGTTTGAAAAAGGAGAAAAAGGATTTAGGTGCAATCGTTTGTGATGTACCAGCATCATGTGCCGCTGTTTATACAACAAATCAAATACAAGCAGCCCCGCTGCAAGTAACGAAAGACAGTATAGCAGCTGAGGGGAAATTGCAAGCAATTATCGTCAATAGTGGAAATGCAAATGCTTGTACAGGAATGAAAGGATTACAAGATGCATACGAGATGCGTGCATTAGGGGCGGAACATTTTGGAGTGAAAGAAAACTACGTTGCAGTGGCTTCAACGGGTGTAATTGGTGTTCCTTTACCGATGGATATAATCCGAAAAGGAGTTGCAACTCTTATACCGACAAAGGAAGTAAGTGAAGCACATTCTTTTTCTGAAGCGATTTTAACGACGGATCTTATAACGAAAGAAACTTGCTATGAGATGATCATTGATGGAAAAGAAGTGACCATTGCTGGTGTTGCTAAAGGTTCAGGCATGATTCATCCGAATATGGCAACGATGCTTAGTTTTATTACAACAGATGCCAATATAGAGCGTGACGTATTGCAAACAGCATTATCACAAATAACGAATCATACATTTAATCAAATTACGGTGGATGGAGATACTTCTACGAATGATATGGTCATCGCTATGGCAAGTGGATTATCAGAAACGAAACCAATCAATATGGAACATACAGAGTGGGAAACTTTCGTATTTGCTTTACAGAAGGTATGTGAAGATTTAGCCAAAAAAATTGCACAAGATGGTGAAGGCGCTACAAAGTTAATAGAAGTAAATGTGCTAGGAGCTCAAACGAATGAAGAGGCAAAGAAAATCGCAAAGCAAATAGTCGGTTCGAGTCTTGTGAAAACAGCAATACATGGTGAGGACCCAAATTGGGGGCGAATTATTAGTAGTATTGGACAAAGTGAAGTAGCTATTAATCCAAATGCAATTGATATTACTCTTCAATCTATCTCGGTATTAAAAAATAGTGAGCCTCAAACATTTTCTGAAGAGGAAATGAAAAAGAGATTACAAGAACATGAAATTATTATTGATGTTTATTTACATTTAGGAGAAGAAACAGGATCAGCTTGGGGCTGTGACTTAAGCTATGAATATGTGAAAATAAACGCTTGTTATCGTACATAAGGAGAGGGAAGATGAGCGATTATATTGTAGTGAAATGCGGCGGTAGTATGTTGAATCAATTAAATGATCTGTTTTTTGATTGTATAAAGAAATTGCAACAAAAGTATAAGGTAGTGATTGTTCATGGTGGTGGTCCAGAAATTGATGCCAAATTAATAGATTGTAACATCAAAGTAGAAAAAAGAGATGGGTTACGAGTAACACCAAAAGAAGTTATGGATATTGTTCAAATGGTGCTATGCGGAAGTACGAATAAAAAACTCGTAATGAATTTACAAAAGCATAATTTACTTGCGGTAGGTTGCTCAGGATGTGACGGCAATTTACTTCAAGTTCAACCTGCCAGCGAGGAGATAGGATATGTGGGAGAAGTAAGTTATGTCGAAACAGCCTTACTAAAAGGATTAATAAATATGAATTATATTCCAGTTATTGCTCCAGTCGGCATACATGATAATGAGATTTATAACATAAATGCGGATACCGCCGCAGCTGGAATTGCGGCCGCGCTATCCGCAAAAGAACTTATTTTTATTACAGATGTAGATGGAATAGTACATGAAGGAAAATTAGTAAAGAAAACGGACGAATTTGAAATTGATACTTTTATTGAAAAAGGGGTTATTACAGGCGGGATGATTCCGAAAGTACAGGCGGCACTAGCGTCATTAAAAATGGGAGTGCAAAAGATAAGTATTGTGAACGGTACAAAAGATTTTACTGAAGTTACGGGAGAGCGTATCGGAACGACAGTAACGAAAGGAGTGAGTATCGTATGACAAGTCACCTTTTTCAAACGTATGGGAGAAGAACTATTGAGTTTGTAAAGGGAAAGGGAACGAAAGTTATTGATACAAATGGTAAGCAATATTTAGATTTCACTTCAGGTATTGGAGTATGTAATTTAGGACATTGTCACCCTACAGTGATGAAAGCTGTACAAGAGCAACTTAATGATATATGGCATATATCTAACCTGTTTACAAACAGCTTACAAGAAGAAGTCGCGTCATTATTAACAGAAAATATAGCATTAGATTATGTTTTTTTCTGTAATAGCGGGGCAGAAGCGAATGAAGCAGCTTTGAAGCTAGCCCGTAAGCATACTGGAAAATCTCTCGTCGTAACATGTCTGCAGTCTTTTCACGGTAGAACATTCGGAACGATGAGTGCGACGGGGCAAAATAAAGTGAAAGAAGGATTTGGTCCACTACTTCCGTCTTTTTTACATATCCCTTTTAACGATATAAAGGCATTAGAGGAAGTAATGAATGAAGAAGTTGCGGCGGTAATGGTAGAAGTTGTTCAAGGAGAGGGAGGGGTCATACCTGCTGCTCTATCTTTTTTGAAAGCAATTGAAACATTATGTAATAAGTTTGGCTCCTTATTTATTATAGACGAAGTACAAACAGGGATCGGAAGAACAGGGACATTATTTGCTTACGAACAAATGGGAATAAATCCTCATATCGTTACTACCGCTAAAGCGCTTGGAAATGGCATTCCAGTTGGAGCGATGATTGGTAGGAAAGAACTTGGACCATCATTTACTGCAGGATCACACGGCTCAACGTTTGGCGGAAATTATGTTGCAATGGCTGCAGCGAAAGAAATATTGCAAGTAAGTAAACGACCATCGTTTTTAAAAGAAGTACAAAAAAAGGGCGAGTACGTATTAGAGAAGTTGCAAGAAGAATTACGACATGTCGAATGTATTCAAAATATACGTGGTAAGGGGCTTATGATTGGAATTGAATGTACGCATGAAGTTGCAAGTTTTATAGAACAACTAGAAAAAGAGGGACTGCTCGTATTACAAGCAGGGCCTAATGTTATAAGACTATTACCACCGCTTATTGTAACGAATGAAGAGTTAGAACAGGCAGTATATATGATAAAAAAAGTAGTTTGTACAAAAAACGTATCAATCATATAAGGGGGAAGTTTCATGTCAACTGTACAAGTACCGAAATTAAATACGAAAGATCTTTTAACACTAGAAGAATTGACGCAAGAAGAAATTATTTCTTTAATTGAGTTCGCCATATATTTAAAAAAGAATAAGCAGGAGCCTTTATTACAAGGCAAAATATTAGGGCTTATCTTTGATAAACATTCAACGCGTACTCGCGTATCTTTTGAAGCAGGAATGGTACAGCTCGGAGGACATGGTATGTTTTTAAGTGGAAAAGAGATGCAAATTGGAAGAGGAGAAACCGTTTCAGATACTGCAAAAGTATTATCTCATTATATCGACGGGATCATGATACGTACATTCTCACATGCCGATGTAGAAGAGCTTGCAAAAGAATCGAGCATACCTGTTATTAATGGATTAACGGATGATCATCACCCTTGTCAAGCGTTGGCAGATTTAATGACGATTTATGAAGAAACAAATACATTTAAAGGAATTAAATTGGCTTACGTAGGTGACGGAAATAATGTATGTCATTCATTGTTGTTAGCGAGTGCGAAAGTCGGAATGCATATGACTGTTGCAACGCCTGTAGGGTATGAACCGAATGAAGAGATTGTAAAAAAAGCGTTAGCGATTGCCAAGGAAACAGGAGCTGAAATTGAAGTTTTGCATGATCCTGAATTAACGGTGAGTGAAGCAGATTTCATTTATACTGACGTTTGGATGAGTATGGGGCAAGATGGAGAAGAAGAGAAATATACTTTATTTCAACCTTATCAAATCAATAAAGAACTTGTTATGCATGCGAAGCAAACATATCGTTTCTTACACTGTTTACCTGCCCATCGTGAAGAAGAAGTAACAGGAGAAATTATAGATGGACCACAGTCTATCGTATTTGAGCAAGCTGGTAATCGATTACATGCGCAAAAAGCATTGTTAGTAAGTTTATTTAAAAATGTAGAAGAGCCTTCCTAAATGATGTACACCTCTAATTGTTAGACACGAATAACAATTGGAGGTGTATTTTTTTATGTCTAAATTCTTACTAGAAGAAAAGGTAAATGAAAAAAGGTATTCCCTTCAGTATAAACAGAAAGTGCTTAATTATATGGACAGAAAAGGGACATATAATAGAGAAACAGTTGGTTAATTTTTTGTCTAACTTTTTGGGTCCAGTTCACTAGGAAGGCTCTTTCTTTTACTTCACATACACATAGGATTTATTTGCTGTTAAGTAGGTTTTATGTTATATGAAGATTTTTGATAGGTCTGAAAAATCTGTATTTATATTTTTTTCTTTTTATCTCATAATTTTAATTGGGAGGGGGAGGAAAAACTGGTTCAAATTAAAATAACACCTGAAATGCTAGAAGAAGTTGCGAATCATGCAAGTAACACCCGAATCGCATTAGAATCTATACATAATAATTTATGTAATGAAATAGATCAATTGTGTTTTCAGTGGATTGGTGCCTCCAATCAACAGTTCATTAAAATGTTCAATGATGCGAGACCAAAAGCTTTTACATCTATTCATTCACTTGTAAAAGAAGAAGAAGATTTGAAATGAATTGTCGAAAAATTACGTAATACAGATAATCAAGATGTTACAATGGAACAAGGGGCGATGTGTGGACCACTATCATCAGAAAAAGAGGATTTTGATGGTGAAAAACTTGCTAGGGATATAGTTGGTGAAATAAGTGGTGAGTATGATATTCGTCGTGCTTGGAATGGTATTGATCCATCTACTGGCGAAAAACTATCTACTTTGGATAGAGTATTTGCAGGAGGAATGGCAGTAGCAGGGCTTACACCTTTTGGAAAGATAGCTAAAGTAGGAAAAGGGGTCAAAATGACTGCTAAGGCTACTGAGGCTGTGAATAAGGCTAAAAAAGTACCTGTGGAGAAAGTCAATGGAGTTAATGGTGCGGATAAAGCTCTGTTGACTAATGAAGGAAAAGTTGGAACCTATAAACAACTTGTGAAACAAGGGACTGCTTTTGATAATATTACTCCACATCATATGCCTTCTGCAGAGAAAATGAAACAAGCTGGTATAAAAAGGAATGATGATGTGAGTATGAATATGGAACAACCTCATCCTGGAACTGGTGGGAGACATGGTGAAACATATACATATGGTCTATCAGGAGAAAAATCGAAGGCGTATTTAAACCTTAGCTTTCGTGATACCTTATCTCATGATATCTTGGATGCGCGAAGAAATTATATAAAAGATGGTTTATATACTGACGATATAAGAGAAGGTTTACGAGGAGTTATTAAAAGAAACAAAGAGCTGTATCCGCATTTATTTGATAAATAAAACATGGAAAGGACGATTATCTTTGGATATAAAGAGTCATTTAAAAAGATTATACGATAATCGTTTATTAGAAAGTGAGAATGAGATACGAGATTTTAATGAGTCATTAATGGAAGTAATAGCGTATAACGAAGTCTCTGTTATTACAGATTTATGTTTAGTTCTGGATGATGAGACTGAGCAATTTGAGGTTATGTTTGGTTTGATTCATGGAATAGAGAGCTTATATAAAAATAACATAGAAGAAGGACTTGTATGTATTGCTAAAGCTTTTCCGAAGATGATTAACTCAGCTAAAGAATGGGTAGAAATTTTACATTATAGAATTCTTAATCACCCTCAAGTAAGATTAGCATATGGAAAAGTACTTTCGGGATTTGATCCATCAATTACGATTAGTATTAAAGAATTATTGATTGATATAAAAAATGAAGACCCTGATATGTTTAGTGAATCTGTTAATGAGGTAATTAAGAGCATCTAATGTTTAAAGTTGGAAGGACATATAAGTACATAGGGCTAAGCTAACAGAAAAGAATTTATTATTGGAGTGGAAAGAATAAGCTATTAAAAAGTACATACTCCATGATGGTTGTACCATCATGGAGTACTTAGTGCAATGATAGAATAGAAAAACGAAGTACGAGCTTAGGCGAGGTGACATTTTACTGGATGATGAATATAAACACATGGAATGGATATAAAACTAATGAACTCGTACAAACTCGTAAGTTTTAACGTAGTAGTTGTCATGACATATAAAGGCTGTTAAACTGTTACTACAAAACTTGAAAATCTATACTATTTAAAAACAGATGAACTTAAAGCACTGGGTTGTCGATTAAAGGCAACAAGTGCTTTTTTCGTTTGATATAAAAATAAATGACATGGGACAAATATTAGGAGAATAAATAAGAAAAAAGCCGCCTAACTGAAGCAAACCTCCAATTGTTAGAAATGAATAACAATTGGAGGTTTACTTTTTTATATTGAAATGTCATATGTATATTTGGTTAACCATTTTGATATCATTTATAATAAAAGAGAAAATGAAATTTGTTTTTCAGAGTATGTAAGGGCATACTAGGTATAAAAATATAGTTAAAGAGATGATGAGGGTGAAAACAACTAAGAAAACATATTCGTTTTTTCAGCGGATGTGGAGAATATTAAAGTTTCAATATTTTAAGTTGCTTCGATCACCAGAAGGAGCAAAGAAAGTATCGTTAGGGTTTGCTATTGGATTTGGTTTAGAAATGTTGGTAATTTATACGGCATCGCTCGTATATTTAATATTTTATCCAATTGTCAGGTTAGCAAAAGGATCTTTTCCAGCCGCAGTCATTGGTAATATTATTGGGAAAATATCGTTTCTCCCAGTATTTTTATTTCCGTTTGCGTATGCGCTAGGGAAAATGATTTATCCATTTCATGTACAACAAATACATCATGAACCATTTACGATATCGGACTTGTTTTCAAGTCACATTTTTACGATGTTAAAGAGTTTATTACAGAGTGAAGTATATGTATTAATTGGAATGACGATTTTAGGAGTTGTGTTCGGTGTAGTTTCATATTTCGTTGTGCATTATTTATATGAAAAGAATCGTAAGTTACGTTTGAAGAACAGAAAGAAAAAAGTGAGAGAACCGCTTGTACAAATATAAAGAATGTCACATTCATTTTCCCCTTTGAATATGTTTAAGAAAAAGGGGGAGAGAGTGGATGTATTATTACTATGTACCTCAAGTATACCCATATATAAATTATTATCCTGTAAATGGTATGAGACAGCAATTTGGAGTGTATCAACAGCAACAATTTCAGCAATTGCCACAAATACCACAACAACAGCCTACACAAGAACAAAAACCATATTTAACGACATGGCCATATTCAAATGTATACTATGGTAATTATTACGAATCATAAAGCTGCTTCTATTTAGAAGCAGCTTTATGCGTTTGTTTTCAAAATTAAATTTTGAATGGTTTTAAGAGAATGAATGAGCTTTTCACGCTCTTCCTCAGATAATGTTTGAAAATTTTCTTTTAGTTTGTCTAAAATGAATTGCTGATACTGATTTACTAGCAATTTCCCTTCAGTTGTTAGGGAAATTAAAATGACCCGTCGATCTTTTTCGCTATAATGACGCTCTATTAGTTCTTCTTGAATAAGTTTGTTTAATAGAGGGGTCATATTAGGCCGTGAAATCGCTAGCCGCTTGCCAATTTCTGAAACTGCTAATGTACCATTTTCATGCAAAAGCAGTAACACTTGCGTATGTGATGGCGGCATATGTCTTTGAGAAGAAAACTCTCCAGGAAGCATAAATTTGCGATAAAAAAGAGGCACTAGCGAAAGAAGATGATCAACAATACGTTCCCACTCGCGTGATTCCATACAACGGCCCCCTTCCACTATCATTGTAACAAAAAAGACAAGGTATAAAAATAGAATTGTTTCACGGTCACCTTAATATTTGTAGGATAACACTTGTTTTGTAAATGTATTCGCAATAATTGCATAACCGTTATCGTTTGGGTGTACTTGGTCAAATAGTAACTCTTTTTTATCATTTGATATTAATTTGCGAATTGGTAAAACGATCGACGGTTGATTTGCTTTTGAAATAGAATAAACAGAATCATTCCAACCATCTAAAAACATATCTGCATAACTTGAGATGGAGTCATCTAGTTGTAAAGGGTTATAGAGTTCAGATAGAATGAGTAAAGCATTCGGATTTTGATCTCGAACGGTCTTTACAATATTTTTTACATCCGTTTCAAAACGGGCTTTTTCTTTATTTAACATTTTAATACCATCTATAACACCTATATCACGATTTAAGCGGAATAAATTATTTCCTCCAATACTAATAGTAATTATATTTGCTTCCCTAATCTTTTGTTGAACTTCTTCTGACTGGACTCTTTTAACGAGACGATCTGTAGTGAGACCATTTACACCGAGGTTTTCTACCGTAATTGGTTTGTGAATTTGTCCTTCTAGTTGTCTAGAGGCTAATTCGGCAAATCCCCCTTGTGTTGAGCCATATCCTTTTGCGAGTGAATCACCTAATACGAGGTGATAAAAGGAGTCATTCGTTTGCTTATCAATCCAACTGGGAGCAGATGTTTTTTCTGTTTTTCTTTCATTTTCTTTTTGTTTTGTCTCATCGTTCTTTTCAAAATTAGAATAAGAAATGATTAGAAGGAGGAGACAAACAATTGTTAAGATGACTTTTTTCATAAATTCACCCTCCTTGTAATTGGTAATTGTATCATATTCATCAGTAGAAGCAATGTAAGGGCATAGTATATGTTTATGAAAACTTTACAATAACTTTACAGAAAATTTGTAGAAGTATGTCAAAAAATATTGACGATATGAAAGTACTTTAGATATGATAATGTCAGATAAGGTGAAGATCATCGCTCTAATAGAAGAAAAAAGGTATGTGGTTAGAGACTGATTGAGATTCACTTCATTATTTTGGGGTAATTGTATAAGGGGGATTTTTTGTGAAGAAGTCAAAAAAAATGCTAGCTGGAGCAACACTTGCTATTGGCGTTATAGCACCGCAAGTGTTGCCGACAATAGCTCAAGCAGACGAAAAAGCTGGGGAGAGTACAGTTAACTTACGAATTTTAGAAACATCAGATATTCACGTTAACTTAATGAATTATGATTATTATCAAACGAAAACAGATAATAAAGTAGGTCTTGTGCAAACTGCAACACTTGTTAATAAAGCGCGTGAAGAAGCGAAGAACTCTGTCCTATTTGATGATGGGGATGCATTACAAGGGACACCGCTTGGAGATTACGTAGCGAATAAAATAAATGATCCGAAAAATCCTGTTGATCCTAGTTATGTACATCCATTATATCGTTTAATGAATTTAATGAAGTATGACGTCATCTCTCTTGGGAATCATGAATTTAACTATGGTTTAGACTATTTAAACAAAGTAATTAGTAAAACGCAGTTCCCGGTTATTAACTCGAACGTCTATAAAGACGATAAAGATAATAATGAAGAGAATGACCAAAATTACTTTAAACCATATCATATTATTGAAAAAGAAGTAGAAGATGAAGCGGGTCAAAAGCAAAAGGTGAAAATTGGTGTAATGGGATTTGTTCCACCTCAAGTTATGAACTGGGATAAAGCAAATTTAGAAGGAAAAGTAAAGGCGAAAGATATTGTTGAAACAGCGAAGAAAATGGTGCCGAAAATGAAAGAAGAAGGTGCAGACGTTATCGTTGCGCTAGCTCATTCAGGTGTTGATAAGAGTGGATATAACGTTGGCATGGAAAACGCGTCGTATTATTTAACAGAGGTTCCTGGTGTAGATGCAGTATTAATGGGACATTCACATACTGAAGTGAAGGATGTATTTAATGGTGTTCCAGTTGTAATGCCTGGTGTTTTTGGTAGTAACTTAGGTATTATTGATATGCAATTGAAAAAGGTAAACGGAAAATGGGAAGTGCAAAAAGATCAGTCTAAGCCGCAACTTCGTCCGATTGCTGATAGTAAAGGAAACCCATTAGTACAATCAGATCAAAAACTAGTTAATGAAATTAAAGATGATCATCAAGCGACAATTGATTATGTGAATACAGCTGTAGGTAAAACGACAGCACCAATTAATAGTTATTTTTCATTAGTACAAGATGATCCTTCTGTACAACTAGTGACAAATGCACAAAAATGGTATGTAGAAAAGCTATTTGCTGAAAACGGACAATATAGTAAATATAAAGGAATTCCAGTATTATCTGCAGGAGCACCATTTAAAGCGGGTGGCCGAAACGGTGCTACATATTATACTGATATTCCAGCTGGAACGTTAGCAATTAAAAACGTAGCGGATTTATATGTATATCCAAATACATTATATGCTGTAAAAGTAAGTGGTGCACAAGTGAAAGAATGGCTTGAAATGTCTGCTGGTCAATTTAATCAAATTGATTCAAAGAAAACAGAAGAACAGCCACTAGTAAATATAGGCTATCCTACATATAATTTTGATGTTTTAGATGGATTAAAATACGAAATTGACGTAACGCAACCAGCGAAATACGATAAAGATGGTAAAGTTGTAAATGGAAATACGAATCGTATTGTAAATATGACGTATGAAGGTAAGCCTGTAGCTGACAATCAAGAGTTCATTGTAGCTACAAATAACTATCGTGGAAGTAGCCAAACGTTCCCTGGTGTAAGTAAAGGTGAAGTTGTATACCAATCGCAAGATGAAACACGTCAAATTATTGTGAAGTACATGCAAGAAACACCAGTTATTAATCCAACAGCAGATCAAAATTGGGCGTTTAAACCGATTATTGCAGATAAATTAAATACGACATTTGATTCTTCACCAAATGCACAAAAGTATATAAAGGCAGATGGAAAAATATCATATGTTGGACCATCTGAAAATGAATTTGCTAAATATGCAATTGATATAACGAAGAAGAATGATGATAAGGAAACTGGTGGAGAGAATCCAACGACGCCACCAACAGGTGAAGGCAATAACGGAGAGAATCCAACAACACCGCCAACGGGTGAAGGCAATAACGGAGAGAATCCAACAACACCGCCAACAGGTGAAGGCAATAACGGAGAGAATCCAACAACACCGCCAACAGGTGAAGGCAATAACGGAGAAAATCCAACGACACCACCAACAGGTGAAAGTAATAATGGAAATGAACCAAAACAAGATGGAAATAATGCAGGATCTGGACAAACTACAACGGATAATCAAAACTCAAAAGAAACAACAGCTGTAAGTGAAAATAAAGAAGAACGTGATTTACCGAAAACAGGTACAAGTGTTGTTTCTACAATTGGAGCGGGTCTTGCGTTTGTAGGAGCAGGTTTACTTATGTTATTTAGAAGAAAGAAAGCAAATAGATAGTAAAGTATTGTACAAAAAAAGGATTACCAATTACGGTAATCCTTTTTTATGTTTATATTATGAAACTGTTACTGCTTTTTCTTTTTTCCAAGAAAGACCGAATCCAGTAAATCCAACAATAATAGTTACGACTGGACAAGCTAAACAGAAGATTGCGTATGGAACATAATCGATTGTTGGAACGCTAAGGACGTTTGTTAAGAACACACCACTTACGCCCCACGGTACGAGCGGATTAATCACTGTACCTGCATCTTCTAATACTCGTGATAAATTACGACGTTCTAAACCGACTTCATCGTACTTGTTAGCAAATGCTTGTCCTGTTAAAACGATGGATAAGTACTGCTCACCAAGTAAGAAGTTTACACCAATTGCAGTTGAAGCAGTAGAAATAATTAAGCGTGTACTAGTTTTTACAAAGCTAGAGATGATATTCATTAGCTGCGTGATGATACCCATTCCTTGTAATAATCCTCCCATACAAAGAGCTAGGAAAATAAGAGCAATTGACATCATCATACTTTGTAAACCACCGCGAGATAATAAGCTATCAATATCTTTTATACCAGTTTTAGAAACGTAACCGTCTTGCATAATTTTCATTAAATCAGCTAAAGAAGTACTAGGTTTAAAAATAAAGAGAATAATGATCCCTACTACGATTCCAGCAAGTAATGTTGGAACTGCTGGAACTTTTTTAAATGCGAATAAAAATAGTAATAAAATTGGAATCAGTGTAACGATAGAAATTGTTGCGTTTTTTTCTAGCGTATTAATAAAATTTGAGAAATCAACGTCTCCCCCAGTGCCACTTCCTAAAATGAAAAATGCGACAAAAGCAATAATGAAAGCAGGAACTGTTGTCCAAAGCATGTTACGAATATGTTCAAATAAATCTACACCCGTTACAGCAGGAGCTAAGTTTGTTGTGTCAGATAAAGGGGACATTTTGTCTCCAAAGAATGCACCAGAAATAATTGCACCAGCGATAAGAGCTGGGTCGTATCCAAGGGCAGTGCCCATTCCCATAAAGGCAAGTCCTACAGTTGCAGCAGTTGTAAATGCACTACCAATACTTGTTCCAACGATTGCACAAACAACAAACACAGTTGGGACGAAAATTTTAGGAGATACAAGCTGGAAGCCGTATACCATTAAGGTTGGAATTGTTCCAGCAGCGATCCAAACACTAATTAATACGCCTACAAGTAAGAAAATAAAAATAGATGGAATACCAGCTGAAATACTACTGATCATCCCTTTTTCCATAGTAGACCAAGAGATTTTTTTCATAAATCCAAATGCTAATAAAAGAACGATACCAAATAAAATTGGGATGTGTGGTGAAACTTCTAATTGGATAACACTAAAGCCAATACAGAAAAAGATAAATAATGTTAAAAGAACAGATTCAATTTTTGAAACCATTGTTTTTCCCTCCTAAGTAATCTAAAATAGATCTTTTTTATATAAAATTCGCCAATATTGTATATTTCCTTCTAAAATTTAGAATTTTGTGACAAATTACCGGTAATTGTTTTTCATCATAAAGTATAAATAATCGGGATTTATCAAGCTTTGTATCTCTCCTATTTCAAATTTTTAGGATAATCGCTTAACAAAGATTGGAATAAAAAAACGTCCCTGCATATAATTATGCAGGGACGAAGAAATCGCGGTACCACCCTAGCTTGTGAAATGAATGTATCACAAAATAAAGGGTCATATGATATGCGCTAATAAAATAAAAACGCCCCTGCAATATATGCAGGGGCGAAAAATTCGCGGTACCACCCTAAATTGTGAAACAGTGTCGTTTCACCACTCTTTAGACATAACGGTCTATAACCGTCTTTCACTACTCCTTACGTTTCGCAAAAGAAGCTCCAGGGGGTAATTCATAAATCGCTCTGTACTGGTTCGCACCGACCACCAGCTCTCTGAAATCAGAAATCGAAATACTACTAAATCCTATCAACGCCGATTCATATGATGTTAGTTAAATTTTTATCATATATTAGTCTTACATGTCAATAAAAATGTTCAATATTTTTTTAGGGAAATAAAGGAGAAATGTTTTTCATACTGTAAAAACGTGCGTTATAATGAATTTGAAAGGGGAGGAAAGAGTGAAGAAAAAAATAATTCTTTTTACCACCTTACTAGTCGTTGGCGGAAGTGCTGGAATTTACACAGCTTTTGCAGCTGAATCAGTGCAATCGAAACAAAAGCAAATACAGCAGTCAGAAGTGAAGAAAGTGAAAGAAACTGAAGAGAAGAAATCGATGGAAAAAGCAGCTGCGAAACTAGGGGTTTCTACTGAGGGGAAAACAAAAGAAGAGGTTACAAAAGAAGTAGATACCGCTAGATTTGAGCAGCGTCATGATTTGTTAATTGAGCATGCTAAGCAACTTGGAATTGATACAGAAGGAAAAAAAGATGAAGAGATCATTTTAGAAATTGGAAAGATACAACATGGAAAGTAGAACAACTTATCGTATGATAAGTTGTTCTTTTTTAAGAACCATTTGATTTAAAAATAATTGACAGTCATTTAGATTTAATGTTAACTATATTTATAAACGAGTTAACATAAGGGGTGGCAATTGTGGCTGTTAATAGTAACACGAGTGAAAAATCGTCTTATACATATGAAGAATTATCGAAGAAGAATAAAGATTACGTATGGCACCCATTTACACAAATGAAAGATTATTTAGAAGAAGATCCTGTCATTATTGAACGTGGAGAGGGAAGAAAGCTATACGATGTAAATGGAAATGAATATTGGGACGGTGTTTCGTCTATTTGGTTAAATGTTCATGGACATCAAGTACCGGAACTAGATGAGGCAATTCGTGAGCAATTAAATAAAATTGCCCATTCTACTATGCTAGGACTTGCTAACGTTCCATCTATTTTATTAGCAGAAAAAATAATTGAAGTTGTACCAGAAGGTTTGAAGAAAGTATTCTATTCAGACTCTGGTTCTAGCGCCGTTGAAATTGCAATTAAGATGGCCTTTCAATATTGGCAGCATAAAGGAAAACCGAAAAAACAAAGATTTGTTACATTAAAAGAAGCCTATCACGGTGATACGATAGGTGCTGTTTCCGTAGGAGCAATAGACTTGTTTCACCAAGTGTATAGTTCGCTTTTATTTGAAGCAATCAAAATGCCTTATCCGTATACATATCGTTCTCCTTATGGAGATAATAAAGAAGAAATTGTGAAAAAACATTTAGAAGAAATGGAAGAATTGCTGAAAGAAAAACATGAAGAAGTAGCAGCCATCATTGTGGAGCCATTAATGCAAGGTGCTGGCGGGATGATTACAATGCCGAAAGGATATTTAAAAGGGCTTCGCGATTTATGTACAAAATACAATGTATTATTTATTACAGATGAGGTAGCGACGGGATTTGGACGTACGGGAAAAATGTTTGCATGTGAACATGAAAATGTGACCCCAGACATTTTAACTGCGGGAAAAGGTTTAACAGGTGGTTATTTACCTGTTGCGATTACGGTAACGACAGATGAAATTTATAATGCCTTCTTAGGAGACTATGAAGAACAAAAAACATTTTTCCATGGTCATAGTTATACAGGGAATCCATTAGGGTGTGCCGTAGCAATTGCAAATTTAGAACTATATGAAAAAACTAATTTAATAGAAGATGCTGCGCATAAAGCAGAATATGTAGCAGCACAATTAGAAGCCCTTAATGAATATAAGCACGTAGGAGATATTCGTCAGTGTGGGCTAATGGTTGGCATTGAACTTGTGAAAGAGAAGGAAACGAAGGAATCGTTTGAATGGACAGAAAGAGTCGGTGTTCAAGTATGTAAACGCTCAAGAGAGTTAGGGATGATTTTACGTCCACTCGGTAACACTATTGTATTTATGCCTCCTCTTGCTTCTACAATTGATGAGATTGATGAGATGTTACGCATTTTATATAAAGCAATCTCGGATGTTACGGAGGGAGAGTAATGAGTGGTTTTTTTATAACAGCAACGGATACAGAAGTTGGTAAAACGGTAGTGACAGGAGCATTGGCAGGTATATTTCGAGAGCGTGGACATAATGTTGGTGTATATAAACCGTTGCAAAGTGGACATGTTGCATCAAATATTGAGGGTGATGCAGCAAGATTAAAAGCGTTATCGGGTGTACCGACAAAAGAAGATAAAATTTGTCCTTATTCCATTGAAGAACCACTTGCTCCGAGACTTGCTATGAAAAGAGCTGGAAGGACAGTAACGTTAAAAGAAATTACTGATCACTATAATGAACTATTAAAAGAGTTTAACAGCCTATTTGTAGAAGGGGCTGGTGGGCTTGCCGTCCCATATACAGAAGATGCTTTAGTGATTGATTTTGCAAAAGAATTACAGCTTCCTCTTATTGTAGTAGCGCGTCCTACGCTTGGGACAGTTAATCATACTATTTTAACAATTTCTTATGCAAAAGCACATGGATTAAAAGTAGCAGGTGTAATTTTATCTGGATGTAAAGAATATGAAAAAGAAAGAGTGCAAGAAAATAAAATAATGATTGAGGAGTTAAGTGGCGTGCCGGTTTTAGGGTTATTACCATTCCTTGAAGGAGAGTTTACAAAGGAAGAATTATTAGAATCGGCAAAAGAGCATATTATGATTTCAAAATTAGAGGAGCTCATCCAAAATGAATCCAATGTGGCGCGCGCATCTTCAATCTAAAGTAGAACAATTAAAGGAGCAAGGGCAGTATCGTAATTTACATGTAACAGAGCGATCCGAAGAGACATGGCTTATTCGAAATAAGAAAAAGATGCTAAATTTAGCATCGAATAATTATTTAGGATTAGCTGGAGATGAAAGGTTGAAAGAAGCTGCTATTGCCTGTACAAGAAAATATGGAACTGGAGCGACAGCATCTCGTCTCGTTGTAGGAAATTATCCACTGTATGAAGAGGTTGAGAGAAGTATATGCGATTGGAAAGGCACTGAAAAAGCCTTAATTGTAAATAGTGGATATACCGCGAATGTTGGGGCGATTTCTTCGTTAGTTGGTCGCCGCGATATTGTTTTTAGTGACAAATTAAATCATGCAAGTATTGTTGATGGGATTATATTAAGCGGAGCAGAGCATAAAAGATATCGCCATAATAATTTGGATCATTTAGAAAAGATGTTGCAAATAGCGTCACCAGAAAAGAGAAAATTAATCGTAACAGATACGATTTTTAGTATGGATGGAGATATTGCATATTTGAGAGGCTTAGTTCAGCTTAAAGAGAAATACGGGGCAATCATTATAGTTGATGAAGCACATGCAAGTGGAATATATGGAATCGGTGGAGCTGGATTATCTCATATAGAAAAAGATATCGCTCAAAAAATTGATATACATATGGGGACGTTTAGTAAGGCTTTAGGGTGTTATGGTGCGTATTTAACGGGTGATTCCATTTATATAGAGTATTTACAAAATATGATGAGAAGCTTGATTTTTACTACAGCTTTACCACCAGGAACATTAGGGGCGATACGAAAAGCAATTGAAATTGTGAAAGAAGATAACGAAAGAAGAGAGCGACTTATAGAGAATGGTGCATATTTCAGGACGCATTTACAAGAAGCTGGTTTTGATATTGGGAATAGCTCAACTCATATTGTACCGATTGTAGTTGGGTCAAATGAAAATACTTTACGGTTTAGTGAAAGGTTACAAGAGGTAGGTATCGCAGCCATTGCAATTCGTCCGCCGACTGTTCCGGTTGGTAGTTCTCGAGTCCGTTTTGCAGTTACGTCACAACATACAATAGCAGATTTAAAATGGGCTATTCAGCATATTATACGCATTGGTAAAGAAGAGGGGTTTTTAGTATGAAAGAGCTAAAGCTTATTTTTATTCCAGGATGGGGAATGGAAGAAGGTGTTTGGACTTTAGTTCTACCGTATTTTAAAGGATATTCTGTTCAATGCATAGATTGGCGTAACGTGAAAGAACAAAGTGAATTTGCGGGGCGAATAATAGATGTAGCGCAGGATGAAAATGTAATTTTAGTTGGATGGTCACTAGGAGCATTAGCAGCAGTACAAGCTTATAAAAAGATTAAGGCCCAAGGTATGGTACTAATTGGTGGTACCACTAAATTTACCAATACAAGTGACTATACAAGTGGATGGAATTCCTTACATGTAGAACGTATGAAAAAGAATTTAAAGAGAAAGAAAGAAGATACTTTGAAGCGTTTCTATGAAAATATGTTTACAAAAAGTGAGCTGAGGGAGAATACAAGTTTTGAAGAGATTGCGCTGAAGTTTAAAGGAGACTCGATTCAGTCTTTACAATTAGGCTTAGATTATTTAATAGAAACAGATATGAGAAACGAATTAACAAGTGTCAAAGTCCCTTTATTACTTCTTCATGGAGAACAGGATGTGATATGTCCATTATCCGCAGCTCATAGTATGACAGAGAATACGAATGCTACGTTAAAGGTAGTAAGCGAGGCGGGGCATGCATTATGCGTAACGAATTTTGAATATTGCGCAAACGAAATCATTCAATTTGTAGAGGGGATACGACATGATCAACAAAACGTTACTGCAAAAACGGTTTAACGGGGCGGCTGTATCCTACGATCAATATGCAAATGTACAAAAAAAGATGGCGCATTCGTTACTTTCTACATTGAATCGGCGATACAGTGAAACATCATCGATACGTATTTTAGAACTTGGATGCGGGACAGGATATGTAACAGAGCAATTATCAAATTTATTTCCGAAAGCGCATATTACAGCTGTGGATTTTGCCGATGAGATGATTGCAGTCGCGAAAACTAGAAAAAATGTGGGAAATGTGATGTTTCGATGTGAAGATATTGAACAATTAAAATTAGAAAATTCATATGATGTCATTATTTCAAATGCTACATTTCAATGGCTTAATGATTTAAAAGAGACAGTGAAAAATTTATTTAACTATTTGTCTGAAGAAGGAATGTTATTATTTTCCACGTTCGGTAATACGACTTTTCAAGAATTGCATACGTCTTTCCAGCGTGCTAAGAAGGAAAAGGGGATACACAATTGTACTTCAATAGGACAACGATTCGTTTCGAAAGAACAGTTAGTGAATATATGCAAAAATCCATTAGGAAATGTACATGTTTCTGAAACGTGTTACATAGAAAGCTTTACAGAAGTTAGGGAGTTTCTACATTCTATTCGAAAAGTAGGGGCAACCAATAGTAATGAAGAGTCTTACTGTCAAAGCCCTTCACTCTTTCGTACGATGCTTCGTATATACGAAAGAGACTTCACGGGAGAAGAAGGGATAATGGCAACATATCATGCTTTATTTACGTATATAACAAAAGAGGGGAAGAGATGAAATGAAACAAGTACAAACAAAAAGGGATTGGAAAAAACTTGCATACGACGTAGTAGAAGAGAAAATGATTACGAAAGAAGATGCAATAGCAATATTAGAAGCTGATGATACAGAAGTTTTAGAAATTATGAATGCTGCCTACATCATTCGTCATCATCATTTTGGTAAGAAAATAAAATTGAATATGATTATTAATACGAAATCTGGCTTATGTCCTGAAGATTGTGGGTATTGTTCACAGTCTATTATTTCAGAAGCACCAATTGATAAATATGCATGGTTAACGCAGGAGAAGATTGTAGAAGGAGCACATGAAGCAATTCGCCGTAAAGCGGGTACATATTGTATTGTAGCATCTGGCCGTCGCCCGACAGATAAAGAGGTAAATCACGTAATTGGGGCTGTGAAGGAGATTCGTGAAACGACAGATTTGAAGATTTGTTGCTGTTTAGGTTTCTTAAACGAAGATCAAGCAGGACGCTTAGCAGAAGCGGGTGTTCATCGTTATAACCACAACTTAAATACGCATGAAAACAATTATGATAGCATTTGCTCAACTCATACGTATGACGATCGTGTTGATACAGTTCAAAAAGCGAAACAAGCTGGTATTTCACCATGCTCTGGGGCGATTTTTGGAATGGGAGAAACAATTGAAGAACGTGCTGAAATAGCATTTGAATTACAACGTATAGATGCAGATTCTATTCCGTGTAATTTCCTCGTTGCTGTAAAGGGTACACCGCTTGAAGGACAAAAAGAGTTAACACCTGTAGAATGTTTAAAAGTATTGGCGATGATGCGTTTCGTAAACCCAACAAAAGAAATTCGTATTTCAGGAGGTCGCGAAATTAATTTACGTTCTGTACAGCCACTCGGCTTATTTGCAGCAAACTCTATTTTCGTAGGGGATTACTTAACGACAGCTGGACAAGAACCGACTGCGGACTGGGGTATGATTGAAGATTTAGGTTTTGAGATTGAGGAATGTGCACTATAAGATAGAGGAAAAAGCAAACTTGTAAAAGAGTTTGCTTTTTTTGTAAATAAACTGTAATAAAAGGCTATTATCACTTGATACGAATGGGTTTTGAGTGAGAAAAATAATTTTTGTGGACGAATTTTCCAAGCCCTAGTTGTACATAGTAAATATGTAATTTATATTGGGTTGGAGGATTTTACATGCACAAATACATATTAGCGATTATGACCTGTCTAATTTTAATAAAAGCAATAAGTACTGATCCAGTTAAGGCCGCTGAAAATCCTGAACAAAAAGAGATGCAACAAAGAATTGAACAACATTTTCGAACGAAAGCTGAACATTTTGGGTTGAAAACGGAAGGGAAAGATTTAAAGGAAGTACGAAAAGAAATTACTATTATAGAAGAAGCGAAAAAAAGAGAGAATGTATGGAGAACAGCGCAAGCACTTCGTATAAAGACAGAAGGAAAAACGATGAATGAATTAATAAAAGATGTACGAAAAAAAGCGGAAAAATAAAAAGAGGCCGCAGCCTCTTTTTTTATGCCCATTGTTTTGATAAGTGAGCCATTTCAATGGCAGCAACGGCTGATTCATATCCTTTATTACCAGCTTTTGTACCTGCACGTTCAATCGCTTGTTCAATGGTTTCTGTCGTTAATACACCGAAAATAACAGGGATGTCAGTTTGTAGTGATAAAGACGCAACACCTTTTGCTACTTCATTACAAACGTAATCGTAATGCGTTGTAGCACCGCGGATTACGGTACCTAATGTAATAACAGCATCATATTTTCCGCTATTTGCCATCTTTTTAGCGATTAAAGGAATTTCAAATGCACCAGGAACCCATGCAACATCAATATCATTCTCTTCTACACCGTGACGCTTTAATCCATCTAAAGCTCCGCCAAGTAACTTGCTTGTAATAAACTCATTAAAGCGCCCAACAACAACCCCAACTTTTAATCCTGTACCAACTAAATGACCTTCGAATACCATAATTTATCTCTCCCTTAATTATAAGTTTAGTAAATGTCCTAATTTGTTTACTTTCGTTTGTAAATACGTTTTATTTTCTTCTTTTGTTGGCATTTGCAGCGGTACACGCTCGGTTACTTCTAAATCGTAACCTTGTAAGCCAGCAATTTTTCGTGGATTATTCGTTAATAATCGTAAACTTTGTAAGCCTAAATCTTTTAAAATTTGAGCCCCAATACCGTAATCACGAAGATCAGCTGGGAACCCAAGTTTTTCATTTGCTTCTACAGTATCTAACCCTTCTTCTTGTAACTTATAAGCACGCAGCTTATTAAGAAGACCAATACCTCGTCCTTCTTGTCTCATATAGAGAAGAACACCTTTACCTTCACGCTCAATTTGAGCAAGTGCAGCATGTAGCTGTGGTCCGCAATCACAACGGCACGAACCAAATACATCGCCTGTTAAGCATTCAGAATGAACGCGTACAAGTACAGGTTCGCCTGTTGAAATATCACCTTTTACGAGTGCAATATGTTCTTTCATATCTAATGAGTTAGAATAGCCAATTGCATGAAAAGTACCGAAATCTGTAGGTAATGTAATTTCCACTTCTCTCGTCACAAGTGTTTCGTGATGACGGCGATAAGCAATTAAATCTTCAATTGTAATCATTTTTATATCGAATTGTTTTGCACACCGCATTAAATCAGGTACACGTGCCATCGTCCCATCTTCATTTATAATCTCGCAAATGACGCCAGCTGGCTCAGTTCCGCAAAGTTTTGCTAAATCGACAGCAGCTTCTGTATGACCCGCGCGGCGAAGGACGCCACCTTCTTTCGCGATTAATGGAAAGATATGTCCAGGACGGTTAAAATCAGTTCCTTTAGATGCGGGATTCAATAATTCCTGTATTGTTGTAGCGCGCTCATGAGCACTAATGCCTGTTGTTGTAGAAACGTGATCGATGCTTACTGTAAAGGCAGTATGATGCGAATCCGTATTATGAGAAACCATTGGTTCTAACTGTAGACGTTCTGCATATTGCTCCGTAATCGGTACGCAAACGAGACCACGACCGTGTGTAATCATAAAATTAATCGTTTCTGGTGTAATGTACTCTGCTAAGGCAATAAAATCGCCTTCATTTTCCCGGTTTTCATCATCACATACGATAACGACTTTTCCTTGTTTTAAATCTTCTAGAGCTTCTTCAATACGATGAAACATTGTGCTTCCCCCTTATAGAAATCCGTTTTCTTGTAAAAAGCTTTCGGTCATTGAATCTGTTCTTTTTACAGGTTTAGTAATAAAGCGTTCGATATATTTACCAATCATGTCACACTCAATGTTTACGATATCTCCAGCATTCTTGTCCCCGATAACAGATTCGCTTACTGTGTGCGGGATGAGTGAAATGGTAATAGAAGAATCGTCTATATCAAATATCGTTAAACTCGTTCCATCAACAGCAACGGATCCTTTATGCAAACAATAGCGTAGTAATTCATCAGAAATTGCTATTTTGTAATAGACGGCATTGTAATGTTGTTTTTTAGTTAAAATCGTACCGATACCATCGATATGTCCGGTGACGAAATGTCCACCGAATCGTCCGTTTGCGGCCATCGCCCGTTCTAAATTCACTTTGGAACTGGGCTTTAGCATACGAAGTGATGTTGCTTTCATTGTTTCGGGCATTGCGTCGACAGTGAATGAAGTAGTTGTAAAATTAGTTACGGTTAAGCAAATGCCGTTAACCGCGATACTATCACCCAGCTTAACATCCGATAAAATTTGATTTGCGCTAATAGTTAGCTTCATTGCTTCCCCGCTTTGAGTCATGCTTGATATCGTTCCTAACTCTTCTACAATTCCTGTAAACATTCCGTCACCTCGCTTTTTAAGGTTGCAACAATTTTTATATCATTACCAATTTGTTTCATCTCTTGAATTGTTAAGGAAAGTGCGTCTTGTAACTTCGAAAAACCAGCTCCGCCAAATAAAGTGGGTGCATCTTTTCCACCAATTAATTTCGGGCTTATATAGGTCACAATTTCATTAAAACTATTTGTTTTTAAGAAGTTTGCATGCACCGTTTGACCACCTTCAACGAACAGAGAAAGAATTTGTTTTTCACCGAGTAGGGATAGGACATCTTGTATTTCAATGTGCTGTGTTTTCATTTGGAATACAGCTATATTGTTAGATTCATAAGACGCTATTTTCTCTTTATTTACATCCTTACCGACAATAATCCATGTCGGAGTTAAGCCATCTGTTATGACATGAGAAGATGGCGGCGTTCGTAAGTGGGTATCTAAAATAACACGGATAGGATGTTTACCTCCGTTTGGAATTCGTGTTGTTAAGTGTGGATTATCAGTTAGAACTGTATTCACACCGACTAGGATAGCATCATGCATATGACGATATTGGTGAACATCAGCGCGTGCTTCTTCGCCTGTAATCCACTGGCTTTCACCCGTTACAGTTGCTGTTTTTCCATCTAAGCTCATTGCTGTTTTTATTGTTACAAAGGGACGTTTCGTTTTCATATAGTGAAAAAAGTATCGATTTAATAAAGTGGCTTCCGCCTCAAGAACACCAGTAGTTACCTCGATTCCAGCTTCTTCTAATCTCCTTTTTCCATTGCCAGAAACGAGTGGATTGCAATCCAGGGTAGCAATTACAACGCGCTGAACTCCTTTTTCAATGAGTAATTCACAGCAAGGGGGTGTTTTTCCAAAATGGCTACATGGTTCAAGTGTTACATAAACAGTAGCGTCTTTTGCTCTTTCACCAGCCATGTGAAGAGCATGAACTTCAGCATGTTCTTCACCAGCATGCATGTGGGCACCTATTCCAACAATGTTTCCATCTTTTACAACAACAGCACCAACCATAGGATTTGGACTCGTTTGCCCAGTTGTACCTTGTGCTAACTGCAAGGCAATCCTCATATATTCTTGATCTGTCATTCTCTTCACCTCTCCTGAAAAAATCAAAAAACCCCAAGGATATAAAATCCTTGGGGTTTGGGAGACGTGATTTCTAGAAATATAGTTCGAATACGAAAGCATAGGAAAGAAACCTAACGATGACTGATATTTTGGCATAAGGAAAAAAACCTAGCAAAATATCGAATTTTTCAAACGCTAGTCGTATCTTTTTATTCCAGTATAGAAACATAAGTATACAAAATAAAACATATATAAAGATTCAAAATGAAACTTTAAAAATATGCATACTGAAATAAAAGTGTATTCGCTATATAAAATTACTAGAAAACATATCCTTCTCCCATCCAGACTATACTGTCGGCCCTAGAGTTTCACTAGATCCACCGTTTTCGAGTTGAAAACGGGTCACGGACTTAGAAGTTTGCACTTCATCACCGCCGGTTGGGAATTTCACCCGACCCCGAAGGATGTTGTTTGCTCAAATTATAGCACAAAAAAAATAAAAGGCTAGAAAAAAATATTCGAATGTGAAGAATTGTGTGAAAATATATGTAGGCTGGAATGGGGAAAAAAGTATGAGAAATGTTGTAAGGAGAAGGGATATAACGGAGTTGCTAAAAAGAAAAAACATGCACAAAAAAATGTGCATGTTACGTACAAAACTATTCTGCCTCGGGTGCTCTAACAACAGACTCGAATTTGCCTTTATGCGAAGCATCGCAATAAGGCATGTTTTTCGATAAACCACAACGACATAAAGAAAATGCTGGTTTTGCTGGGAATACATTCCCTTGTGAGTCAACTAATTCCACGTCCCCTGTAACGCGAAAAGAGCCATTATCATTTACTTTAATTTGTACTTTTGCCAACCTTATCCCTCCTTCCCAAACGCTTAATCTCATCATATAATCAGGGAGAGTACTTGACAATACAAAAAGAGCACTTTATTTGAGAGAGAAGAGAGTGTTATAATAGTTTTTATAACTGACTAGAGTAAGGTGACGAAAGATGGATAAAAAATTACGAACACTACAAAATATTGCAAATGAGCGCACGTGGGCATCATTTTTGAATGATAATCATCCATATAGTTTACTTCATTGGTCAATCGCAGGTGTAGGACAAGAACCGAAAGATGTTTGGTTATTGCAAGATGAGGTGACCTTTCAAACGACGGAATTTCTGACGCTAGATGAGGCAATAAAGTGGATTTCTGAAAATATGGAACAAGTTACAGACGTTTTAGCGCAGTGAAAAAACAGGCTTATGCAAGCCTGTTTTTTGTTTCTTTTACATATGTGTTTAAAAATTGATCGATGGCAGCTTCGTACTCTTCTTTATTTTCATTATAAGAACAAGCGTGTGCACCATGTTCTGCAATATAAAGTTGTTTATTATTTTCCTTCGCTTCATAAAGTGATTTTGTCATATCAGATAAAATATAGTCATCATCTTTACTGTGTATAAAAAGAACAGGATTATTAATGTTTTTTATACAATCAATTGGTGAAACTTCACGGATTGTATAGCCATCACGAACCTTTAAAAAGGCGTTTGCTAAAGGTAATAAAGGCCATTTGGGTAAATGGAATTCAACTTTTAAACGATGTTGTAACTGTCCGTAAAAATCCGAGAAAGGGCAATCTGCAATATAAAAATCGGCACCATCTTCTACAAGCCCTGCATATTGAAGAAGGGTTGCAGCCCCCATAGATTCACCATGAATTCCAAGGATAATATTTGTTCCAAAACGACCTTTTAGCCAGTCAACTACTGACTTTAAATCGTGTTTTTCATAGTACCCATAGCTTGTTGTTTTACCACCTGTTTTACCATGGCGGCGATGATCATAAATAAATACGTTATATCCTCTGCTTAAAAATAAGTTTGCATACTTAACGGAATTCATTTTATTTACAGTCACACCGTGGCAAAAAATCATAAATTTATTGGAATGCCCAGCTGGCATGTAGTATCCGTGAAGTTCGTATCCAAATTGAGAAGAGATGTGAATTTCTTCTTTTTGAATAGCGTGAAAATCGTCCAAATGAAAATGCTTTTTCGTTTCGCGTTCTAAAACTTCTTCCTCTGTCTTTTTCTTCAAGTACATAACTTTATTTGTAAAGAAAATCCCAATCGCAGTTATTGCACCTAGTATAGTAAACAATGCTGTAAAAAAACGTTTCATACTTTACCTCATCCTCCAAATACCTCTACATATGATACACTTACATTGTATCACAATGATATAAAAAGGGGAGAAATCGTATATGGTTCATATACAAAAAATTACACCAGAAATGAAAGAAACAATTCGGGTCTTTATGTGTGAAAGCTGGGGGAGTTCAATGATGGTCTCGCGAGGCAGAGCACATCAATTAGAACAATTACCTGGTTTTATCGCACTTAAAAATGACAGAATAGTAGGAATTATAACGTGTGAAATACTAAAAAGCATGTGTGAAATTGTATCGTTAGATAGTTTTGAGGAAGGAAATGGGATTGGAACAAAACTGGTGGATTGTGTATTGCAAATGGCAAGGGAAAATGAGTGTAAAAAAGTGTGGCTCATTACGACGAATGATAATATGAGCGCACTCCGATTTTATCAAAAACGTAATTTCATAATGACGAACTTATACATGGACGCCGTGAAGGAAGCACGAAAAATAAAAAAAGAGATTCCATTTATTGGTCATGATAATATTGCAATTTTACATGAAATTCAGTTGGAGTATATTTTGTAAGAAAAGTGAAATTTGTGTAACAATTTTCAGAAATATAAAACAATATTCTTGACGAATGTTATATTTTGGTTTAGTTTAAAATTGTAATCTATTACCATATTAAGGGGTGACGATGTGGCAACTATACGTGATGTTGCAAAATTGGCTGGTGTTTCAGTTGCAACCGTTTCAAGAGTTATTAATGAAAAAGGATATGTCCATGAAGATACGGTAAAACAAGTAAAGCAAGCAATTGAAGAGTTACAATATAGACCGAATGCGACAGCAAAGCCTTTATTTAAACAGCCTTCAACAATGATTGCATTACTGTTAGATACTTTGCATAATCCATCATACATCACTTTGCTTCGTTTCGTTGAGAAAATAGCATATAAAGAAGGGTATCAAGTAGTAGTTTGTAATATAGAAAATAAGAATAGATACATAGATATGTTGGCGCAAAATAACATCGCAGGCGTTATATTGACGAAATCTGTTTTTCAAAGTATAGGAGAAATCTCACTTCCTTTCGCTGTGCTTGAAGAACGACAATCTCTGACTAGTTATTATGAAAGTGGGCAGAAAGCTGTTTCTTTATTGAAAGAGAAAGGCTGCCAGTTTCTTGCTTATATTGGCGAGGGAGTAGAAAGTGAAGAAATGGAAGAGCATGTGGCAGGGTTTTTAGATACTGCTTGGAAAGAAGGACTTTCTTATCGAGAGGAAATTGTACAAGGGTATACGAATCAACAGTTTCTTGAATTGTTACAAAAACATCCATACATAGATGGGTTTGTAGCTTCAAGTGATAAGATTGCTATTGAGCTAATCAGGGCGGCGAAAACGCTTAATATTCATATACCAGATAAGTTGCAAATCATTGGATTTAACGGGAGTGCAGAGGGTGAATGGATAAGCCCATCATTAACGACGATTGGAAGTTATATCGAAGAAAATGGGGAAATAGCATTTCAGCAGTTAATAGGAAAAATAAAGAAGAAACAAGTGGGACAAGAAGAAGTGGAAACAGAATTTAGATGTATTGAGAGAGAAACAACAAAGTAAAAGGTGCGTTGATAAAACGCACCTTTTATAGTGTAATTGCGGCAATAAAGCCGAATATAAGTAACGGTATATTATAGTGTAGAAAAGTTGGTACACATGTATCCCATATATGGTGGTGCTGACCATCAGCATTTAAACCGGACGTTGGTCCAAGTGTACTATCAGATGCTGGAGAACCTGCATCACCTAGTGCACCAGCTGTACCGATAATTGCGATTGTTGCCATTGGACTAAATCCAAGCTGGACGCATAAGGGGACGAAAATTGTTGTTAAGATTGGGATGGTTGAAAAGGAAGAACCAATTCCCATCGTAACGAGAAGTCCAATAACGAGCATAAGAAATGCAGCAAGCGGTTTATTATTTCCGATTATATGTGCACTCGTTTGCACAAGAGATTCAACATGTCCAGTTTTTCGAAGAACAGCGCCAAATCCAGCGGCAGAAATCATAACAAATCCGATAAAGGACATCATACGCATTCCGCTCGTTAAAATAGCATCGGCTTCTTTAAGAGGGAGACTACCGCTAACTGATAAGACGATAATACCTGCTAAAGCACCGAAGATCATTGATTCTGTTGCTAATTGAACAGTTAATGTAGCGATTATTGATAATAAACCAAAAGTAATGCTTCTTTTTGTATAGGGAACGATTTCATTCTGTGTAGCATGAACTTGTTCCGTTTCATACGTACGTGGTTTTCGGTATGTAATGAAAACCGCTACACATAATCCAATAATCATACCGATTGCTGGAATAGTCATTGCTTTTGGAATAAGAGCGACATCAAATGTAAGCCCGCTTTGCGCAGCATTTGTTTGCAATACGTCATGATAAATTTTTCCGAATCCTGCTGGGACCCACATGTAAGGGGTAATTAATCCAAATGTAATAAGACATGTTACAAGCCTACGATCCACCTTCAGCTCATTTAATACTTTTAAAAGTGCTGGAATTAAGATCGGGATGAAGGCGATATGAACAGGGATAATATTTTGTGAGAAACAAGCCATTGTTAAAATGATAAATAATATGAGTATTTTAGAATAGACTTGTTTTTTCGTGTCTTGTTCGTTGCCGATCCATTTTAAAGCTGATTGGATCATTGCATCAGGAAGTCCTGTTTTTGAAAGTGAAATAGCAAATCCACCGAGCATTGCGTAGCTTAATGCGATAGGAGCACTGTTCCCAAGACCAGTTGTAAAAGTACTAATTGTTTCTGAAATACCGAGTCCACCGATAAGTCCGCCTGTTAAAGCTCCAACGATAATGGCGACAATGACTTGGACACGTAACAAACTAAGCACTAGCATGACTGCTACTGCGATGAGTACAGCGTTCATAATAAATGTAATCTCCCTAATTTTTATTCTGTTAAGGCAAGCAAATGTTTGCAGTGACATATACTTGCGACATATTATTATAAGATGTTTTTTATGAAATGTAAAAGAGCCTGTCGTTATGCATGTTGAAAAGATAGCTCTTGTTTAATTGATTGTAAAGATTGAGCGAATAGTTCAGGCTCTTCTAAATCTGGAGAGTGTGCCGAGTTTGGAAACCAAATCATTTTTTTAATCGGAGCGTGAATAATATCGCAATATTGTTGAACGAGTGCGTAAGGAGTTTGATAATCATAGCGACCAGAACAAAAATAAACCGGAACAGATAAACTTGAAATAGACGAAAAGAAATCGATTGTTAGCATCTCTTCCCATAAAACTCCTGACTTTAAATTTCCTGCGAGAAATTTGAACCAATCTAATAGCGTATATTCAGGAGAAAAGAAACCTTTTCGTATGAAAGAAAAGGAAGATCCGTTTTGGATTGCTCCGCCGAATGTGCCAAGCCACTTTCTTTGAATGATGAGACGTCGTGTATCTAAAAAGGGCGGTTTCCCTAATTTTAAAAGAGAAGCTAATGCTTTTTTATGGTCATGTTTTTTTGCAGAGCTAATTAAATGTTGATATAGTAATTCTTCGTTTTGCTTCATATGTACGATTTGACCGATGCCGATATATGCTTCTATATATTCAGGGCATTGACTAGCGACTTTTAGTCCGATAATACTTCCCCATGAATGACCGGCAAGAATTAATTTTTTCTTATTGAACCTTTTAAGAAGATATTGAATGACTTCTTTTGCATCTGAAACAAATTGATCAATCGTAAAATTTGTTTGGATATCTCGCAATAAAAAGGATTTACCAGCCCCGCGTTGATCCCAATTAATAACGATAAAGTGCTTTTCTAACTCTTTTTGAAAATGACGAATAAAGCCAATTTGTGCCATACCAGGCCCGCCGTGACAGCATAATAAAATAGGCTGTTCCACGTTTTGCCCGCGTATAAGGAGAGATTGTTTCCGGTCATTAATCATAACGCTTTCTATCGTAGCGATACTGTTAGGGATTAATTGCTTCTTTTCGTTATAAAACTGAGGTGTATAGCTACGAAAAAGCATATGTAAACCTCCTTTTCTTAAATGGTATGAAGCGCACAGGCTCTTTCTTTTGCATATACTACTAGAAAATCATTGTATCATAACATACTGGTCAGGTTTCAAGTTTAGGCGATTAAGAGAGGAGGGAGAATGTGACGATTGGAGAAATTATTGATTCTTTAAATAGACGCGAATCAATCGCAATTATAGCAAAACGGCTTGAAATGAGCCCATATACATTATCAAAGAAATTAAGAATGATTGGATATGAATATGATGGAGAGCAGAAAAAACGCATCTTTATAGGTGATGGAGAAGAGCCGCGTCATTTACAAATCCAAGAAGCTACTGCCCTTCAATATGCAAAAACGGATTATCAATTACTAATTTATGAACAATTGCAAAGTATTTATGAATTGTTAAGAAAAAGAGAAGAAGTAAGCGTGCCGATTATAAGTGGAATTTCAGAGAAAAAGAAACGAACCTTTTCTATTAATACGGAAATATTAGCGAGATTAGATGTTATATCCGAAGTTAAAGGGATTCAAAAGTCTAAAATTGTAGAAGAGGCACTACAGGAATTTTTACAACGATATGATTTTAATGAGGTATCACATTTAGATAAATGAAGAAAAGGATACTATGTTCAAAGTAAGAACGAGTATCCTTTTTCAGGTTCATGTATATTACGAAAAAGTTAAAGGGTATGTGCGTATAATTTGTAATGGAAAGTGCTCCTTTTATAGGGAACGACATTTCCCATTTACAGCACATACAGTTATTTGAAAAATATTTAATTTAATTTTTGAATCCGTCCATCAATAATCGGCTGAATCGGTTCTTTCAATTGTTTTACATAATCGACTAACGCTTCAAAGTCGTTTGGACCTGTTTCAGCATTTTTTCCATTTTTAAATGATACGAATCCATCACCACCCGAAGCTAGGAAAGCATTTGCAACTACGCTATACGTTTTGGAGGAAACTAATTCTTCCCCATTTGTTAAACGGATATTAGTAACCTTTTCACCATTCGGTTTATTTGCATCCCAAGTATATTGGATACCTGAGATTTGGAGCATTCTCGTTGCACCTTTTTGCCATTGTTGATTTAAAATCTCGCGAATATCTTGACCTGTTAAATCTACTTTAATTAATTGATTCCCGAAAGGCTGAATACCGTATAATTCGCCCCATGTAATATCTCCAGCGTCTAAGTCATTACGAATGCCGCCAGGATTCATAAGAGCGATTTGCGCTTGCATTGTTTGTCGCTGTGCATCGGCAATTACATTTCCAAGAGTAGACTCACCAGCATCGTTTTGTTTACGGTCGATAGCTGCTGTAGATTTTCCGACAACTTCATTTACAAGCGGTGCGATTTTTTCTTTATATTGGTCTAGCTTTTGTTTTACTTGTTTATCAGGCTCTACACCTTCATGATATGTTGTAATAACTTCAGCTTTTTTCTTAACAATATCTTTTGTTTTACGATCAATTGTTACATCTACATCTGAGAAAGCCGTTCCGTAAGAGTTCGCTTGGACGATAAGTTTATTATTAACTGTACCATTTACATACGTATGACTATGTCCACCAAAAATAACATCAACTTCTGGATCTGTTTCATTTGCAATTCGAGTGAGGTCTCCATTTGTTACACCAGACTCATCAGTTGTTCCGCCGACATGCGCAAGGACTACGATAGATTTAACGCCGAGACGCTTTAATTGTTGCGCTGATTTATTAATAGCCTCTACTTCGTCAGTGATTTCTACATTTTTAAGCATAGTAGGCATAACGACATTTGGCGTATCCGTTGTAACGACTCCAATGAATCCTACAGGAACTCCGTCAACCATTTTTACAGTAAATGGTGGTAAAAATAAGCGGCCAGTTGATTTGTTATAGAAGTTTGCAGCGACATAAGGGAAGTTTGCTCCTTTGAAATTCCCTGTTTTTTCATGGTAACCACCGTAAATGAGGCGTTTCATTTCATCGATACCTTCATCGAATTCATGGTTTCCGATTGTACCAACATCAAACTTTAAGTCATTTAAAAATTCAATTGTTGGTTCGTCTTGTAATAATGCGGAAACTGGTGGGCTGGCGCCGACAATATCACCGGCATGTACTAGAAGTGTATTAGGGTTTTGTTTTTTACGTTCTTTTAAATAAGTAGCTAAATAATCAGCGCCGCCAGCTTCTTTATTGTTAATTTTTTTTACAGTGTCTAGTTGTCCATGGAAATCGTTAATACCAAGCATTTGTACGTCTATGTATCGGTTTTGTTCAGCAGGAGTCTGAGATGGAGGAGCGGCGAACACGCTTGAAAAAGTCATGGTGCTTAAAATAGCGACAGCAGGAATAATTTTTTTCCACATAATTAATTTCTCCTTTTTTTATAATCTGACATCATACGACATAATTTTAATAGATTACTAGGATTATATCTACAATAAAATTTAGTTTTTTCGAAAAATTAACATATTTACAAAAAAAGAATAATAGAGAATCGGGGAGTAATACACCTTTTTTATTGTCGATTTCACTGTGTATCCTCTATAATGGAGAAAAAAGTAAAAGGTGAGTAGTATGAAGAAAAAGAAGCAAAGACAAATGCAAAGACACTCTCAAATGAATCAACCAGAGAAAGAATCGCTTACACTAGGTGATCAATTGAACGATTCGTTAATGCAACAATTAAAGAATAAGAAAAAAGAGTTGCAAGTGAGAGAAGAGAAAAAAGAGGCAGCAGAGCAAGAAAGAAAACGTAAAGAACAAAAAGAACGTGAAAAGAATAAATCATTTGAAGAACTGTTAAGTGAAAGTAACCTTACTTGGAAAGACTTTAAATAATAAAAAATGATCAGTGAGATGCCACTGATCATTTTTTTGACGAGTTTGTAAGAAAAGGGGAGTTAGAATGAGGAAAATTGTAGTCGTTCCGTATGAAAATCATTGGAGTGAGAAATTTCAAATGGAGGCCGAAAGATTAAAATTGGCAATGCCAGAAACGGTGAAAATCCATCATATTGGTAGTACATCAGTGCCAGGACTTGCGGCAAAGCCTATCATTGATATGATAATGGAAGTAGATAGTATTGAAAGAGTAGATCATTGGAATGAAAAGTTTGATGAGCTTGGTTACATTGTGAAAGGAGAAAATGGTATTTCAGGTCGTCGTTTTTTTATTCATGGAACTGAGGAGAAACGCTCGTATCATTTGCATGTATTTGAAAAAGGAAATCCTGAGATTACAAGGCATTTAGCATTTCGTGATTATATGATGGTTCATTGTGAAGAAGCAGAAGCGTATGCGACTTTAAAGAAAGAACTAGCTGAAAAATATACATATGATGGCACGTTGTATACAGAAGGAAAAAATGAATTTGTACGTGATGTTGATGAAAAAGCGAAAGAATGGATAGAAAGTAACGTGAACGACTGAGTTCATGTTACTTTCTAAAGAGGTATAAAATTATTATGTAAACTGTACGTATGTTTTGACATTTTGAATGAATCTTGTTGAAATAAAGTTATGGTTTATAAAAATGTAAGAATGAAAGGGAGAAAGACTGTGCATATTCCAACAACTACACTTCATAATGGTGTGAAAATGCCGATGATTGGTCTAGGCGTTTATAAAGCGAAAGAAGGCGACGAAGTTAAACAAGCAGTAAAAACAGCGTTAGAAGTTGGATACCGTTCGATTGATACAGCAACTGTATATGAAAATGAAAGCGGTGTCGGAGAAGCAGTTCGTGAATCTGGAATCCCGCGCGAAGACTTGTTTATTACAACAAAAGTTTGGAACGACGATCAAGGGTATGAGGAGACTCTTGAGGCGTTTGAAAAAAGTTTAAAGAAATTACAAATGGACTATGTAGATTTATATTTAATCCATTGGCCGATAAGAGGGAAGTATGTTGATACGTACCGTGCTTTAGAAAAGCTATACGAAGAAGGTAAAGTGCGTGCCATTGGTGTTTCTAATTTTCATAGACATCATTTAGAACTGTTATTACCAAATTGCAAAGTGAAGCCGATGGTAAACCAAGTGGAACTTCATCCAATGTTAGCACAATTTGAATTGCGTGATTTCTGTCAAGGTGAGCAAATTCAAATGGAAGCTTGGAGTCCTTTAATGAGGGGCGGCGAAGTATTTCAGCATCCAATTATTCAGGATATTGCTAAAAAATATGAGAAGACACCTGCACAAGTTATATTAAGGTGGGATATTCAAAGTGGGATTGTGACTATTCCTAAATCTGTTACGCCATCTCGTATTAAAGAGAACTTTACTATTTTTGATTTCTCATTAACTGAAGAAGAGATGGATCAAATTAATACGTTAAATCGTAATTTACATGTAGGAACGAATCCTGATAAATATGATACGTTATAAAAAAAGACTGCCGCCTAGTGTTGGGGGCAGTCTTTTGCTTTTATCGGTATCAATATTTTAGCGATGCAAAGCATATGAATCATACTTAACAATTTTTTGAAGTTGTACATATTCTTCTTTTGTTAAAGATAACTGTTGGCTAGCCTGTACATTTTCCTGCAATTGTTGAATAGAGCTTGCACCAGGTATAACAGCTGCAACAGTTTCGTTATGTAAGCAATATTGAATAGCTGTTCCTGTTAAAGAGCTTTCCCCGATTATTTCTTTTGCACTCGCGAGTGTCGTATATAATTCATCGTAAGAATAAGAAAGGTAATCTTTTTCTTTTACTCTTTCTATCTTTCTTGCATTATTGGCAGTTAGAATTCCTTTTGCAAGTGGTCCACGAGCAATAATGCTAATTTGATGTTCATTTAGAAGTGGGAACCATTCTTCAGGGCGACGATTTAAAAGGCTGTATTCCATTAGTACACTAACGATATTTGAACGTTTGGCATACTCATGGATGACATTTGGACGTATAGAAGAAATACCGTAATGGCGAATGATACCTTCTTTTTTTAATTCTTCAAAGGCTTCAATTGTTTCATCTATAGGATCTTCAATCGTCCCGCCGTGAAGTTGATAAAGATCAATATAATCAGTTTGAAGTCTACGTAAACTTTCTTTCACTTCAGCCTTTATGTAATCCTTAGAAGGATCCCAAGACCAGCCTTTTTTTTCTTCTGTCCATCGATTTCCAACCTTTGTTGTAAGAACAATTTGGTCTCGTTTTCCCTTCAATGCTTTTCCGACAAATTCTTCGTTTAATCCATAATCATATAAATCCGCTGTATCAAAAAAATTGATTCCTAAATCGATTGCTTCATCGATAATGCCCATAGCTTCTGTTTCAGATGTACCGAGAGACATACAGCCAAGTCCCATTTCTGTAACAAACAAATCTGAATTTCCTAATTGACGTTTTTTCATAGGTCAACCTCCTTATCTTTATTGTACGCAAGGGAAAAGAGGTTGACAAACGTTTACTTTTTACTTGCTTTAATCCACTCTTGTACAGTTGTATACTCTTTGCCGTATTGTTTTAGTTTATGACGAATTTGCCATGCTTTTCCGACTAAAGTGACGCGATTTGGTAAAATATAAACTTTCATTTCTATCACGCTCCTTTCAATGTGGTAAAATGTATGAGGAAAGAATAGGAAATAGAACAGGGAGATGAAGTAGTATGAGTAATCTTGCAGAAAGAACAGTAAAAACTGAACCGATTTTTGATGGTAGAGTTATAAAAGTTCGTGTTGATGAAGTAGTATTACCAAATGGAGAAATGAGTAAACGTGAAATCGTAAATCACCCTGGGGCAGTTGCTATTATTGCTATTACTGATGAAGGGAAAATTGTACTTGTCGAGCAGTATCGTAAAGCTCTTGAAAAGGCAATTGTGGAAATCCCTGCTGGGAAGTTAGAACCTGGAGAAAAGCCAGAAGTAACAGCAGTTCGTGAATTAGAAGAAGAAACAGGATATGTATGTGAAAATATGGAGCTTATTACATCTTTTTATACATCACCTGGCTTTGCAGATGAGATTTTATATGTATATAAGGCGACAGGATTAAAACAAAAAGAAAATAAAGCAGCTTTAGATGAAGATGAATTTGTGGAGTTAATGGAAGTGTCATTAGAAGAAGCCATTGATCTTATGAAAGACCTTCGCATTCATGATGCGAAGACGATGTTCGCTGTGCAATATTTACAATTACAAAAATAAAACACTCGCCTTAGGCGAGTGTTTTTTTAATTAATTTTTGCATATACACGTGCATCGCGTAAGCTACCATCTGGTGCTAGGAAATCATTTTCCATAGTACCTTCTAAAATAAATTCTAGACGTTCTGCTAAGTTACATGCGTTCACGTTTGTTGCATCAGTACGAATTTCAATTCTTCTAGCACCTAGCTTATCAAAAGCGAATTGAATCGCACCTTTAACAGCTTCTGCCATGTAGCCTTGTTTTGTATAGGCGCTATGTAACCAGAAGTGAAGTGAAAACTTTGGAATGTCCCAGTTTTCAGGCTTAAGAGTAATAGCTCCGATGAATGTACCAGATACTTTATCGTATAAGTGAAAATCAAGTGTTTCACGAAGTAAAAACTGTCCGTGAGCTTCGCGAACAATTTCTTCCGCACTCTCTTCTGTTTCAGCTGTAATTGGCATCCACGGTAATAAGTCTTCTAGAGAAGCTTGGATTGCTTCATATACTTCTGTACCGTCACCCGGAAACGGCTTACGTACTTGCAATCGCTCAGTTTGAAATAACGTTGGAAAATCTAATAATAATGGTTTCAAGAGAAATCCCTCCTATTCTCTACTATTTAGTTTAGCAAAGTAGAGCGGAATTTCAATGTTAATTCGTCATACTTTTTTTCTTTCTTTCATACATTTTTAGTAAGAGTGTGAACGGAGGGAAGGAAAATGTGGCGAAAAACTTGGCAAGACCGTGTAATGTCTCACATACAGGAAAACTCTTCATTATATATATTTAATGCTGTTTTATTATTGATGGGGGTAATATTTGGAGCGATTCTTGTGAATAGTTTACAAATAAACCAAAAGCAAGATTTATCATTTTATTTACAACGTTTTTTTGGACAAGTTTCTAAAGGAGAATTTGCAATCGCGGGCGAAATGTTTCGAGAAAGTTACTTTTCGCAATTAAAATACATCGGCTTTATTTGGATTTTGGGGATTTCGATTATTGGGTTACCACTCATTTTCATCTTATTATTTTTAAAAGGAGTAGTTGTTGGATTTACAGTAGGTTTTTTAGTAAGTCAGCACGGATGGAATGGATTATTGTTAGCGTTTGTGTCTGTATTGCCGCAAAATTTAATTATAATTCCTGTATTTCTCATTATGACAACAATTGCTGCAAGCTTTTCCTTACGCATGATTAGGCATCAGTTTATTAGGAAAATAACCGAGCCACTATTACCATTATTAATTCGTTATACATGTTTCTTTCTAGTGATCGGAGCGGTGTTAGCTCTTGCTTCTAGTGTTGAGGCATATGCATCACCAGTTTTAATGAAAGAAGTCGTGGAGGCTATTAACAAACAATAAATACTTTTTGAGAATAATTATCAATTTGTTTTTATTGTTTTTCTTTTGACAGAAGCCCTTCTTCTGATATAATGGTGTAAGAGTGGCGAGGAGGGAGTAGTACCGAATGGAAGAAAGAATTGAACGAATTAAGAAGCAATTACATGCAGCGAGCTATAAATTGACACCACAACGTGAAGCAACAGTTCGTGTGCTGCTAGAGAATGAAGAAGATCATTTAAGCGCAGAAGATGTATACCTCCTTGTAAAAGAAAAGTCGCCAGAGATCGGATTAGCAACCGTCTATCGAACTTTAGAGTTATTGTCTGAGTTAAAAGTTGTCGATAAGATTAACTTCGGAGACGGTGTTTCGCGCTATGACTTACGCCAGGAAGGTGCACAGCGTTTCCACCATCATTTAATCTGTACACAATGCGGTGCTGTACAAGAAATACAAGAAGATTTACTTGGTGAAGTGGAGAATAAAGTAGAACGAGACTGGAGCTTTAAGGTGAAAGATCATCGTTTAACATTCCATGGGATTTGTAAAAATTGTCAAGAAAATGAAACGGATGAAAAATAACCTTTTCCTATTTAACTAGGAAGAGGTTTTTTATTTGAATAAGGTATAAATTGGTGAAAGCTTGGCATATGTTGTAATAACTTATATTTTGGAGGAATTTACAATGCGCCGAGCTTTAAAATTAACTTTTGATGGGATGAAAGTATTTTTATTATTTACGAGTTGTACGATTTTGTTTTATTTCGCTATACTATGGATAAATGAAGAATATGAAAGTTACCATCGTTATGAAAAGCCAAAAGAAGAGACTGTAGAAAAAGTATCAGGGAATGAGGAGCCGGCAAAGGATGCTTTCGTAAATAGAATGATGTTTTTCTATGAAAATGGGGAGTAGTGTATATTGGAAGATCAATTAAAAGATTTTATTCATTATATGATTGTTGAAAAAGGGTTAGCGAAAAATACAGTTGTATCTTATGAACGTGATTTGAAAAGCTATGTGAAGTATTTGCAAAATGTAGAACAGACGAAGACATTTCATGAAGTGACGCGCATACACATTGTTAACTTTTTGCAGTATTTAAAAGAAAACGGAAAATCTTCAAAAACATTGGCACGTCATATTGCATCGATTCGTTCGTTTCACCAATTTTTACTTCGTGAACGAGCGGTGGAGCATGACCCATCGGTACATATTGAAACGCCGCAAGGGGAACGGAAATTACCAAAAGTATTATCGATTGATGAAGTAGAAGCACTACTTCAGACTCCGAAAGCGGTGAGCGCTTTTGGGATTCGTGATAAGGCAATGTTGGAGTTATTGTATGCAACAGGACTTCGTGTTTCAGAATTAATTGCATTAAATTTAGAAGATGTACACTTGACTATGGGATTTGTCCGCTGCATAGGGAAAGGGAATAAAGAAAGAATTATTCCATTAGGAAGCTTAGCAACGGAAGCAATTCAAAAGTATATTGAAAAAGGAAGAAGAGAACTGATGGGTAAAAAAGCAGTAGATGCACTCTTTTTAAACCATCATGGTAATCGATTATCAAGACAAGGGTTTTGGAAAATTTTAAAACGATTAGCGAAAGAAGCAAATATTGAAAAAGAGCTTACACCGCATACGTTGCGTCACTCGTTTGCTACGCATTTATTAGAAAATGGGGCAGACTTACGTGCCGTGCAAGAAATGCTTGGACATGCAGATATTTCAACGACGCAAATTTATACGCATGTTTCAAAAGCTAGATTAAAAGATGTATATAAACAGTTTCATCCGAGAGCATAGTTATTATGCTCTTTTTTCATAGATTAAGAAGAGTAAATCGTTTCACAGAAACTTCACAAACATTTCGTATATTGTTTTCAGCAGAAGACTGGAATATTACAATGTTTTTCCTCTATACTAAAGAAAGTATGAAGGAGGAAATGATGATGAAAAAACTTATTATGACGTTATTTATCGCGATGCTAGCATTGGCTGGCTGTAATACAAACAAAGAAGAACCGAAAAAAGAACAGAAACTTGAAGCTGTAAAAGTAGCCTTTCAAACGAATCCGAAAAAAATTAAACCAGGTGAAAAAACAGAAGTACAAGCACTTGTTACACAAGGAAAAGAAAAGGTAACAGATGCTGATGTGAAGTTTGAAATTTGGAAAGATGGCGACGAGAAGCACGAAATGTTAAATGGTAAGCATAAAGGGAAAGGTGTTTATGCTGTAGAGAAAACATTTGAGACTGATGGAGTATACCATATTATTCCTCACACAAATGCACGTGAAATGCATGTTATGCCAGAAGAAAAAGTGGCTGTGGGAAATGCCAAAGTAGAAGATGCAAAGAAAGAAAATAGTGATCATGGTGCAGGGCACGGCGATCATAAGAGTGATACAATGATTCACCTTATGGCTGGAGATTTGAAAGCCAATGCTGAATCAGAAATGAAAGTTCATTTGAAACAAAAAGAAGAAGCATTAACTGGCGCTGAAGTACAACTTGAAATTTGGAAAGACGGCGTTGAAAAGCATGAATTTATTCCAGCAAAAGAGGGGAATAAAGGCGAATATGAAAGTAAGCATACTTTCAAAGAGAATGGTGCGTATAAAGTGAAAGTTCATGTAAGAAAAGGCGAACTACATGAACACAAAGAAGAAACAGTAGAAGTAAAATAAAAAGCAGCTCTTTAGAGCTGCTTTTTATTTTTATATTAGGAAATATGTTATAAAATAATTAGCACTTCTTCGCAGAATGGATTACAATAGAAGTGTGAATAAAATAAGAAATTCTACGAAAATGTATTAAAAAGAAAGCGTAAACATGTTATGATATCAATATCAGATGTCTGACATCTGACTTGGAAAAAATTAGAAATTTTTTTGATTCGTTTGAAAGTAAAACGAAAAAGTTAGAGAATGATTTAAAGCAGTACTGTTTAATAATGAGGACGAAAGATAATTCCCATTGATAACAGTTTCACTTTATAGCGTTTTGAACATACTACAAGAAGTAGAACTGAACATATAGGAGGTTGCAGTTATGAATAAATATAAACGTATTTTCCTAGTCGTGATGGACTCTGTGGGAATCGGTGAGGCACCTGATGCTGAGCAGTTTGGTGATTTAGGTTCTGATACAATTGGTCATATCGCTGAACATATGAATGGATTAAACATGCCAAACATGGTGAAATTAGGTCTTGGTAATATTCGTGAAATGAAAGGGATCTCTAAAGTAGAGAAACCGCTTGGATATTATACAAAAATGCAAGAGAAATCTACCGGTAAAGATACAATGACAGGTCACTGGGAAATCATGGGATTATATATTGATACACCATTCCAAGTATTCCCTGAAGGATTCCCGAAAGAATTACTTGATGAATTAGAAGAAAAAACAGGCCGTAAAATTATCGGTAATAAGCCAGCCTCTGGAACTGAAATTCTTGATGAGCTTGGTCAAGAACAAATGGAAACAGGTTCTTTAATTGTTTACACTTCTGCTGATAGTGTATTACAAATTGCAGCACACGAAGAAGTAGTACCACTTGATGAGTTATATAAAATTTGTAAAATTGCCCGTGAACTAACGTTAGATGAGAAGTACATGGTAGGACGTGTTATCGCTCGTCCATTCGTTGGAGAACCAGGAAAATTCACACGTACACCAAATCGTCATGACTATGCATTAAAACCATTTGGTCGCACAGTAATGAATGAATTAAAAGATAGTGACTACGATGTAATTGCTATCGGTAAAATTTCTGATATTTATGATGGCGAAGGGGTAACGGAATCACTTCGTACGAAGTCTAACATGGATGGAATGGATAAGCTTGTAGATACATTAAACATGGACTTTACAGGTCTTAGCTTCTTAAACTTAGTTGACTTTGATGCATTATTCGGTCACCGTCGTGATCCACAAGGATATGGAGAAGCTCTGCAAGAGTATGATGCACGTCTTCCAGAAGTATTCGAAAAACTTAAAGAAGATGATTTATTATTAATTACAGCAGACCATGGTAATGATCCAGTACATCCTGGTACTGATCATACACGTGAATATGTACCGTTATTAGCATATAGCCCAAGCATGAAAGAAGGCGGACAAGAATTAGCACTTCGTCAAACATTTGCTGATATTGGTGCAACTGTAGCAGAAAACTTCGGTGTGAAAATGCCAGAATACGGAACAAGCTTCTTAAACGAGCTAAAGAAATAGGGGGATAAACAAATGAATCGTGAACTTATTACAAAATCAGCTTCATACTTAAAAGAGAAATTTCAAGAAACACCACAAGTAGGACTAATCCTTGGATCTGGATTAGGTGTATTAGCAGATGAAATCGAAAATGCGGTAACAGTGCCTTACAGCGAAATTCCTGAATTCCCAGTATCAACTGTAGAAGGACATGCAGGTCAACTAGTATTCGGTACACTTCAAGGTGTACCTGTAGTAGCAATGCAAGGACGTTTCCATTTCTACGAAGGATATGACATGCAAAAAGTAACATTCCCAGTTCGTGTTATGAAAGAACTAGGTGTAGAAACTGTTGTTGTAACGAACGCAGCTGGTGGTGTAAATACATCATTCGAGCCAGGCGACCTTATGTTAATTTCAGACCACATCAACTTCATGGGTACGAATCCATTAATCGGACCAAATGATTCTGAAATGGGTGTACGTTTCCCTGATATGTCTACATCATATACGACAGAACTTCGCGAAATGGCGAAACAAGTTGCAGCAGACTTAAACATTAAAGTACAAGAAGGTGTGTACGTTGGAATGACAGGTCCTGTATATGAAACACCTGCTGAAATTCGTATGCTTCGTACACTTGGCGGAGATGCAGTTGGTATGTCAACAGTACCTGAAGTAATTGTAGCTCGTCATGCTGGTATGAAAGTACTTGGTATTTCTTGTATTTCAAATATGGCAGCTGGTATTTTAGATCAGCCACTTCACCACGATGAAGTAATTGAAACGACAGAACGTGTTAAAGCAAACTTCTTAGCATTAGTAAAAGCAATCGTAAAACAAATGAAGGGGTGACTTCACAATGAGAATGGTGGACCTAATTGCAAAAAAACGTGATGGACAAGCATTAACGACAGAAGAAATTAACTTTATTATTGAAGGATATACAAATGGTGATATTCCTGATTATCAAGTAAGTTCACTTGCAATGGCAATTTTCTTCCAAGATATGAATGATCAAGAACGTGCAGATTTAACGATGGCAATGGTAAATAGCGGTGATACAATTGATTTATCAGCCATTGAAGGGGTAAAAGTAGATAAGCATTCAACAGGTGGTGTTGGTGATACAACGACACTTGTATTAGGTCCATTAGTAGCTGCTTTAGGTGTACCGGTAGCGAAAATGTCTGGACGTGGTTTAGGACATACTGGTGGTACAATTGATAAATTAGAAGCAGTTCCAGGATTCCATGTGGAAATTGAAAATGATGAATTCATGCGTCTTGTAAATGAAAATAAAATTGCTGTTATCGGTCAAAGTGGAAACTTAACACCAGCTGATAAAAAATTGTATGCACTTCGTGATGTAACGGCAACAGTAAACTCAATTCCGCTTATTGCAAGCTCGATTATGAGTAAAAAAATTGCTGCTGGTGCAGATGCAATTGTTCTTGATGTAAAAACTGGAGCAGGAGCATTTATGAAAACGGATGAAGATGCAAAACGTTTAGCTGAAGCAATGGTACGCATCGGTAATAACGTTGGTCGTAATACGATGGCGGTTATTTCTGATATGAGTCAGCCACTTGGTGAAGCAATTGGTAACGCATTAGAAGTACAAGAAGCAATTGATACATTACAAGGTAAAGGACCGAAAGATTTAGAAGAGTTATGTTTAACGCTTGGAAGTCAGATGGTGTACCTTGCTGGACAAGCTTCATCTTTAGAAGATGCGCGTGAAAAGTTAATTGAAGTAATGAACAATGGTAAAGCGCTAGAATCATTTAAAACGTTCTTATCAGCGCAAGGCGGCGATGCATCTGTTGTTGATGATCCTTCTAAATTGCCACAAGCACAATTTAAAATTGAAGTAGAAGCGAAAGAAGACGGTTACGTATCGGAAATCGTTGCAGATGAAATCGGAACAGCAGCAATGCTTTTAGGAGCAGGGCGTGCAACGAAAGAGTCTGAAATTGATTTAGCAGTTGGTCTAATGCTTCGCAAAAAAGTAGGCGATAGCGTGAAAAAAGGTGACTCTCTTGTTACAATTTACGCAAACCGCGAAAATGTTGAAGATGTAAAAGCGAAAATTTATGAGAACATGAAAATCGCTAAAGACCACGTAGATGCACCAACTTTAGTACACGGTATTGTAACGAAGTAATAAAAAAAAGCTGAGGAGATTTCTCCTTGGCTTTTTTTACTATTTTTTGTTTATAATAATAATGGGTGAAATTATGATTAGAATTTGTGCAATAACGAAAAAAAATGAAGTTTTATATGATGTTTCGCTGGAAGACACGAAAAAAGAAAACATCGTATGGTATTGGCTTGATTTATATAAGCCAACGAAAGAGGAGTATACATATATTTTACAAGATCACTTCAAGTTCCATCCCCTTGCGATTGAAGATTGTGTAGAGTATGTACAGAGACCAAAGGTAGATTTTTATGATGGATATAACTTTTTAGTTCTCCATGCATTCGGAGAAGACGGATTAGAACCGCATGAAATCGATTTATTTGTTAGTGATCGATATATAGTCTCTTTCCACTTCTCTCATAATAATGCGATTGAAAGAGTATGGAAAACGCTCGGTGAGAAAAAACGTATTAAGAAGAGTCCTTTACATGTAGCACATACAATTATTGACCAAATTGTAGATGATTATTTCGCACCTGTTTATTACATTGAAGACCATTTAAATGCAATTGATGATAATTTAACGGGTGAGACAGCAGGAAGTGTGCTAGAAGAGGTATTTGATATTCGTACAGATTTATCTAAACTAAGGCGTACGATTATTCCGATGCGTGATTTATTGTACCGCATTTTAAATTCAACTCGTTTTTACGGTATAAGCGATCATGAAATTTATTTTAAAGATATACATGATCATTTGCTTAAACTGACAGAGATGATTGAAGCAAGCCGTGAATTAACAGCAGATATTCGAGATAGTTACTTTTCACTGAACTCCCACCATATGAACAATATTATGAAAACATTAACTGTTTTCTCAACTATTTTCATGCCGTTAACATTTATCGCAGGGGTATACGGCATGAACTTTTCACATATGCCAGAGCTTGGCGGGAAGTATAGTTACTTTATTTGTCTATTAATTATGGCGTTAATTGGCGGGGGCATGATGGCTTGGTTTTATAAAAAAGGTTGGTTTAAGTAAAAAACACCGAGGTTTCCTCGGTGTTTTTTTACTAGCCAATAGCGTGTAATACGAACATGGCTAAGAATAAGCATGTAATGATATACATGGACGGTGCGACTTCTTTACGCTTTCCAAGAGCAACTTTCAAGATAGGATAAGCAATAAATCCGAACGCAATGCCATCAGCGATACTATATGTGAGCGGAATCATAACGATAATTAAAAACGCTGGAAATCCTTCTGAAAAGTCGTTCAGAGGAATTTGTTGAATGCTTGTAATCATCAGGCCGCCAATAATAATTAAGATTGGTGCAATGGCACTATCAGGAATTAGTTTGACAAACGGAAGAGCAAACAGTGACGCGAAGAATAACAACCCTGTAACGATAGACGTCAGACCTGTTTTTCCGCCTGCAGTAATACCTGCGGCACTCTCTACTGTTGAAACGGTAGGGCTTGTGCCAAATAGACCACATGTCATTGCTGAAATTGCATTTGCTTGGTAAGCACGTGGGAATTTACGGTCATCTTCTAATAAACCGTGCAGTAGTCCCATGTTCTCAAAAATAAGCACCATGCTTAAGGAGAATGTTGCAATCCAAAATGGTAAGGAAGAAAGTTTCCCAAATGACATAGCTCCAAACACATCGCCGTAATTAGCGAATGAAAACGAACTATTTCCCACTTGACTCGTATCAACAAGGCCAAATAGCCATGCAATACCAGTTCCAATTGCAATCGTCCATAAAAAGTTTCCACGTACGTTACGCACAAATAGCACAAGTGCCACAATAAGAGTAAGTAGTGTTGCAAGAACAACAGGACTACTTAATTTCCCCATTGCAACAGCAGTATTAGGATGCGAAACGACTAAACCACCTTTTTGCAAGCCGATGAAAGCTAAAAACAACCCGATACCGACAGTGATCGCTTCCTTTAATGACTTTGGAATCGATACCGAAAGCACGCGAGCAATCGGTGTAAAAGCAGCAATTGCAAAAATAATACCGGCGATAAAAACAGCTGCTAATGCTTCTTGCCAAGCTAGACCGAGCGTGTGCACAGCAGTGTACGTGAAGAATGCATTTACACCCATACCTGGGACAAGAATAGCAGGTGCATTTGCCCAAAATGCCATAAGTAGACATCCGACAAATGAACTAAAAACAGTTGCTAAAATTCCAGCTTCAAGAGGAATGCCGGCATCTGATAAGATTGACGCATTTACAATCATAATATAAACGATTGTGAAAAATGACGTGACTCCAGCTAAAACTTCTTGTTTTGGTGAAGTTTGGTGTAAGTCTAATTTAAATGTTCTTTCAAGTATTCCTTTCATGTTAAACCTTCTTTTTCATATCCCTCTCCCACCCGTGATATCTCTTTTGTAAGAGCTCACCGTCCTTTATTATATCAGAACATCATGTTTTTACAACAACGAAAATGATAACGTTTACTTATAAACGAAATTATTTATAAATACGTAAAAATGGCTCGTATGGTTGAAATAATTTCTAGTTCTCCAGATTGAATGGGCGGGGCTGCTTGTGCATGTAAAGTAGCATAGGATGCAACCTCCCGTGGTAATTGGGCAGATTCTTCAACGAGTGAGAGGGGAACAGGATTAATGTTTAAATTGTAGGTACTCGCAATAGCACGAGCTTTTTCTACTGCTTGGTGCAGAGCCTGAATGAGAGCTTGCTCATAATATTTATTTGGATGAGATATTCGAAAACGTAACCCTTTTGCTACGTTTGCACCATTCGTAACGGCTATATCATATACTTCCCCTGCTTTTTGTACATTTAAAACGGTAATTTCATACAAATGCTCCACACGGTAGCCTTGTAGTAAGGCTTTATCATTTACATATTCGTATTGAGGGGTAATCGTATAAGAAATGGTTTCTATATCTTTATCGGCAATACCTAGCTGTTTGAGTGCATCAAGCAATTGTTTCGATTGCACTGCATTTTCTTCTTGTGCTTGTTTTACATTTTTACTATCTGTTCGAATGCCCAGTGTCAATATGACAACATTTGGTTTGGCTTTTATAATGCCTTCTCCTTGTACAGTAATAGTAGCTTCTTTACCAGTATTTGTCGTACGGATATTATGTAAATACGGATTCATTCCACTTTGCATTTATGCTCACCATCCTTTTTTACATGTATATGTGTGAACAAAAAAGAAAATCGTATGAAAAAAGTTACATAAATGAGAATGTTAAGGGAAGAAAGCATATACAACATAGGTATTTATAGATTATAATATGTATAAATATGATAAAAAAGGGACGAGGCTAGTGAACGAAAATAGAGAAACACTGATTTTAGATTTATCTGCATCATTTCGAAAGATGATACGTTTATTACAAAATGATATTAATACACGTTTTTCAGAGCATATGCCATATAATGAATTCTCTGTATTACGTGCGTTATTTTTAAAAAGTCCACAGATGGCTTCGCAAATTGCGAGTGAAGTAAACGTAACCTCCAGTCATATTACAGCTGTAACAGATCGTCTCGTGCGAAAAGGGTTTGTTGAAAGAAAGAGATCAAATTCAGACCGTCGTATCGTATACTTAGAAATTACAGAAAACGGACGAGAAGTAACTGAAAAACTTGAAGCTGTGCGTAAAGAATATTATAAAGAGAGATTTAAAGGTTGGAGCGACCAAGAGATAGAAATGGTTTTAGAACTATTTGGCCGCGTCTTATAATAAATGAGGATAGGAAGCAAGAGTTTTCCTATCCTTTTTCTTTTGAATAAAAATATTTTGAAACTCCGATACTTTAATTAAAAAGATCGGAGGAAAGATTATGAAATATATTGCGGCACTTACCGTTTTACTTGGAAGCTTTTTCTGCTTTAATACATTCATGTACGCCGATACCCCTATTCAAGTGGTGCAAAAAGAAGTGAAGTATATTGAAAATGATAATACTGTCTTGTATTCGAAATTATGGGTTCGTTCTATGCAAAATGCAGTATTATTTCATCATAGTGATAACATTCGTAATCAGGACACATTACGTAATGTAACAAGTTCATCGCTCGTTAAAGCGAAGCACTTACCATTTAAGAAAGCAGCAATGTACATTCCAAGATTATCGCAATACGTATCAAAAGCAGGGAAAGAAAACATTCAAGTGTACTACATTGCGGTGCACTTGAATGTGAAAAAAGAAAATGCATATCAGCTAAATGGCATGAACTATTTTCTGCAAGTATTTATGAAAGAGCGCGGGGAATGGAAAATTGCTGAAAGTGTAGTCGCACCAACAGAGCAAATTGTGCAAAATGGTGATGGGTTTGGGATGAAAGAAGAGATGGTGTATGGAGTTAGGAGAGAGAATATAAAATAACCTCCTCTTAGTGAGGAGGTTATTTTATTTGAAATTCCAAGAGACCTTCAATCTCAATATTTTAGATAGAAGAAAATAGCTAATTATGCTTGTTCCGAACAAACCAACGTAAAAATTAAGTAACGAATGGGTCCCACCAATTATTAAACCGCCGCTAATTCCGATACAGAGAATAGCGCAGACCATAAATATCTTTTGAAGCTTTGGATATAGTAAGAAACTACCATTCCGCTCATTGACTGAACGAACATATAAATATATACCGAGTGGTAATAAAATAATGACATGTGCAATAGGTCCAATCAATGTTTTTACTGAAGGGATTTCTGTAAAGTTTGGTTCATTATGACGCACTCCATCATTATCGGTATAAGCATTTTGTGGATTATAATCAAATCTAATATGAAAATTTTCTGCTGGACCCGAAATGCGTATGTTTTCCATAACACGATGCATATTACCATTGTCCTCATGAAAGTCAGTATTCGAGTGAACAGCGATGACCGCTGAGATAAGGGATGGAAATAACAATGGAAACATGAATATAGCTGCAGTAAGAAGTCCCTGCGAGAGAATATTCCCAGTAATTGTTCCTATACATAATGCAAGAGTATAAATAGCGATTAACACAATTAACATGTATAGAAAATAAGTATGAAATGGTGAAAATATTTGATATTTATTATGAAAAGTTGTTTTTTTCATAATGGCGAATAGTCCCCAGTTTAATACAATGATTGCTGCGATGTTGCAGATCCCAAACAACCACTTTGTTATATAGATGTGTGAACGTTTAAATGGCATAGACCATAGCAAGTCACTAGAGTTATTTTGTCTTTCCCAACCAATTAATGTACAAGCTAGAACGATAAGTACACCACCTAACAGTAGGACAGGGTCTATAAGTGTTAAATCAAAGTGGTAGTGATATACATAGTTCCACTTTTTATTGTCATCTAGAAAGTATAGCTGTTGAATAGAAGCCATATAGTATTTATATGATAAAGTATAGAAGCTAACGAACCAAAACAACCACACAACATATTTACTTTGTTGATATGTTCTTAGCCATAGTGCTTTTTGAAACATAGGCCCCCTCCTTTAAAAAACTTTATAATTTGTTAGACGTGATAGTACAACATAAGTAATGATTCCAGCGAGAAGCAAACTGATATAGTAGTTAAGTAAGAAATTAAATTGATTTATTTTATAGCCACCTAGTAATGCAAAGTAAATGGTTGTCCCCCATACCCATATTTTTAAATGTTTTTGGAAAATAAATATTTTTTGAGTGTTTTCATTTGGCGATTGTGTATATAAATATGCGCCAAGTAGTAAATTAACTATTGTATAAAAAATAGGGACTAACATCGATTTAGCTGAATAATAGTGATAAGATGCTGGATCTCTTAAAGTAGTTGAGTCCTTTTCTTTATTACGTAATTCAGGATCATAATCGTAATAAATCGTGAAATTATATATTGGTGCAACTATATTTGTTTTTTGATTAATTTCGTAAAATTGTTCATACAAGTTGTTATTTCTAGTATCTGTAGCGTGTAAATGGTTTATTGTAAAAGTGTACACTAATGGAATAAATGTAAGCCCCATTAGAAGCCACGGAATACAAAAAACGATTTGCGAAACAACGCTTCCAGTAAAAGTACCGATACATAATGCAGCTGTATATACTGCAACATAAGAGACAATTGCATAAAGAAAGTATCGATGAAATGGTCCAAATGATTGATAATCAAAATGGATTGTTGTTCTATAAATAACATACATAAGGATCCAATTTATAAGTAATGAGCCTACAATACAAAATGAACCAAAAGCCCATTTAGATAAAAAAACATCTTTTCTTTTAAATGGCATCGTCATAAGTAAAGTATTAGACTGGTTACTACGTTCCCATCCCATCAATAAACAAGCTAAAGCAATGATAAGAACAGTTAACGAAAAGCTATTACTTTCTCCTAACCCAAAAGAATAGGAATAATAGTACGTTCCCTTTTCTTGCAAATCGTGATATTCAGCAAGTTGTCGCTCGGCTGCTCTAAAGTATCCGAAAGATAAAAGATAAAGTGAACTAAAGAAAAACAGTAACACAGCATATTTCCCGCGCTTCCAATTCCACATCCACAACGCTTTATGAAACATACCCATCCTCCTCAAGTGTCGTAACGAAGACATCTTCAAGCGACATTGTTAATTCTTCAATGAGAATTGGTTGCTCTTTATAAAACTTCTCCAGTGTTGTAGCCACATTTCCCTCAATTAAGATTGTATATACTTTTCCTGTTTGGTTTAATATTTTAATATTGCTTAAATTTTCTAGTTTTTGAGGTAGTGATCGTTCGTAAGCTACTTGTATTTTGGCAAATTGTGATTTTGCATCGTCTAGTGATGTAATAGAAGATATGGTATTGCCTTTTAATATAATGATTGTATCGGCAATTTGTTCAACTTCATCTAAGTGATGAGTTGAGATGAAAATAGTAATCTCTTTTTCTGCAACTTCTCCAACGAGAAATTGGAGGATTTGCCTTTTAACGATGGGATCCAGCCCGTTTGTCGGTTCATCTAAAATGATATATTCTGCTTTTGCAGCAACGGCTAAAATGATTGCAAGCAGTGCTTTCATTCCTTTTGAATAACTACGAATTCGCTTGTTTGGTAAATTGAACCGCTCTAATAGTTCGTAGAAATACTGTTCATCAAATGCTGTATAAACAGCTTTATAAAACTTTACAATTTCTTTCACTGTATATCCGTTCAGTATGTTAGTAGAATCCGGAACATATACGATTTTTTGCTTCATTTCAGGATGCATATAAATATCCGTATCTTCATATGTAACAGTTCCTGTATCAGGGTCTAAAATGCCGACCATCGTTCGTAATAAAGTTGTTTTCCCCGCACCGTTTCTTCCGAGTAATCCGACGATACTACCTTTTTGTAATGTGAAAGAAACATCTTCTAAAATCGTTTGATTATCAATTGTTTTCTTCAAGCTTGTCACTTTCAGCATCTGCATTTCCTCCAATCTCTTTGTAGTATGAATCTATCCAATCATGAATTTTATCTTTCGTAATCCCGAGGTAAGAGGCTTCTAATAGTAATTGATGAAACTGCTTTTCAACCATAGCGATTTTCCTTTCGTCTAATGTTGGGGTAATCGATTGGGATACAAATGTTCCTTTTCCTCGTAATGTTTCAATAATCCCTTGTCGCTCTAATTCTTGATAAGCTTTACTTACTGTATTTGGATTTATAACGAGTAAAGAAGCGAGCTCGCGTACAGAAGGGAGCTTATCACGTGGAGCTAACATGTTTTTTAATACGAGCTCTTTTATATTTTGAACAATTTGTTCCCATATCGGAGTGTTGCTTCTTGGATCAATTTGAATATGCAAGAGCAATGTCTCCTTCCTGATGAGTATTAAGTGTACTACTGTATGTAATACACTTAATACAATATAAGTAATGAATTTATTTGTCAACTGAAAATGATAGAAAAATATGGTATTAAAAATGAATAAATTGGAAAAAATAGGTCTGATATAGAATGGAGGGTTAGTCATGAAGCGAGTTTTTGGAATACTTGTTTGTTTCATGTTATTTCTTTCTGGTACTTCAGTTAGTTTTGCACAATCTGAGAAAACGAAGCAGGAGAAAACAGAAGAAACCACGCCGAAGTTAGCGGAACAAGCGTCGTCAGCAATCGTAATTGAGCAAGATACAGGTAAAGTTTTATTTGATAAAAATCCGAATGAAAAGTTACCACCTGCCAGTATGACGAAGATTATGACAATGCTATTAATTATGGAACAAGTTGAAAAAGGAAAACTAAAACTGACCGATAAAGTTAGAGCAAGTGAACACGCAGCTTCAATGGGTGGATCACAAATCTTTTTAGAACCTGGGGAAGAGATGACCGTAAATGAAATGCTAAAGGGCATTGCCATTGCATCTGGAAATGATGCATCTGTTGCAGTAGCTGAGCATATCGCTGGTTCAGAAGAAGGATTCGTAAATATGATGAACAAAAAAGCGAAAGATTTAGGACTGAAAAATACACATTTTCAAAACCCAACAGGTCTCCCGGCCAAAGATCATTATTCTACGGCAAATGATATGGCTATAATGGCGAGAGAATTGATGAAGTATCCACTTATTCGCAAATACACAGGTAAATATGAAGACTATTTACGTGAAGATACGGATAAGAAGTTTTGGCTTGTTAATACGAATAAGTTAGTACGTTTTTATCCTGGAGTAGATGGTGTGAAAACGGGCTTTACGACAGAAGCAAAATATTGTTTAACTGCATCAGCTGAAAAGAATGGAATGCGTGTCATTTCAGTTGTTATGGGAGCACCTACATCAAAAGAGCGGAACAATCAAGTAACGAAGCTTCTTGATTATGCATTTGGACAATATATGACAAAGAAATTGTATACACGTGGTGAAAAAATTAAGACTGTACAAGTAGGAAAAGGGAAAAAAGAAAAAGTAGATTTAGTTGCGTCAGATAACGTATCTCTTCTTATGAAGAAGGGCGAAAATATGGACAAAGTAAAACAAGAAGTAATCGCTGAAAAGAAAGTGAAGGCACCGATTAAAAAAGGTGACGCGCTTGGCACACTTGTCATTAAAAAAGATAAAGATGTTTTATTAAAACAAACTATTGTAGCAAAAGAAGATGTTGCTGCAGCGAGCTGGTGGGAGTTATTTAAAAGAAGTTTTGGGATGTTTTCAACATCAAAATAGCGGCAAAAATTTTGCCGCTTTTCTGTTCGTATGTACGGGAATAATTGCTGAACGGTTTCACATTATGACGAAATAGTTCTTCTTTTGTCAGTAGGAAGGATTCTTATTTTATATCACGAAAATCTTATGTTAATGAGTAAAGTTTGAGCATAAGGAGGAAATCGTGTGAGTCTTTCCATGCATTTAGAAGTAAAACGTGACGTCTTATGTGTGAGGCTGGAGGGTGAATTAGATCATCATACTGCTGAAGAGTTGCGAACGAAAGTAACAGATATGATTGAGACACATGGTGTTCATCATATTGTTTTGAGCCTGGAGAACTTATCATTTATGGATAGTTCTGGTTTAGGTGTTATATTAGGCCGATATAAACATGTAAAGGGATTAGGTGGAGAGATGGTTGTTTGTGCAATTTCACCGCCTGTTAAACGTTTATTTGAAATGTCAGGCCTATTCAAAATTGTTCGTTTAGAAGAAAGTGAAGCGCACGCGCTCGCGACGTTGGGGGTGGCATAAATGAGAAATGAAATGAACCTTCAATTTTCAGCGTTAAGTCAGAATGAATCGTTCGCTCGCGTTACAGTAGCTGCTTTTATTGCACAATTAGACCCGACGATGGAAGAATTAACAGAGATTAAAACAGTTGTGTCAGAAGCGGTTACAAATGCAATTATTCATGGGTATGAAGGAAATGCAGAAGGTGTTGTTTATATTTCAGTGATTTTGGAAGAAGCAATGGTGAAACTCACGATTCGAGATGAAGGGATTGGTATCTTTAACTTAGATGAAGCAAGACAACCCCTTTTTACAACTAAACCTGAATTAGAGCGTTCCGGAATGGGATTTACTATCATGGAAAATTTTATGGATGAAGTAGAAGTTATTTCAAACGAATCTTTCGGGACAACAATCCATTTGACAAAGTACTTATCAAATAGTAACGCTCTATGCAATTAAGGAGAATAGCCAATGGACATAGAGGTCAGAAAAGAGAAGAAGAAACCTCAGTTAAAGGACCACGAGCTAAAAGCGTTAATTCAAAAAAGTCAAGATGGAGATCAACAAGCGAGAGATACAATCGTTCAAAGTAATATGCGTCTCGTATGGTCGGTTGTGCAACGGTTTCTTAATCGAGGATACGAACCAGACGATTTATTTCAAATTGGATGTATTGGGCTCTTAAAATCGGTAGATAAATTTGATTTATCTTTCGACGTGAAATTTTCAACATATGCAGTTCCAATGATTATTGGTGAAATACAACGATTTTTACGTGACGATGGATCAGTGAAAGTAAGCAGATCCTTAAAAGAAACAGGAAACAAAATTCGAAAGATGAGAGACGAGCTTTCGAAAGAGTTCGGAAGGGCTCCAACGATTAATGAAGTAGCGGAGGCTCTGGAACTAACACCAGAAGAAGTTGTTCTGGCGCAAGAAGCGAGTCGTGCTCCTTCATCAATACATGAAACTGTGTATGAAAATGATGGAGATCCAATTACTATTTTAGATCAAATTGCAGATCAATCGGAAACGAAATGGTTTGATAAAATTGCTTTAAAAGAAGCAATTAGAGAATTGGATGAACGAGAACGTCTAATTGTGTATTTGCGTTACTATAAAGATCAAACCCAATCAGAAGTAGCGGAGCGCATAGGCATTTCGCAAGTACAAGTTTCCAGACTGGAAAAGAAAATATTGAAACAGATGAAAGATCGAATAGATGAATAGCTATCTATTCGATTTTTTTTTATTGTCATGAAAAGGGGAAGATTACAACTCTCGCCAAAAAAGTTTACAGAATTTATTGAAAATTTAGTCAATTTAAAATATAATCCAAGTATGAACTTGTCACAAAGGGGGAAGGAAACATGGAAACGAGGCAACAATGGGGAACGAGGGCTGGATTTATTTTCGCAGCGGTCGGCTCTGCCGTTGGATTAGGAAACATATGGCGTTTTCCTTATACAGCGTATGAAAACGGAGGAGGCGCATTCTTTTTACCGTACTTATTCGCATTATTAACAACTGGTATTTCATTATTAGCATTCGAGTTTGCTCTTGGGCATCGTCATCGTGGTTCGGCACCACTTACATTCTTCCGTATTCATCCACGTGCTGAATTTATTGGATGGTGGCAAATGTGCGTAACATTTATCGTTTCAACATATTATGCAGTAATTATTGCTTGGTCTATTTCCTATACATATTTTGCAATTACTGGTGCATGGGGGAAAGACACGGAATCATTTTTATTTAAAGAATATTTACAGGTTGCAGATAAGCCAGGACAGTTTGGGGGGCTTGTGCCGGAAGTATTAATTCCGTTAGCTCTCGTTTGGATTATTGTGCTTGGTGTGGCATTTAAAGGAGTTAAAAAAGGAATCGAAGTTGTTAACCGTATTTTCATTCCTTTACTAGTTGTTATGTTTCTTATTATCGTTGTTCGTGCAGTCACGATGGAAGGTGCGATGCAAGGATTAGATGCATTCTTTAAACCAGATTGGAGCCGTATTTTTGATGGAAAGGTATGGCTTGCTGCTTACGGTCAAATTTTCTTTAGTTTATCTTTAGCATTCGGAATTATGATTACGTACTCTAGTTATTTACCGAAAAACTCAGATACAACAAATAATGCTTTTATTACTGGATTTGCAAATTCAGGATTTGAATTATTAGCAGGTATTGGGGTCTTTGCAGCGCTTGGATTTATGGCGAATAACATGGGGGTACCGGTTGATAAAGTAGCTAGTGCTGGTGTGGGACTTGCGTTCGTAGTATTCCCGCAAATTATTAATGAACTACCGATGTCACCGTTATTTGGAGTATTATTTTTCTTATCTTTAACCGTTGCTGGAATTACATCACTCATTTCACTTGCGGAAGTATGCTTTGCTGCTGTATCTGAAAAATTCAGCTTGAGTCGTCCAAAGACGATTGGGATTATGGGAACACTTCTCGTGTTAGTTTCTCTTGTTTTTGCAACGCGTGGTGGACTTATGTTCTTAGACGTTGTTGATTATTTCGCTAACAATTTTGGGCTGATTACAATTGCACTAGCTGAAGTAGTTGCAATAGGTCTTATCTTGCGCCGTTTACCAGTTTATCAAAATCATGCAAACTTTGTATCGGATATTAAGTTAGGGACGTTTTGGAGAGTGAGTTTACTCGTTATTACTCCACTTATGTTAGGGTATATGTTAATTGATGGCACAATCCAAAATATTAAAAAGAACTACGGAGATTATCCAACGGAGTTTGTTGTAACGTATGGTTGGTCAATTGCAGCAGCATTTCTTATAGTTGCACTAGTCATTAGTCTGAAGAAATGGAATGCACAAATACATTCAGACTCTGTCCAGCTTGAAAAAGAATGGAAGGATCGAGGTGTTTCATGATGAGCGGATCGGCGATTATGATGATGGTTATAGGTATGGTAGTCATTTGGGGAGGGCTCGCATTAAGCATTGCAAATTTATTTAAGAAAAAGGCTTAGCAGAAAAACATCTGTACCAAAACGGTACAGATGTTTTTTTATGAAAAAATTGTATTAGAAAAAATTCCAATAACCATACTACAACTACGAGGAAGAGTGAAGGGGTGAATGAAAATTGGAACAAACGATTTATATTAAAATGCGCAATCGATTAAAAGTGTCTCCTACGTATGAAGTAAAACTGAGCGATGTTGCTCAACTTGCTGGAGATTCTTTGGTAGTTGAGTCGTTACAAAATGAGATAATTTACAAAATAACAGCGCATGATAAAACACATGTTGTAATTGATGTTATGAAAGTGATTGAGATTGTTCAACAAAAAGCGGCTCACTTACAAATTAATTTACTTGGTTCTGGACAAACTCTTGTTGAAATTATATATGAAAAAAAGAAAGTGCATCCGGTTTTCTTCGGACTTGTATGGTTGTTACTTTTCATTGGAGCAGCACTTGCAATTATTTATTTTCATGAAGATGTAAGTATGCAACAAGTACACCAACGGTTATATTACATGATTACAGGAGAATTTAAGGCGCAACCACTTTTATTTCAAATTCCTTATTCATTAGGTCTTGGAGTAGGTATGGTTTTATTTTTTAATCATGTATTTCAAAAGCGAATTAATGAAGAGCCGAGCCCGTTGGAAGTTGAGATGTTTCAATATCAACAGTCGCTTGATCAATATGTAATTGTTCATGAAAACAAGGATAATATGAAACAGCTTACCGATGATTGAGTCTGGATTCGTGATTTTAATTGGTTTAGCTGGAGGGATTGCTGTAGGCAGCGGATATGTTGCGTTTTTAGCTGTACTTGGTATAATCCCTCGTTTAGCTCAATTAACGAGAAGTGGAAAGCATATTCAATATTTTGAGTGGGCTGTCATTGCGGGTACTTTAACTGGGGCTTGGTGTAGTTTAAAGAATATTACATTTCAAACGTCGCAATATTGGCTCGTAATATTAGGGTTATTTTGTGGCACATTCATTGGAATGCTAGCTGCGGCGTTAACGGAAGTGTTAAACGTTTTACCTATTTTAGCGAAACGAGTCGGGGTAGAGGGGAAAATTGTTGTTTTACTCGTTGCTCTTGTACTTGGAAAAGTAATAGGCTCATTGTTTCACTGGATTTATTTCGTAAAGTAGGAGGCAATATATATATGGCAGGGCGAAAACTGAAAGATGATTACATAAATAAAGTGAAAGAGTACCATCCAAAACCGAACTATTTAATAAATTGTGTGAAGGCATTTCTTGTTGGGGGATTCATTTGTACCGTCGGAGAAGTATTGATGAAATTTTATATACATTACTTTCACTTTAGTGAGCAAGAGGCAGGAAACCCTACAGTTGCAACTCTCGTTTTACTATCAGCGATTTTAACAGGATGTGGTGTTTATGATAAAATCGGGCAGTTTTCTGGAGCGGGATCAGCAGTACCAGTTACTGGATTTGCGAATTCTATGGCAAGTGCTGCGCTAGAACATAGGAGTGAAGGGATTGTTCTAGGCATCGCTACAAACATGTTTAAGCTTGCAGGAAGCGTCATTGTGTTTGGAGTCGTCGGTGCTTACATTATCGGATTAATAAGATATACATTTCAAATTTTAATGTCTTAAAGGAGGGATAGGTATGAGATTGACAGGAAAACAAACGTGGGTATTTCAAAATGATATCTTCGTGAACGCAACTGGTACCGCTGTCGGTCCGAAAGAAGCTGAAGGCCCTCTTGGAAAGGATTTTGATATTTCATATTCAGACTTACATTGTGGAGAGGAAAACTGGGAACTTGCTGAACGAAGGTTAATGTCAGACTCAATTCAACAAGCATTGCAAAAAGGAAATATAAAACCATCACAAATTGATTTCTTTTTAGCAGGTGATTTATTAAACCAAACAGTGACGGCAAATTATGTTGCTCGAGATTGTGGTATTCCTTTTTTAGGGATGTTCAGTGCTTGTGCGACGTCAATGGAAACTTTGGCGGTTGGATCAGCATTTATAGATGGTGGATTTGCGAATCGTGTCTTAGCGACAGTAAGTAGTCATAATGCGACGGCTGAAAGACAATTTCGTAATCCAACAGAGTACGGAGGACAAAAGCCTGGGACAGCAAACTCGACTGTTACCGGAGCAGGATCCATATTAATTAGCAATGAAGAAAGCGCAATTAAAATAACAGCAGCAACAATCGGAACAGTACAAGATTTAGGAATTGCTAATCCTTTAGATATGGGATCGGCAATGGCACCAGCTGCTGCTCATACAATTCAACAGCATTTTGAAGATTTAAGAAGAAGTGCCGCTGATTATGATCTTATTGTTACGGGTGATTTATCAGCTGTGGGGACACCAATTGCGAAACAACTTTTACTTGAGGAAGGGTATGATCTTGGGCATATATACAACGATTGTGGATTAATGATTTACAATTCAAATCAAGAAGAAGTGTTTGCAGGTGGTAGTGGTTGTGCTTGTTCAGCTATTGTAACATACGGTCATTTATTGCGTGAAATGCAAAAAGGGAACTTACAACGAATTTTTGTCGTTGCAACTGGAGCTTTATTAAGCCCGTTGATGATGCAGCAGAAGGAAACGATTCCAACGATTGCGCATGGTGTTGTGTTTGAAAGAGTTAAAGGAGAGTGAATTGTGGATTTTATATATGCATTTCTTGTAGGAGGAGCTATTTGTGTCATTGGACAAGTGTTGCTAGATTTTGCAAAGTTAACACCGGCACATTTAATGGCAACTTTTGTAGTCGCCGGAGCTATTTTAGACGGATTCGGATTGTATGATAGGCTTATAAAATTTGCAGGTGCTGGGGCAACGGTCCCTATTACAAGTTTTGGGCATTCACTATTGCACGGGGCAATGCATGCGGCAGAAAAACATGGATATTTAGGGATTGGAATCGGTATGTTTAGCTTAACATCTGCGGGGATTTCAGCGGCGATATTGTTTTCGTTTTTTGTTGCACTTATATGTAAACCGAAAGGATAAATCAAATGAGACGAAGGGTTGTTTTGGTCACAGATGGAGATGAATATGCAAAGCGGACAATTGAGCTTTTAACAAAGGAATTTGGGGGAAGGTGTATTTCAGCATCGCAAAGTAATCCGACCAAATTGACAGGGAAGAAAGTTGTTGAGCTTATTATGCAGACGCCATATGACCCTGTATTTGTCATGTTTGATGACAGCGGATTTATAGGAGAAGGGTCTGGTGAAAAGGCGTTAAAGTATGTTGCAACACATAAACAAGTTGATGTACTGGGTATTTTAGCAGTAGCGTCGAATACACATCATTGGGAATGGGCGCGTGTAGATGTAAGTGTAGATAGAAATGGGAATTTGACAGAATACGGCGTTGATAAATTTGGACTCCCAGATGGTGAAATTGGCAGAATTAGCGGAGATACAATTTATTGTTTGGATGACTTGAATGTTCCTGTCATTGTTGGTGTCGGTGATATTGGTAAGATGTGTGGAAATGATGAATGGGAGAGAGGGTCACCTATTACTAGAAAAGCGATTCAATTAATTTTGGAAAGGAGTGGATTTTATGACGAAACCTAAAAAAATGAGTATCCCGATTTCATCTTTTTTAAGTGATAATGAAAATTACTTAAAGCAAACAGTTGGATTGGGTGTCACATACGATGTTGGTATTCGTAAATTTCAAATTTTAAATAAAGAAATTGGTGTGTTATTTGTAAATGGACTTTGTGATACGAATTATATTATCCCTATTTTAGAAGAAGCAGTGGATACAAATGAAATAAGGGATGTAGAAGAAGATACAGTAAAGCTTTTAGAAAATCGTTTAATTCACCAACAAGTAAGTAAAGTAAAAACGATGGATGATGTAATGCTCCAAGTATTATCAGGACTTATTGTTATATTTGTAGAAGGTGAAACGGAAGCGTTTGCAATAGATGTTCGTAGTTATCCGGGTCGGACACCGACAGAACCAGATACAGAAAAAGTAGTACGTGGTGCAAGAGATGGATTTGTTGAAAATATCGTTGTAAATACAGCGTTAATTCGCAGAAGGATACGCGACCCACGTCTTCGAAATGAAATGATTCGAGTAGGGGATAGATCGCAAACGGATATTTGTATTACATATGTACAAGATGTTGCAAATCCGGATTTAGTGAAGATTATAAAACAAGAATTAAATAGCATTGAAGTAGATGGGATTACGATGGCGGATAAAACGGTAGAAGAATTTGTAGTCAAACAAGGTTATAATCCATTCCCGCTTATTCGATACACAGAAAGACCAGATGTAGCAGCAAATCATCTGTTAGAAGGACATGTGTTAGTACTTGTTGATACATCACCAAGTGCCATGATCACTCCAACAACATATTTCCACCATTTACAGCATGCAGAAGAGTTTAGACAAAATCCAGCTGTAGGTACATTTTTACGTTGGGTACGTTTTTTAGGTGTTATATTTTCGCTGTTCTTGTTGCCGTTTTGGTTAGTTTTTGTATTTGATCCAACTCTTTTACCTGAAAATCTTGCTTTCATTGGACCAAATAAGATGACGCATTTACCGATTTTATTACAAATTTTGATGGCGGAAATCGGACTTGAATTTTTAAGGATGGCTGCCATTCATACGCCGACATCATTGTCGTCGGCAGCAGGATTAATTTCAGCTATATTAATTGGTCAAATTGCAATTGATGTAGGTTTGTTTGTGCCAGAAGTTATTTTATACGTAGCAGTTTCTATGATCGGTGCATATGCTACGCCGAGTTATGAACTAGGGCTTGGGAATAAGATAGGGAAATTGTTTGTAATTATTTTAACAGGCATATTTCATGAGATGGGATTTGTAATCGGAATGACGATACTGATTCTATTCTTAACATCTATAAAAAGCTTACAAACACCGTATTTATGGCCGTTTTTACCGTTTGATTGGGGCGCGTTAACGAAAATTTTACTCCGTCCAACTATGTCTAGTTTAAAAGTACGTCCTAGTATTGTACGACCTCAAAATGTAAGAAGACAAAAATAAACGGGATTATGCTCCCGTTTATTTTTTTATCCCGTTATTTGTGGGCAGTAAGGCTCCCACCTCAAAAATTGGCGGATGCGAGGATGTTAGGTGGGAGACAACTGCCCGTAAAAGTCCGATTGGTGATTGCTAATAATCAGCGGGGGATGAACAAAACCCCCGCTGATTAAAGTTTCACTTTATCAAAAATTTATTATTTTTTAACAAAAACCCAACATTTTTTGTGTACACTTAGAGTAGATATTGTGTATGAGAGGGGAAGAGGACATGATTAAATTATTTGTAAGTGATTTAGATGACACGCTCGTTTACAATGTGAATGATATGCAAAAAGAAGATGAACGTGCACTTTGTTGGCTGGCTGAAAAAGGGACAAATATTTGTTTTGCCTCTGGCCGCTTTACTCACCGAATTGATGAAGTCGTAAAAAGGTTTTCATTCCCGTATTATACAACTGGTTTAAATGGGGCGACAATGATACTACCAAACGGAAAAATATTTCATGAATCAAATTTTGAAGATAGAGTTGCCCAGGAAATATATCGATATATACATAACAAGGGACTAGCAGATATTGTTTGTGCAAATGAGCAGCGATATACAAAAAGAAAGAATGAAAATCATCATACTTTTGAAGAGTATATGGGAGTGCATATTGCTGAAATTGAAGCGTTAGAAGAGGAATTTGGGAAAACTGTACATCCAGCAAAATTATTTGTTTTTGGTGAAGAAGAAAAAATTGTAGCATTAGATCAAGAGTTGCGAGATACATTTCATAGCGAAGCGGAAGTTTTTATATCGGGTAAGCGCTATGTTGATATTATGCCAAGAGGTGTAAGTAAAGGAAGCGCTCTGAAGCGATTAATGGAACATTTGCAAATTGAAGCAAATGAAGTTGCGTGTATTGGAGATTCTTTCAATGATATTTCTATGTTTGAAGTAACCCCGCATTCCTTCACCCTCCATCATGCTCATCCGTATGTGAAGGAGAAAGCAAATCATGTTGTTCGTTCTGTTGAAGAAGCTGTTATGAAATTACCGTTACTTGTATAAAAAAGAAGCTCGTCACTGACGAGCTTCTTTTTTACTTGAATAAAGATTTAACGAAATCAATGATACTAGAGAAGAAATCTTTAACTTTATCTAGGAAACTTTGCCCTTCTTCAGATCCTAAAAAGGCTGAAACGTGTTCTTTTGCTTTATCTAATTGACTGCCAACTTGATTCCAATCGATATTAAGATTTTTCATTTTATCAAATAACGCTACTAAGTTATCTAACTGTTCATCTGTCAATGTAATGCCGAGTTGATCAGCGATTTTTTTAATTAATGAACGTAAATCTTCAGTTGTTTTTGGCTGTTCTTTTGCAATTTCTTCTTTAATTTTTGCAACAAGTTGAACTGCTTTTTCTTCACCGATTTTATCACCAAGCTGGGCTGTTTGTACCATTTCTTCATTGGCTACTTTTTTTACTTCCTCAGGAATTGTTTTGTTCGAGGTTGTTTCATAGGCCTTCATTAAACCTGTTAAAGCAGCAGTTCCTGAAACTTTAAATGGTGCAGTAATTTGAATCTCTGCATCTTTCACACCCGCTGTAATAAGTGCGTTTGTGTACATTGCATCTGTTATCGAATTAATGTTTTTTGAACGTACAATGAGACCAGATCCTGGTTTTGTGTATGTAATCATAGAAGAGGAAATTGCTCTCGTACCAATTTGCGCTTTTGGTACAATTCCTTCTAGAAATTTATGTTCTTCTGCATTAGACACAGTAATGATTGTAGCATCTTTTGGCGCTTTCATTTCTTTTAACAGATCTTGTTTTTGTTGCTCAGATAAGTTCTCTCCTAGTGTGACAATTGATTCTCCCTCAATGATGTCTGCAAATGAAGCTGTTGGTATCATAAATACGGCTACAGCTAATAGCAGAGCTAGTAATTTCGTTTTCACGAAAAATCGCTCCCTTTCTCTTTCTAAAATTTTCGGGCAACACAGTTATTATAGTATATATTTCTTATTTGTCACCTAGCTTTTTCCACATTTCAAAAAAGAAGTATGTAGATTGTCGGATTCTTTTTGTTTCTAGTCATGAATGTGGTAATATAGTGCTGAGATAATTGAAAGGAGACATATACGTATGAAAACTTTAGGATACATATTAATGGAAAATGGTGAAAAAATCGAATTAGAATTTTTCCCAGAAGAGGCACCAAAAACAGTAGAAAACTTTAAAAAATTAGCAGAGCAAGGATTTTATGATGGTGTGACATTCCACCGCGTTATTCCTGGCTTCGTAAGCCAAGGTGGAGACCCAACAGGCACAGGAGCAGGTGGCCCAGGTTACTCTATCCCATGTGAAACTGATGGAAATCCTCATAGACATCTTGTTGGCTCACTTTCTATGGCACATGCTGGCCGTAACACAGGTGGTAGCCAATTCTTTGTTGTTCATGAGCCACAGCCGCATTTAGATGGCGTACATACTGTATTCGGTAAAGCAACAAGCGGTATTGAAACAGTATTAAACATGCGTCAAGGCGATGTAATGAAAGAAGTTAAAGTTTGGGAAGAATAAGTTACAAGAAAAAGAGAGCGATTATGCTCTCTTTTTTTATTTCGTATGAACAATAATTGGTATATATCTCGAAATATATGATGTAAATAGGACGGCTACTAACGTTAAAATATATTGTTCATGAGAACATAATTTTAACAAAATACATAGAATGGAGTACCAATTATATGCTTCAATAAATGGATTTCTCTTAACATATTGTTTTTAATAGAACTATTTCGTTCAAAAGTGATTAATAATTAAAATGTGATGAGCAGGGGGATTCTCCTTTTAGTTTCTATACAGTATTGTCTCTTTTCTGAGCGGTATAATAGAAAAAAATAGCGTGGAAACATATATTTGACTTTCTTCTTAACGCTTTGTATGATTATCAAGTTGTTTCAGCCTCTTCTCACTCTGTTAAAAATATTGTAGAATGAATGTGATATGAAAAGAGTGACTGAGGGGATAAATAGTTTGTAACTTTTGTAAGAAGGGATAAGGGTTATGTTAATTCGTTTTAAAAAAAGTTATGAAAAAATTGCAATGGGGCTTCTTTCATTTATGCCAACTGAAAAAGATGTGAAAACATTACAATTGACAATGAAAGAGTATGAGGCGAAAGAGGATTGGCAATTGTATTTGTGGAAACAAAATGAAGATTTTGTTGGGATAATGGGGATTATAAAAAAAGAAGATCAGGTATTGGAAATTCAGCATTTGAGCGTGAATCCGTCTCACCGTCATATGGGTATTGGGACGAAGATGGTTCAAGAGCTTAAGAGTAAATTCCTTGAGTTTACAATTTGCGGAAATGAGCAAACAGCAAGTTTTTGCAAAAAGTGTAAAGAGTTTGAACAAAATATACATTCATAAAAGCAGGGATAAGTAGTTTATTATCTCTGCTTTCTTTTTTGTAGTTGTTCGTGTCGTTCAGAAATAACTTCTGTTCGATCACGCAATGTGTGCTTATTTATGATGCATTCACCAGGAATAACGTTCGCATCTTTCCAAGAGAGGTTTTGTTTCGTACATAACTGTATGCATTGTTTTTCTAACGATACGTCTAATAATGGTAAAAATAACGGGGCGAAATTTTCCTTTTTGTGGATAGATTGTAATCTTTCATTTAATAAGAATGTAAGTTGTTTATGATCTATTCCGAATTGATGTAATTGCGCGCTGTTCTTTTCTAAAATTGTTATTGCGCTTTTTATCATCTTCTCTGCACCATTCCAATTGGATCGTCTATGATGGTATAAGGAAACAGCAATTTGAATGAGACCGACTAAGTAATTGTCACGTTCTCCTCTAGGCTTTAATTTCCAATACTCTTCTAGTATTTCATGACATTCAAAATAATCATAGTCTCCGTGAAAATGAATTAAAAATTGTATGTACTCGGTAGGATACATTTTTTTCGCTCCTGTCTAACGGTTATATGTACAGTGTATCATAGAAATATTAACAATAAGCGACTAGGGAAATATCCCTGGTCGCTTTATTGCTTCATATTAGCAGAAGCAAGCTGCTCCTACAATGATTAGTAAAATGAACAGTACAACAAGTAATGCGAATCCACCGCTAAAACCGCAATCAACGTGACCCATAGTTTTTTGACCTCCTACATTGTTCTTACTACATTGTTATCATATGAAGCGGTGGGCATTATGACATGGGCATAGGTCTATTTTTAATTAAATTTCTTAAAAAGGTTGGATAGAACATGAGTATGCTCTATACTTATGTTGTTATAGAAAAAATGTGGTGGGATGCTTTGTGCAGTATAATTTTAAAGTAGAGGCTTTTGAAGGGCCTTTAGATCTATTGTTACACTTAATACATCGTTACGAAATTGATATATATAATATTCCTGTAGCGGAAATTACAGAGCAATATCTATCTTATGTCCATACGATGAAAGAACTACAATTAGATGTTGCCAGTGAGTATTTAGTAATGGCTGCAACGTTATTACAAATTAAAAGTAAAATGTTGTTACCGAAACAAGAAGAAGATGTACCTGATAACGGTGAAGACTTTATAGATGACCCTCGTCAAGAATTGATGGAGAGGTTAATTGAATATAAGAAATATAAGCAAGTTGCTACTGAGTTAAAAGAAAGAGAACAAGAAAGAGCACAGCTATATACACGTCCGCCAATTGATTTTACATCATTTCAACAAGAAGAGGAGACAAGTTTACCTCTTGATGTTACGTTATATGATATGTTAGCGGCATTTCAAAAGCTAATGCGTCGTAAAAAAGCAAAGAAACCCGTAACAACGCGAATTACTCGCCAAGAAATACCAATTGAACAGCGAATGACTGATATTCTACAACAGTTAGAAGTAAAAGGCGGTCGTCAAAGCTTTTATGATTTGTTTGCTGATGAAGAACGTGAAATAATGGTTGTAACATTTTTAGCGGTTCTTGAGCTGATGAAAAATCAACAAATCATAATTGAGCAAGAACATAATTTTGATGAAATTTTCGTATCAAGCTCTAGTAAATCCGTATAGAGCCAGCATATGAAGATGGGGTAGAAATATTTTATCTCATGTTAGGTTTTAATGTATCGTTTGGAACGAGAGAAGAAATATTGAACCGAACGCATTTACTGTGATTCGGTTTTTTTATGTGTATTTTTATAGAAAAATAGGAGGAAGGAGTTCGTAAAATGGATAGAAAAGAACAAAAAGCGATTATTGAAGGGCTTTTATTTGTTGCAGGTGACGAAGGGATTTATCCGGAACAGATAGCTAAAGTTCTGGAAGTTGAAGTGGAAGAAGTAATAAATAGTATAGAGGAAATGCAAAAAGAATGTGAAGGATCGAACCGCGGTTTGCAAATTGTACAATATGCAAAAGTGTATCGTTTTGCAACAAAGAAAGAACATGCGGCATACTATCAAAAATTAATAGATACCCCAACAACGGCTTCACTGTCTCAAGCAGCTCTTGAAACGTTGGCAATCGTTGCGTACCGTCAACCGATTACAAGGACAGAAATGGAAGAGATTCGAGGAGTGAAAACAGACAAGGCATTACAAACGTTAGTTTCACACTTACTTATAAAAGAAATGGGAAGAGCAGAAGGGCCGGGGCGTCCTATCTTATACGGAACGACGAAAGAGTTTTTAGATACATTTGGATTGAAAACGCTAGATGATTTACCACCTCTTTCGGAAGAAAATGAACAAATGAATGAAGCAGATTTATTCTTCGGTTCTTTACAGGAATTATCAAAATAAAAGCTTAGCATTTTGCTAAGCTTTTTTTGTATATCAATTACAGAGCGTGCCATACTAAATGAAAAAAGGAGACGAGTTATGAGAGGTGTACGGAATATTCTATTGTTGGTTTCTGTTTTATTATGTTTTACGTTAAACAGCGCATCGGCTAAAAGATATATGATGTCTATTCATACTGCGTCTTCTATACATATGCAGCGGCAACATTTTGGTAAAATGAAAGTGAGTTTTTTAAAAGTTGGACAAGGTGATGCGACACTTATTACATTGCCAAATGGTCAAACGATGTTAATAGATGGGGGGCCTTATGAAGCGGGAGAGGTCATTATTCAAAAACTAATTGAAAAAAGAATTAATCATTTAGATGTGATTGTAAGTACTCATCCTGATATGGACCATATAGGAGGACTTATTCCAATTGTAGAGCAAATGCCAGTTTCCCTCGTATTAGATAGCGGGAAAACATATAGTTCATTTACTTATCATACGTATCGAAATAATATTAAAAAAAGGGGCATTCCTTTCATTTCAGTGAAGGAAGGACAATACATACCGCTAGATCCACATGTTTCTATACAAGTATTGAACAATGGGAAATCGAAAGACGAGAATAACGAGTCTTCAATTGTATTAAAGATTCGATATGGTAAAGCGGACTTTTTATTAATGGGTGATGCTGATATACGGACAGAAAATGAAATATTAAAGCAATTTGATGTACATGCAGATATATTAAAAGTAGGGCATCATGGCTCGTATACTTCAACGAGTGAAACATTTTTAAAAAAAGTAGACCCACAATTCGCTATTCTTTCGTACGGGAGTAGAAATCCATATGGACATCCTCATCAAAGTGTTGTAAGACGATTAAAACAGCGTGGTATAATGATATACGGAACAAACAAGCGTACAGTAGAAATAGAAACAGACGGTGAACATATTACTATGGGGTCGAGCGGTCTTATGCCATTACTTAAGTAATTAATTATATAAGAAGGTATTTTCCATTTTGGAAAAAATGAATAACATATATTATAATGAAAAAGAAATAAATTTCCTTTTTTCTGCTGAATGAAGAGGAAATTTCATTAGAATGTATAGACAACTACTCGTGTGTATATTAAGATGGAATTAGGCGAATAAGGTAATAATAACAAGTAGGTATTTCATGGGAAAGGATCGATGAAAATGAAAACGCAAGTTGTCATCAATGCCAAAATTTATACAGGTAAAGAAGTAGTGGAAAACGGATTTATTCGTTACGCAGAAACAATTAAAGAAATTGGTTTGATGGCTCAATATGTATCACAAGAAAATGAAACTGTGTTAGATGCGGCAGGAAAGATTGTGATTCCAGGTATGATTGATGTTCATATTCATGGTGGATACGATATTGATGCGATGGATGCAAATAGCGATGGATTAGTAACTCTTGGTAAAGAAATGTTAAAAGAAGGAGTTACAACTTACTTCCCAACAACAATGACACAAGCTCCAGAAGCGATTGAAGCGGCGCTAAGTGCTGCGAAGGAAGCGAAAGATAAGGGAGCACATTTCGAATATATTCACTTAGAAGGACCATATGTTTCAAAAAAACGTGCGGGTGCACAACCACTTGAACATATTGTTCCTGCGAGTATCGAGCAATTTAAACAATGGCAGGAAGCAAGCGGTAATCTAATTAAATTAGTAACATATGCACCGGAAGAAGAAGGTGCGTTAGAGTTTGAACGGTATCTTGCTGAAACAGGTGTTGTTGGCACAATGGGGCATACAGATGCGATTGATGCACAACTGAAAAATAGAAAAATTACACATGCAACACATTTATACAATCAAATGCGTGGATTACATCACCGTGAACCAGGAGTTGTTGGTCATGTGTTATTAAATCCAGATGTAATGGTTGAAGTAATTACAGATGGTATTCACATTCACCCTGATATGGTGAAATTAGCATATAAATTAAAAGGACCGAAAAAAGTAAGTGTCATTACAGATGCAATGCGTGCAAAAGGTCTTGAAGATGGATTATATGAGCTTGGCGGACAGCCAGTACATGTAAAAGATGGCAGTGCCCGATTAGAAGATGGAACGTTAGCTGGTAGTATTTTGAAAATGGATCAAGCTTTCCGAAATGTAATTGAATTTACAGGATGTTCAATCGAGGATGCAGTACTCATGACATCGGTTAACCAAGCAGAAGAGTTTGGATTAAATAATAAAGGTGCGTTAGCGGCAGGTAAAGATGCAGACTTTGTTGTTATGACTGAAGAATTACATGTATATGATACGGTTCGTTTAGGAATTCATATGAAGGAAGGGAAGTAATTAGATGAACATTCTTGTTGTAAAAACTCCAGAAGAATTAGCAGAAGCAGGTTTCAAGTTAATTGAAGAAGTTGTAAAATTAAAAGAAAATCCAACATTAGGAATGGCTACAGGAAGCTCTCCATTAGGTATTTATGCAGAAATGCGAAAAAATAAACTTGATACAAGTCATACAACCACTGTAAACTTAGATGAGTACGTAAATTTACCACACGAAGATAAAAACAGCTATCACTATTTCATGCAAGAACAGTTGTTTGATCATCTTCCATTTAAACAAACTTATGTACCAAACGGGATGGCAAGTGATTTAGAGGAAGAGTGCAAGCGTTATGAAGGCATTCTAGCAGCTAACCCAGTTGACTTACAGATTCTTGGAATCGGTGAAAACGGTCACATCGGATTTAATGAGCCAGGAACACCATTTAATTCTCCAACTAACATTGTGGAATTAACAGAATCTACACGCCAAGCAAATCTTCGCTTCTTTGAAAATGAAGAAGATGTGCCGACTCATGCGATTACAATGGGAATTGGAAGCATTATGAAAGCGAAACAAATTCTACTTGTTGCTATGGGATCTAAAAAGGCAGAAGCTATTAAAGAATTATTGCAAGGTGAATATAGTGAGGCGTGTCCTGCTACAGTTTTACAACGTCATCCGAATGTAACCGTAATCGCAGATCCAGAAGCTCTATCTTTATGCAGTGAGGCGATTGCTGATGAACATCGACAAGTATTCACCATTTCCGATCTATTATCAGATTCAAGAGTGGGTGAAACAGCTAATTGAGGACGGCGAATGGAAGCCGGGAGATAAAATTCCATCTGAGAATGAACTTTGTGATAAGTTCGAAGTGAGTCGTATGACAATCAGACAGGCAATTAATAACTTAGTGGAACAAGGGTATTTATACCGGAAGCGTGGAATTGGAACGTTCGTCCAACTTCCGAAAGTGGAGCAAAAGTTGCAAGGGATGACGGGATTCACAGAAGACATGATTTCTCGTGGTATGAAACCGAGCAGCCAGTTATTAAGTTTCCGCCTAGTTCCAGCTACTGCTAAAATAGCAGACCGGCTAAGAATACAAGAGGGAGAATCGGTTTATGAGGTGAGGCGTACTCGCTTAGCTGATGACGAACCGATTGCATTTGAGACGACATATTTGTCGCCAACTCTTGTGAAAGATATTAACGAAGAAATATTGCAACAATCTTTATATGAACATTTAGAGAAAAAACTGGGCTTTAAGCTAGTTCGCGCTACTCAGTCAATTGAGGCTTCAATTGCAACGGATAACGAAGCTGAACATCTGCATATTCCTAAAAAGGCGCCTGTACTTGTAATGCGTCAATGGTCTTATTCAGAAGGTGAGTTACCGTTAGAGTATGTGAAATGTATTTATCGTGGTGACCGTTATAAGTTTATTACGAACATCGCACGTAACAAGTAATATATTTCAGTTTGTGAAGTACAGTGAACTTTGATGTTTTCAACATGTAAAGAAATAAAAATACGACTCATCCTTATAAGGAGTGAGTCGTATTTTTATTATGAGCAATTACGTGGTTAACTGCATCTTTAACCGTATTTACTACATAGTGAGCGTGCTCTTTTACTGCGTCATCTGCTTGAGACATAGCAAAACTGTGAGGAGTTAAAGAGAACATTGGAATATCATTATAAGAATCCCCTATGCAAGCAATTTCCTCTGGTTGTATTTGAAATTCTTTTAATAAAATAGAAATAGCAGAACCTTTACTAATATTAGGTGGCATTACATCTAAACATTGTTCTGCTGAAATGAAGGTGCTAACTTTTCCATGAAATTTTTCATCAATTTTTTTCTGGAGGAGTTGTAAGCTTTCCTTCGTTCCACCGACAGAAATTTTATTTGGAAAAATTGTATCATCAATTTTCTGTAATAGATTAGGTTCTTCAACAGAAGTCATCGTTACTTGTTGTTCAAGTTCATGAATAAACGGTGTTTTTTCTTCAATGTAGTAGTTATGTTCATCACTTACATAACGGAAATAAGGGTCTTCATTTGTCATAGCTAACAAATCTGGAAGAATGCTGGAATCGAAAGTTGCAGATAATAGCTGCTTATTTTCATGTGTATATACAAAAACACCATTTACACTAATGCGATGGAAATTTGTATTAACCGCTCTCATTAAGTCTGCAATTTCATTATCAAGTCTTCCAGAAGCGAAACAAAGAATTACATTTTGTTCAGCTAAGCTGCGTAAAGCGATAACATCTTGTTCGTCAATAAAACCTCCGTGTTGCATCATCGTTCCATCAATATCACTTACAAACATTTTAATCATGTTGCAATCTCCTTTCTATGTACAGTTGCCCTTACATTATACGCATCATATACAAACATGTCTAAAAAATGAATTTTTATTAAATGGTAGATGTTTTACATTGACGACAAAGAAGAATATTCTGTAACATAAAAGTAGGCTATTTAAGTACGAGGGTGGTGTTATATGAGTAATTATCTAGAAATTAAAAAAGTTTTAAATAATAATGTCATCATTGCTAGCCATCCTGAACACGAGGAAGTAGTAGTGATTGGTAAAGGAATTGGATTTGGGAAAAAGGCTGAAGATGTGTTGGAGCAAGAACAAATTGAGAAAATGTTTGTTTTAAAAAATGAACGTGATCGTGAACAATACAAACTTTTAGTACCACATGTGAGTGAAAAGCTAATTGAATTGATGAATGATATTATGTTCTACATTCAAGAAAAGGCAAAATCGCCATTAAATGAACATATTCACATTGCTTTAACAGATCATATTTCTTTTGCAATTAAAAGGCTGAAACAAGGACTTACAATAGATAATCCTTTTTTAGTTGAAACGAAAATGCTATATCCAGAGGAATATGAAATCGCTGAAGGTGTTGTAGATCTTTTAAATTCTCGTTTGCAAATTACATTGCCAGAAGGGGAAGTTGGCTTTATCGCACTTCACATTTACAGCTCGCTTACAAACTCTGATTTATCTTCTGTTAATCAAAATTCTCGTCTTATTGCACAACTTGTGTCTTTAATTGAGACAAGCCTACAAATTACATTAGACCAAGAAAGCATTCATTATTTACGCCTTATTCGCCATTTACAATATGCTATTGAGCGGGTGAAAAAAGGAGAAAAAGTAGAAGAAGCACAGAGTTTTGCTGATTTATTAAAGTTGGAATATCCAGTTTGTTATAATTTGGCGTGGAAACTAGTCAAAGTAATGCAGAAAGAATTGCAACTTCCTGTATATGAAGCGGAGAGTATTTATTTAACGATGCATTTACAACGATTAGTGAAAGCAGAACATGTGTAAAAAGACATATATTTTTGTCTAAAATGAAAACGTTAAAAAAAATGATTGAATCGCTTACAATAGTTATGTATAATAACTATTGCAAAGTTATACAAAATTCGACAAACACATTAAGGTAAGTAACGAAAACGTTTGCCTTAATTATAGTGAACTTATACGTAATCCTATTTTTGACACGTGTTACTGATTCGATCAGGCATGAGTGGAGAAAAGTTGGGAATGTAAGCTAAATAAAGGGACATACTACCCTTTGTATAGCTATCGTTCTATCTTTTTTTCCTCATGCCTTTTTGGCGTTTGTCGAAAAGTATCAATATAGATAAGAGAGGAAGGGTTTCCATGTTTAAGAAGATCTTTGGTGTTCTTCAAAAAGTCGGAAAAGCGCTTATGCTTCCAGTAGCGATTTTACCGGCAGCAGGTATTTTACTTGGATTTGGTAATGCATTTCAAAATCCACAGCTAACAAATGTTATTCCTGCTTTAAAAGCAGATTGGTTCGTAATGGTTGCAAAAATTATGGAACAATCGGGTGATATTATTTTCGCTAACCTTGCATTATTATTCGCAGTTGGGGTAGCGATCGGTTTAGCCGGTGGAGACGGAGTAGCTGGTTTAGCAGCATTCGTCGGCTACTTAATTATGAACAAAACGATGAGTGTGTTCTTAGAAGTAGATAAGCTAGTGAAAGTAACAAGTTCTGGAACAGATCCAGTGAAAATTGGATTTGCAGATCCAGCATATGCAAACGTATTAGGAATTCCAACGCTACAAACAGGAGTATTTGGTGGTATTATCGTCGGGATAGTAGCTGCATATTGCTACAATAAATACTTCAACATTGAATTACCATCATACTTAGGTTTCTTTGCAGGTAAGCGTTTCGTACCGATCGCAACTGCAACATTCTCTTTAGTAGTAGGTATTATCATGTGCTTCGTTTGGCCATACATTCAAGGTGGCTTAAATACGTTCTCACATCAAATGATTGATGCAAATAGAACGTTAGCAGCATTTATATTCGGTTTAATTGAACGTTCATTAATTCCATTTGGATTACATCATATTTTCTATTCACCGTTCTGGTTCGAATTCGGTCAGTATACAAATGCAGCTGGCGAATTAATCCGCGGTGACCAAAAAATCTTTATGGCACAGTTAAAAGATGGTGTAGAATTAACAGCAGGTACATTTACAACTGGTAAGTATCCGTTCATGATGTTCGGTCTTCCAGCTGCCGCTTTAGCAATGTACCATGAAGCACGTCCAGAAAATAAAAAATTAGCAGCAGGTATTTTAGGTTCTGCTGCATTAACATCTTTCTTAACAGGTATTACAGAACCACTTGAATTTTCATTCTTATTCGTAGCACCAGTATTATTCGGAATTCACGCAGTATTCGCTGGTCTATCATTTATGACAATGCAAATTTTAGGTGTTAAAATTGGTATGACGTTCTCTGGTGGTTTAATCGACTTTATCTTATTCGGTGTACTACCAGGCCGTACAGCATGGTGGTGGGTAATTATTGTTGGTCTTGTACTAGCAGTGATTTACTACTTCGGATTCCGCTTTGCAATTCGTAAATGGGATTTAAAAACACCTGGTCGTGAAGTAGCAAATGCTAATGACGGCGCAGGAAAAACAGAAGCAGGTGAACTTCCACGTGAAGTATTAGTAGCACTTGGTGGTAAAGAAAACATCGCTTCTTTAGATGCTTGTATTACTCGTTTACGTGTACAAGTTAACGAACAAAAGAATGTAAATAAAGACCGCTTAAAAGAGCTTGGAGCAGCTGGTGTACTTGAAGTTGGAAATAACATTCAAGCTATTTTCGGACCGAAATCTGACACATTAAAATCACAAATTCATGATATTATGTCAGGTCGTACACCTCATGTTGAAAAAGAAGAGCCTGTAAAAGTGGAAGAAACTCCTCAACAAGTTGATGAAAATGAAACAATCGTTTCACCAATTGAAGGGAAAATCTTACCGATTACAGAAGTACCTGACCAAGTATTCTCAGGGAAAATGATGGGAGATGGATTTGCGATTGAGCCAACAGAAGGAACAGTAGTTTCTCCAGTTAATGGTGAGATTGTAAATGTATTCCCTACAAAACATGCGATTGGTATTCAGTCTGAAGGCGGAAAAGAAATTTTAATCCACTTTGGTATTGATACTGTAAAATTAAATGGTGAAGGATTTGAAGCGCTTGTAGCACAAGGTGATAAAGTGAAGCAAGGACAACCATTATTAAAAGTAGATCTTGCATTTGTAAAAGAAAATGCACCATCTATTATTACACCAATCGTCTTTACGAATTTACAACAAGGGCAACAAGTCGAATTGAAAAAAGATGGAAATGTTAAAAAGGGCGAAAACGCTATTATTGACATTCAATAGGAATTTGACGCAAAATGTTTATAATTATAATAGGCGATGTGGTTGACCGAACATCGCCTATTATATACAATAGATGATGTAGTACTCACGTCTATACAACTAAAAAAATACGTAATTTAAAGGAGATAAATTATCATGGAAAAAATCTTTAAAGTAACTAGCGATTCAGGAATTCATGCTCGTCCAGCAACTCTACTTGTAAACACTGCAAGCAAATTTGGTTCTGACATTAACTTAGAGTATAACGGAAAAAACGTTAACTTAAAATCAATCATGGGTGTTATGTCTTTAGGAATTCAACAAGGCGCGGAAATTAAGATCACTGCAAATGGTGATGATGCAGCTCAAGCACTAGCAGCTATCGAAGAAACTATGAAAAACGAAGGATTAGGAGAATAATGACTCTTAATATCCAAGGGATTGCTGCATCAAGTGGGATTGCTATTGCAAAGGCTTTCAGACTTGAGAATCCTGAATTTAACATTGAAAAGAAATCAATTACGAACGAAGCTGCTGAAATTGCACGCTTAGACGCTGCGCTTGAGAAAGCAAAATCTGAACTAGAAGCTATTAAGGACCACGCTTTTGCTGAGCTAGGTGCTGATAAAGCTGCTATCTTTGAAGCACATTTATTAGTATTAAATGATCCAGAATTAGTAAATCCAGTAAAAGATAAAGTAAATAGCGAAAAAGTAAATGCTGAATTTGCAATGGATGAAGTTGCATCAATGTTTATTTCTATGTTTGAAAACATGGATAACGAATATATGAAAGAACGTGCTGCGGATATTCGCGACGTAACAAAACGCGTTCTTGCACATTTACTAGGCATTAACTTCTCAAATCCTGGTACAATTTCTGAAGAAGTAATCATCATTGCTGAAGATTTAACACCATCTGATACAGCTCAGTTAAACCGTAAGTATGCAAAAGGTTTCACAACTGATATCGGTGGACGTACATCTCACTCTGCAATTATGGCTCGTTCTATGGAAATTCCAGCTGTTGTTGGTACGAAAGTTGTTATGGAGAAAATCCAAAACGGCGATATCGTAATCATTGACGGTTTAGATGGAGAAGTAATTGTAAATCCATCAGAAGAAACTCTTCGTTCGTTTGAAGAAAAGAAGGCGAAATTTGAAGAGCAAAAAGCTGTATGGGCAAAATTAAAAGACCAAGCTACTGTAACAAGCGATGGACATCACGTTGAGCTTGTTGCTAATATCGGAACACCAAATGATGTACAAGGTATTATCGATAATGGCGGAGAAGGCGTTGGTTTATACCGTACAGAATTCTTATACATGGGCCGTGACAATCTTCCAACAGAAGAAGAGCAGTTCGATGCGTATAAAGCAGTTCTTGAAGGTGTAAAAGAAGGTCAACCTGTCGTTGTTCGTACACTTGACATCGGTGGAGATAAAGAGCTTCCATACTTACATTTACCAAAAGAAATGAACCCATTCTTAGGATACCGTGCAATTCGCTTATGTCTTGATGAGCAAGATGTGTTCCGTACACAACTTCGTGCATTACTTCGTGCTAGCGTATACGGTAACTTAAAAATTATGTTCCCAATGATTGCAACTCTTGATGAGTTCCGTCAAGCGAAAGCGATCTTATTAGAAGAGAAAGCAAAACTTGTAGAAGCGGGTACAACTGTTTCTAATTCTATTGAAGTTGGTATGATGGTTGAAATCCCAGCTTCAGCAGTATTAGCAGATCAATTCGCAAAAGAAGTTGATTTCTTCTCTATCGGAACAAATGACTTAATCCAATACACAATGGCTGCGGACCGTATGAACGAACAAGTAGCTTACTTATACCAACCATATAACCCATCTATTTTACGTCTTGTAAAAATGGTTATCGATGCTGCTCACAAAGAGGGCAAATGGGCTGGTATGTGTGGTGAGATGGCGGGAGATTCACTTGCTATCCCATTATTATTAGGATTAGGCTTAGATGAGTTCAGTATGAGTGCAACATCTATCCTTCCTGCAAGAACACAACTAAGCAAGTTGTCAAAAGCAGAAATGGAAACATTAGCAGAAAAAGCATTAACAATGTCAACTGCTGAAGAAGTTGTTGAATTAGTTAAAAGCATATAATAGTAAAAAAACCTGAGTCGATTTGAAATCGGTCTCAGGTTTTTTCTAGGAGAAAAGCAAATCTTATTTTCTTACTATAGAGGATAAGGAACAGAATTAGATAGCGATTGCAACGATATCAGTTGGGCATACACGTAAAATACCAGTAAAAGTATTTTGATTGTTCTTACCGTCTTTATTGTTATTGTTATCTTTGTTATCGTTATTACGAGCTAAAGCAGAGAAAAGAGCAACGCCGTTAGCGAAACCTTCAAAAATTACATTGTTGAATGTTCCGTTACCTCTAATGCTTAAAAGAGAAATCTCTGTTCCAACTGAAATGTTAGCAAGTACGTGACATACAGCAGTTCGTTGTGGTCTAACTTCTTCTTTCTCTTTCTCGCGATGGTCGCGATGGTCACACTCTCTTTCACGATGATGACAGTCTCTAAAGTTATCACAGCATCCAAATGATCCAAACATAATCCTCATCACCCCCTTCACACTTATAATCTATGTAAGTTCGGCAGTCGGTGACTGGACAGAGAATGAAATTTTTACTAGGGGATTTTCTCATTTTAAATGACTAGCTGGGTGTTTATTACGGAATGATGTTTAAAATAGGGGAAATATCACAAAAAAATGTAAAGACCACCGAAATGAAATAAATTAGGTAGCCTTTACACTTTTTTGCTTTTATATAAAACGATGATATATACAGGAAGAGCTAGGAGTAGCGGTGCAATGGATCGTGCAGTATGTTTTTCTGCTTCTAATTGGAACACTTCTTCTTTTGGGAATTGTAACACTGATATGTTTGCAGCATCGCCAATAAAATATAGCAGTAGTACAGTTACTATGTAACTTAAAAGTGCGATAAAGCTTCCGTATGAACTCAATGAAAATCCCTCTCTTGTTATCTATTTGTTATCATTGTATCACAATTGTAACAAAAATACACGGTTATCTTTCGGTGGTTTAACAAATTTCGACACAAAACGCCATATTCGTTTATGGATATAGCATGAAAATTACGATTTCTCTATGTATAGATGTCGAATAATACATTGTAATATTACGGATGTGTGACAGAATATAAAAAAACGAAGGTAATGAAATTACCTTCGTTTTTCTATTATTTCGCCCATTCACTCACTTGTTCTACGCTCATGCGCGGTGCAGGGTGACCTTTTAAAGTGGATTCACCAATTGTAATAAGCATAATTGGTACGTAACGAGATGAAACATTAAATTCTTCCATTAGTCCTTGCGGGTTGAAGCCACCAATAGCGCAAGTATCCCAGCCAGTTGCTTTAGCGGCAAGCATAAGTTGCATTGCTGCTAAAGCAGCATTTGAAAAGGCAGCATCTCGTGGGTATTGCTCACGAGTATATGCAGATTCAATGTTTTTAGCTAAGCGCTCTTTTGCTTCTTCTTTCATAAATCCTTGTTCAACAATTGGACCGTAAACAGGTTCAACATTTTTATATGCTTCTAAATCACCTAAAATAGCGACTACGGCAGAAGCATCAAGAATTTGTTGTTGGTTATAAGCAATTGGATGTAATCGTTTTTGTACGTTTTCGCCTTGGAAAACAAGGAATTTCCAGTGCTGCAAGTTCCAAGCAGAAGGTGCTTGTGCAGCGGCTTTTAAAATTTCATGTAATTCTGTAGATGAAATTTCTTTTTCAGGGTTGAATGCACGTGTAGATGTGCGTTCATATAAAACGTTAAAAAAGTCATTGTTTGTCATTATATATCCTCCAAATTACATATCAACTTAATATGAAATAAATGTAATATATTCTACTTACATTTTGTAAGTTATTGAATTTAAGAATATAATAACTTTATTTTAATTGTCAAGTTTTAAGTAACGAGATGGGGCATTCATACAAACGATACAATTCCTGTAATCATACACTAAAAAAGGAATTTCTAGAGTAGATAAGCGAAGATAACATTCTCAATTAGCTTGTTAATATGTATTCCTCACTAATCGGATTTTTTTGAGAACTATCTTTTATAAAATGATTGTGAGGAATTCAGTAGAACAAGATATATGAAGTGAGTGAAGACTAGTGATGAACATACTACATTTTTTATTAGAGAATACTGTTTTCCAAAATGTATTACAAGATCTTCAGTTGAATGTCCTTTATATAGAAGATGGATGCGCACATCAACAAACGATAGAAAACGTCCATCCAAAATGTATGTTTATAGCAAATAGTTTTGAAGAAGGAGAAATGTTGTTTCATAAAACTAGACCGCATATTGTAATTATGTATGTAACAGATTTTGCTCAAATAAAATATATAAAGAATATATATAATTCACAGAGCACATTCATTATCATTTGGGATCAACAGATAAACAATGAGTTTGCAGATTTACTACTGTTAGGAATACGTAATATTGTTATAGCACCAGTAACTCCACAAGTAGTACTAGAGGAAGTGAATAAGAGTTTATATCAACTTTCTTTAGTGCGACAAGTAAGTTTGCAGCAGGAATTACTTCAAACGATGTTTGATTTTCAAAATGATTTATTATTTATAGTAGAAGATGATGAGATTGTTGATTGTAATACGAATTTTTTAGAGTTTTTCGGATATGATAATTTATTTACCTATCGTGAACAACATTTAGTGTTTGCAGAACATCTTATAAGAGAGACCGGATACTATTCAACGACTCACGATGTAACATGGCTGGATGATACGTTATCAAATGGAAGAAGAATTAAGATGCACAATTATGAAGGGGAAGCTTCTACCTTTTTATTACGTGCGACACCATTACCAGAAGACTTATCGCGATTTATAGTAAAATGCACAGAGATTACAGAATTAGATGAAATCTATCAAGAGCAAGAAAGACTGGCTATGATAGATTCATTGACAGAAATATATAATCGTTTGAAATTCCAACAAATATTGGAGACAGAGTGGGAGAATGTAATACGTAATGATGAAAAAATAGCACTTATTTTGTTTGATATAGATAATTTTAAATCAGTAAATGACACATATGGTCATGATTTTGGCGATTTAGCATTAGTACAACTTGCAGATCTTATGAAATTTAAAGTTGAACATCAACATATATTTGCAAGGTGGGGAGGAGAAGAATTTATAATATTAGTGACAGATACGGTAGAAAAAGAAGCGTTTCAAGTTGCGGAATCGTTACGATTTTTCATTGAAACAAAGCAGTTCTCTGGAATTTCGAAATTAACAGCGAGTTTTGGAGTTGCGTTATATGAGCAAGGAATTACTAAAGAGGAATTAATGCAAAGAGCGGATATTGCATTATATGAAGCAAAAAAAAATGGGAAAAATCAAGTATGTATATATAGAAAGGAAAAAATGTGATTTTTCGCAACAAATTGTTGCGATTTTTTTTTATTGCCTGATAATAGAATATGGGGGACCATTCTTCACGAAGTAATTATGGAGGAACAATATGAAAAAAAAAATAATGATTATGGCTTCACTGTCTGTTGTAGTTTGCAGCGGAGTATACTATTTTCTCTATAGTCCCGATCTAAAGGAACAAGCAGTATTAACAACAAAGGTAACTCCCGCTATTGAGTCAGAGGTACAGGATAATATAGAAGAAGTACAAAAAATTGATTATGCTAGTATATCTCAAAAGTTAGATCAATATTTAGTAGGAAAGCAATTTAATGGGACAGTTTTGGTGGCAGATAAAGAGCATGTTATATTGAATAAAGGATATGGATATGCTGATGTTCAAAATAAAATAGAAAATACGCCTCAAACAAAATATCGTATCGGTTCTATTACGAAAACAGTTGTTGCTACGTCCATTTTACAGTTGCAAGAACAAGGGAAGTTAAATATTCAAGAGAATGTAAATAAATACATTCCTTCATTTCCAGCAGATAAAAACATTACGTTATATCACTTATTAACGCATACATCTGGTTTACCGGAAAATGGGAAAGGAAAGGTTAATGTAGCTTCACGTATAAATTTAATAAATTGGATTGGAAGTCAAAAGTTAGATTTTCCACCAGGGACAGGTTGGAAGTATACGGATTATAATTATATGGTGCTCGCTTATATTATAGAAAATATAACGAAAAAGCCTTTAGGAGATTATATAAAAGAAAATATATTTACAAAGGCAGAGATGCATGAATCAGGTATGGGAAATATGGTACCTGGAGATGAAAATTTCACGAAGGGTTATGTGAAGAAAGATCAAGAACTTGTACCAGCGCAAAAATTAGGAATGGACTGGTTATATGGATCTGGTGAGATGTATACGACGGTAGGGGATATGAAAAAATTAGATGAAGCGATTATAAATGGAAAGCTTCTTTCTGAACAAAGTATACAAGCGATGTTTACACCTTCAGCAGAACGGAAATATGCATTTAGTTTTTATATATATCCGGACTATTTTCATAATCATGGTGTATTATCTGGTTGGAATACGTTTAATAATTTCAATAAAGAAAAAGGAACGTTTGTTATTTTATTCTCAAATGTGAAGAATGGTTTGGATGATGATTTTAATAAGGAATTTCGAAAGATGGTAAATGATTTATTAGAACAAAGGGGATGAGAAGATGGAAAATAAAAATTTATCAATAGGTTTCATTGGTATAGGTGTGATGGGAAAAAGTATGGTTAACCATTTAATGCAAAGTGGTTATAAAGTATATGTGTATAATAGAACGAAAGAAAAAGCGGATTCTTTAGTACAGGAGGGTGCGATTTGGTGTGATACACCGAAAGTGTTAGTAAAGCAAGTTGATGTTGTAATGACTATGGTTGGATATCCACATGATGTAGAAGAAGTGTATTTTGGGATAGATGGGATTTTGGAGAATGCAAATGAAGGCACGATCGCAATTGATTTCACGACATCTACACCAACATTGGCAAAACGTATTAATGAAGCTGGTAAAAGTAAGAATATATATACGTTAGATGCGCCTGTATCTGGAGGAGACGTCGGTGCGAAAGAAGCAAGACTCGCAATTATGGTCGGTGGAGAGAACGAAATATATGATAAATGTTTACCGTTATTTGAAAAACTAGGAACAAATATTCAGCTGCAAGGACCAGCAGGGAGTGGACAACATACAAAAATGTGTAATCAAATTGCAATTGCTTCCAACATGATTGGAGTATGTGAAGCTGTTGCTTATGCGAAAAAGGCTGGACTAGATCCAGATAAAGTATTAGAGAGTATTTCAACAGGAGCAGCAGGTAGCTGGTCATTAAGTAATTTAGCTCCTCGAATGTTAAAGGGAGATTTTGAACCTGGTTTTTATGTAAAGCATTTTATGAAAGATATGAAGATTGCTTTAGATGAAGCTGAAAAACTACAATTACCAGTACCGGGTTTAACCTTAGCGAAGGAATTGTATGAAGAACTAATCGCAGCTGGAGAAGAGAATAGCGGAACGCAAGTGTTATACAAAAAATACATAGGGGGTAAGTGAGATGGATCTCCAAAAGTTTGATGAGATGATTGATGCTGTGCAGCAATCAACTTGTGTACAGATTAATGATAAGCAAAAAGAAGCTTTTAAACAAAAATACGATTTTGAGCCAAGTTTCGAATATGGACGAGATGAGAAAGGGCATTATGTTATCCGAACTTCGAAAAAGATGTTAGAGGAAATGGATTTTTATTTGGCATTGAAATATGATCGAGATGGAATTGCCCTTTATATGCATGCTGAGATTGAAGGGACATGTCACGTATCCGTTAGCTATAGTGAAGATGCACTTCATTTGCAAGAATTGTTTCAATTTCTAGAAGAAAATAAATAAAAAGTCCTCATCTGAGGACTTTTTATTTATTTAGGCAGGCATAATATTTAAGTTGGATAATTTATAGGCTGGAAGCGCGGCGGCATCGTTCAATTGGGAATGGAATAACTTGTGCAATGTGATTAGGACCAAACTGTTTCGCGCGAGCATGGCGTAGTATATAAAATGCGCACAGGATAGAAACAGGAATAGCACCGTACAAACCGAAAAATAAAGCGCTTACACAAGATGCTGCAAAACCTAAAACACCAACTTCTAATTCTTCCATAATAGCTCCTAAAATGACAGGAATAGCTCCACATGAAACTCCTAGTATAAGTGCGATAAGTAAACTCATGATTATCCCCCTCTGCTTGCAATATTCTTTTCCTTCTTATTAGTTGTAGTATATCATACGTAAAACAGAATTTTCAGAAAAAATTCAAAAAAAGTTCAATAAATGTTCAAAAAGTATTCCAAAATGTACTTGATAAAATGGAAGTGTGATTTGAATAAACGAAAGGGACAAATTATTTTAGTGAATAAAAAATCAGGCTTACTTCAATGTTATGAAATAAGCCTGTTCCATAGGAGGATGTATATATGTAGAGTGAATAAAAGATTGGAAAAGGGGTTCCAATCTTTTATTCAACTAGCTACCTTAATAAATTGGAACCCAACCTTCTGTTGTAACAAAAATACGAATAGCTACAACTTGGCGATCATCTTGTAAGGTAAAATAATGTCTTGCATTTTCAGGTACAGATATAAGATCACCAGGCTCAAGTTCAACGTCAAAGAATCGACCATCTTTTCCTTCAATAGCGAAGATGCCATGACCGCTGACAATAAAGCGAACTTCATCGTCAGTATGATGGTGTTCTTTTTGGAAATTAATTAATAACTCATCAAGGTTAGGTGTGCTACTAGAAAGTGAAATCACATCATATGCTTTATAACCTCGGCGCTCTGAAACATCAGCGATTTCTTTTGAAAACACCGCTAATATTTCAGCTTTGTTTTCATCTGTTAATGAATAATTTTCATTTAAATGAGTAGGAAGTTTAGAAATATTCCATTTCTCATATAAAACGCCTTCTTCTTGTAGAAATTTTGATACTTCCACCTCATTTTCAATGCGAGTATTTACTTCATGAATACGAATTTGCGCCATTAGAAACGCCTCCTTGAATTGATAATAGTTTTATATGAAATTGGAATAAAAACTCATAAGCTTCTAATCTTTTCTTTGCATCAAAGCTATCTCGGCCCCATACGGTAATACCATGATTACGGATTAATACTGCTCCCGAATCTCCTTGTATATGTTTTCGTAAGTCCTCTCCAAGTGTTGGGATATGAGCATGGTTTTCAATAATAGGAATGTGAATCGTTGCACCTTCTTCCCAAATATCAAGAGCTTTAATAATTTCTTGATTTTGAAGGGTGACTGCATCACCATACAAATTTGTGATGACATTGTTATCAGTTGTATGAACATGAAGTACGCATCCGGCATTCGTATTGTTATAAATATGTGTATGCAATATTGTTTCTGCTGAAGGGCGTAATTCAGTCTCTAATACGGGAACCCCTAGATGATCTACTAATAGAAAATCATCTGGAGTAGTTTTTGTTTTATCTTTACCGCTTGCTGTAATAAGAAAAGTAAGTGGCTCATGACTAACTTTTATAGAAATATTACCACTTGTTGCTGGAAACCAATTTCGTATTGTTAACTCTTTTTTAATCTCGCTTAAGTCATACCATTGACGAAAAAGTTGTTTCATAATTTCACCTCCAACAAATGTTTTAATTCAGCTTGAACATCGTGAAATGTTTCAAACGGTGTATAAGCAATACGATTTTCTTCACATTTGGTAATAAGAAAGTCGCGGGCAAACACTTTATCTGCGTGTTTCGCAGCTTGTAGATCAGTAATAGAATCTCCAATCACAATATGGAAGTCATTTGTATCACTTAATTTACGGATTAAAGATGATTTACATAATCCGCAATTATTTTGACAGTGATGATCACAAGGGTGAGGCCAATTCACTGTGATGTGTTCATCTGAAAAGTCTGTTTTATTACAGTAAATTTGCTCTTTGGGAATGATTCCTTGCAAGAGTGGATAGACGAAGAAATCCATTCCACCTGATATAACGTAAAAAGAAATATTATTTTCATTTGTAAATTGTATAAATTCATGAAAGCCACTACGGATTTCGGCAGTTTCTTTTAAAAATTGAATCATATCATCGTGCAAATTAGTAGGTAGCAATTGAAATAATTGAGAAACACCTTCTTGAATAGATAGCTCTTGTGATAAAATTCTATTCTTTACTTCTTCTGCTTCTGGTGGTGCGAATTTTTCCATAATGGACATAATGTTATCATTATTTGTAATCGTACCATCGAAATCACAAAATACTTGAATACTCATAATTTCACCTCATGAGAGGGATTTCCCCATATTTGTAGTGCGCTATGCAAATTTATTTCATCTACGTCATGGAGTGGCTTGCTTTGTAAAGTAGCATCAATTGCAGTGCGGAAAGCTTTTCCACCACCTTGTGCTCCATTCGGATGCCCATGTATCCCGCCACCAGCATTAATAACAACATCTTTACCGAAATCTCGCAAGATAAAGGGAACGAAACCAGGATGAATGCCAGCAGATGGGACAGCAAAGCTCTTCTTGAAAAATGTGTCTTCCTCAGTTAAATACTTTGAAATGTTGAGAGCTTCTTCTTTCTCTAACGCAACGCTCCCATATGGAGATGGGAATAAAGAAAAATCTGCACCAGCATAACGTAATAGCTTTCCGAGTAATAATGGAGATGAGACTCCATATAGCTTGGATGATGAATAAGCACCACTCACAGCAGGGTGAGCCATAATAGGAACTGGAATTTCAGCATCTTCTGCAAGTGATTGTAGTACATCTAGTCCGTAAGCAAATACATTAAATAATAGAATATCAGCACCAGCTTGTACTGCGCGCTTCGCATTTTCTTTTAAGTCAAAAGTTCGTCCTGTTAAATTTACGGCATATAACGTTTTATGGCCGTATGTTTCATATACTGCTTGTAAAACTTCTTTTCCAGATATAATGCGCTTTGTTAGTGGTGTTAATGAATTCTCAAATAATACCTCATCATCTTTTACGATATCTACACCACCAATAGCTTGATCGCGTAATTGCGTTTTTAAATACCCAATATTTCGTCCAATCATGCCTTTAAAAATACTCATTAAAAGGGGACGATCATGCACTTGTAAAAGATTTCGAATACGGTCTATCCCGAATTTTGGACCAGGGAAATACTGTTTTAAGTCGTCTGAAAATGTTAAGTCAATTAATTTCACTTCGCCATCAAGTGAGAGCTTTCCGAATGTAGTTGTTAAAATCGCTGGTAAGTCTGGACTGAAATTTAATAACGGGTATTCGATTTTAATAATCCCGCGTTTTACTTTTTTACCTAGATACAAATTGGTATGCTCTTGTTCGTCTAATTCCTCAACATGAATGACATTGCCTTTATGCTGTTTTAATTGTTCTTGCAATAAGTGTGGCAAATGAGTCCAAGAGCCAATTGTTAACCCAAGTGCAATTTGCTCAGCTTTTTTTTCTAAGTTATGTGAATCGTCATGGATTAAATACGTCGCTATAATTCCGCTCATTGTTATAACCTCCTAGTTAAATAAAAAAACCTCTCAGCTAAGGAGAGGTTTTTTTACAACCAGCTCCTTATCTGTCAGCGTAATGCTGCGAGAATTAGCACCGTGTCTACAATTATGTAGATCGGTTGCCGGGCTTCGTCGGGCTCGTCCCTCCACCTGCTCTTGATAAGAAGTATTTAGAAATGTTTTAATTTTTAAGATAACTGAATTTTGTCAGATATTTTTCATGTTGTCAATGACTTTTTGAAAAAATTCAATTTATCAATTCGATTAATGGCTTCTCGTAATCGTTCTTCTGTATGTAAGAGACCAACGCGGACATACCCTTCGCCGTGCTCACCAAATCCAATACCAGGAGCAACTGCAACGTGTGCTTTTTCTAGTAAAATATTAGAAAACTGCTCAGATGTATATCCTTCTGGTACAGGAAGCCATGCAAAGAATGATCCTGTTGGAATATCTACATTCCAACCAATTGAGTGACAAGCTGAAATAAGAGCGTTTCTGCGAGATTCGTAACTATTTACAAGGTCTACGACGCAAGATTGTGAACTTAATAGTGCTTCACGGGCAGCATCTTGAACTGCACCAAATATACTAACATACATATGATCTTGTAATAAGTTAATTGTTTCAATGACACTTTCATTCCCCACTGCAAAAGCAATACGCCATCCAGCCATATTAAAAGTTTTTGATAATGTGTAAATTTCAATTCCTGTATCTTTGGCGCCGTCTGCTTGCAAGAAACTAACTGGTTTTTGACCATCAAATCCAATAGCACCGTAAGCAAAATCGTGAACAACTAATATATTATGTTTATTAGCAAAATGAATGGTTTCATCAAAGAAATCTTTTGATGCAGTAGCACCGGTAGGATTATTTGGGTAATTTAAAAACATTAACTTGGCACGCTCAGCGATAGTGTCATCAATTTTCGTGTAATCCGGTAAAAAATTATTTTCTGCAATTAGCGGCATTGTTTCAAATTGTGCTTTTGCTAAAGCAACTCCGGATAAATAATCTGGATACCCTGGATCTGGAACGAGAATGGTATCACCAGGGTTTGTAAAACAAATTGGTAATTCTACTAATCCGGCCTTTCCGCCAAACAAAATGGCAACTTCCGTTTTTGGATTTAATTCTACGCCGTATTCACGTTTATAGAATGTTGCCACAGCTTCCTTTAAACTTTCATGTCCGCGAAATGGCGGATATTTATGATGAATGGTCTTTTCAGCAGCATTTTGTAAAGCTTTTACGATATGCTGCGGTGTTGGTTGATCTGGATTACCTTGACCTAGATTAATAACATCGTGACCAGCTGCAACGACTTTGTTAACTTTTGCAACAAGTGAAGCGAAAAATTGTGTTGGCAATGATGTTACTATCTCAGAAGGTTGAAATAATTTCATACTTTCCACCTCTTTTGAAAGTTGTTACAATTCTAGTGACAAATGATATAATCTTTCCAGTATTTTGTAAAGAAAAAAATTAAGAATGGGGCTGACAAAATGAAAGTCGCATGTATTCAAATGGATATTGTCTTTGGAGATGTAGAAAAAAATATTGAGAATGCTAAAAATAAAATAAGTGAAGCGATGAAGGAAAGGCCAGATGTTATCGTCTTACCAGAACTATGGACAACAGGATATGATCTAACGAGACTTTCTGAAATTGCAGATAGGGATGGAGTAGAAACGAAAGAAAAGTTGAAAGAATGGTCGAAACAATATGGTGTACATATTGTTGGTGGTTCCATAGCGAAGCAAACAGAGCAAGGTGTTACAAATACAATGTATGTTGTAACTAATAAAGGTCAGCTAGTCAATGAATATAGTAAAGTGCATTTATTTCAGCTTATGGATGAACATAAATATTTAATCGCTGGAAATAGTACAGGCGAATTTAAGTTAGATGATGTCGACTGCGCTGGCACCATTTGTTATGATATTCGTTTTCCAGAGTGGATGCGCGTTCATACTGCTAAAGGTGCAAAAGTTTTATTTGTTGTAGCAGAATGGCCATTAGTTCGTTTAGCGCATTGGCGCTTGCTATTGCAAGCAAGAGCAGTTGAAAATCAGTGTTATGTTGTTGCATGTAATAGGGCAGGAAAGGATCCGAATAATGAGTTTGCAGGTCATTCTCTAATTGTAGATCCTTGGGGTGAAGTTGTAGTAGAGGCAAATGAAGAGGAATCCATTTTATTTGGAGAACTTACATTCGAGAAGATTAAAGAGGTACGTAAAGGAATTCCAGTTTTTGCAGATCGACGTCCAGAATTATACAAATAAAATGTTGACAAGTGATTTTTATTCTTGGTATAGTCTTCAACATAAAGTTAAAAATTCTAAAAAATTATACAACTCTTATCAAGAGCAGGTGGAGGGATTTGGCCCGATGAAGCCCAGCAACCGACCGTAATACCATTGTGAAATGGGGCGTTTATGACGCCAAAAGGCACGGTGCTAATTCCAGCAGAAGGTTTACTTTCTGGCAGATAAGAGGGGAGAAGATAAACTTCAAACCTCTTTCTTTGTGGAAAGGGGTTTTTCTATTTTAGAAAAACCTCTGAATGAAAAGGAGGAGAAGACGATGGGATATTATTCATTAACTGAAACAACAGCTATACAATATGCGAAGGAACACGGTTATTTTGAAAAGAAAGCAAATGTAGTTTGTCATGAAATTGGAGATGGAAATTTAAATTACGTGTTCAAATTAGATGATGGAGAGAAGTCTATTATAATAAAACAAGCACTGCCATATGCGAAAGTCGTTGGTGAGAGCTGGCCACTGTCTATAAAAAGAGCGACGATTGAAAGTAAAGCATTACAAATTTTCGCGAAGTATGTGCCGGAATATGTGCCGGTAGTGTACAGTCATGATGAAGAGTTAGCAATAACAGTCATAGAAGACTTATCAAGGCTAACAATTACAAGAAAAGGATTAATAGATGGAGAAGGATATCCACTTTTATCCCAACATATTGGTCGTTTTCTAGCACATGTGTTGTTTTATACTTCAGATTTCGGTTTACAGTCAGAAGAGAAAAGGGTACTAGAAGGTACATTTGTAAACCCAGACCTTAGCAAAATTACAGAAGATTTAGTGTTTACAGATCCGTTTAGTCATTATGATACAAATGATTATGAACCAGAGTTACAACTAGTGGTTGATGAACTGTGGAGTGATAAAACTTTAAAATTAAAAGTAGCACAGTATAAGTATAAGTTTTTGACGAGAAAAGAGGCTCTCATACACGGAGATTTACATACTGGTAGTATATTTTCATCACCTTCTGAAACGAAAGTAATTGATCCAGAGTTTGCAACGTACGGTCCATTTGGATTTGATATCGGTCAATTTGTTGCAAATTTATTATTAAATGCTTTATCAAGAGAAGAAGAGCAGAGAAATATACTATTTTTCCATATAGAGAAGACATGGAGTTATTTTGTAGAAGCTTTTACGAGGTTATGGATTGGAGAAGGGGTAGAAGCATATACGAAAGAAAAACAATGGTTACCAATTATTTTGCAAAATATCTTTACTGATGCCGTCGGGTTTGCCGGATGTGAACTGATTCGTAGAACAATTGGCTTAGCTCATGTAGCTGATTTAGATGAAATAGCAAATAAAGAAAAAAGAATTCAAGCTAAGAAGCAAGCTCTATACTTAGGAAAAGAACTAATAAAATATGAATCTAAGAGTGCTGATATTCAACTCTTCCGAACACTATTTCAACAGACAGTTTCTGGAGGGGTAAAAGCATGAGTACAATTGTTACTGTTCCGAGATCTGTAAGTTGGAAAGGCGATGCCATTGCGGTATTAAACCAAACAAAACTACCGCATATTACTGAGTTTAAAACATTAACGATTATTGAAGAGGTATGGAAAAGCATTGTTATGTTAGAAGTACGCGGGGCACCTGCAATTGGAATTGTAGCTGCGTTTGGTTTGGCGCTTGCGGCAAAGAAATACGATGCTATAAATATCGATGAGTTTCAAAAGAAGTTTAATAGAGATTGTAACTATTTAGGAACATCACGCCCGACAGCAGTCAATTTATTTTGGGCAATCGATCGTATGAGAGAATCTATTCGAGAGATTACTACAATAAAAGAAGCTCAAAAAATATTAGAAGAAGAAGCGCTTCGCATTCAGCAAGAGGATGAAATAGTGTGCCGAAATATTGGAGAACATGGTTTAACGTGTTTTAAAGACGGTGATAAAATTTTAACAATTTGCAATGCAGGGAGTATCGCGACTGCTAGATATGGTACTGCATTAGCACCGTTTTATATTGGGAAAGAGAAAGGTGTACATTTACATGCGTATGCATGTGAAACAAGACCAGTTTTACAGGGGGGACGTTTAACGACTTGGGAGTTGAAACAAGCGGAAATTGATGTAACGCTTATTACAGATAATACGGCAGCTCATGCAATTTGTACGAAAGAAATTGATGCGATTATCGTAGGAGCAGATCGAATCGTTGAAAATGGTGATACTGCGAATAAAATAGGAACATTGAATTTAGCTATATTAGCAAAGTATTTCGGTATCCCATTTTACGTTGCAGCGCCGTTATCTACATTTGATATTACGAAACAAACAGGCGCTGAAATTGTTATTGAAGAAAGAGATGAAACAGAAGTTACGAAAATTTTTGGGAAACAAGTAGCACCACTTGGAACGCCTGTATTTAACCCTGCATTTGACGTAACACCGCATGAATTAATTACAGGGATTATTACTGAGAAAGGTATTTTACATGGAGATTATAAGCGAGAAATTACATCATTATTTGAAAAAACAAGCTAATCACAAATAGCTTGTTTTTTTATGCCTAAGAATCTCTTGTTCTCTTATTTATGTAATGAAGGGAGGAGAGAAAGATGGAAGAGTGGATTAGGATGATAGGTAATGTGGGGTTTCCAATTGTTGTAACGCTATATTTACTACATCGCATTGAAAGTAAATTAGACGGAGTGATTGTTGCAATTGAGAAACTCCCTAAACAATTACTAAAGTAGAAAGATCCTCGCGATAGAAAGTAAAATAAAGTTTGCTCGCGAAGAGCAAACTTTATTTTTTATCCCGCTATTTGTGGGCAGTAAGACCCGACTGATTAAAGTTTCACTTTATTGAGCAGTATATCCACCATCGATAACAACAGCTTGACCAGTTATGCCTTTTGCTTTTTCGCTTGCTAAAAACATAGCGTAATCCGCAATTTCTTGTACTTGCAACAAGCGCTTTTGCGGTACGAGAGGATAAATAACATCTTCTAAAACATTTTCAAGTGGTACATTTCGCGTAGTTGCTAAGTCTTGTAGTTGATTTCGTACAAGAGAGGTATCAACATATCCAGGACAAAGAGCATTTACAGTAATTCCATGAGTTGCTCCCTCTAAAGCAGCCACTTTTGTTAATCCGATTACACCATGTTTCGCACTATTATAAGCAGCTTTTCCAGCAAATCCGACAAGGCCGTTAATAGAAGCGACATTAATAATCCGACCATATTTTTGTTTTTTCATAATCGGAAAGGCATGCTTAATTGCGATGAAAGGAGCGATTTGCATAATTTTGATTAACAGCTCGAACTTTTCAGTTGGAAAATCTTCAATCGGTGAAACATGTTGCATTCCTGCGTTGTTAATTAATATGTCTAATGAGCCGAAGTGAGTAACTGTTTGAGAAATTGCTGCTACAATTTCTTCTTCAACTGTAACGTCACATTTTAAACCGATAGCTTGATAGCCTTCTTTTTGCAATTGTTCAGCAGCTTCTTTTGCACGATCTTCAAGGCGATCACTAATGACAACTTTAGCAACCTCTTTGGCGAAAGCACTTCCCATTTCATAACCAATACCGCTCGCAGCACCTGTTAAAAAGACAACTCGATTTGTAACCATGATGAAAAACACTCCTTCATAATAAAAGTTCTCTTATTGCTCTATTTAGAGAGTGGATAATAAAAATCCTGCAAAGATTTGGAAAGATATTGCCAGCTATCTTGTTTTGCAAAATAGTCTTTGCTATACTATTTTGTAAAGCAAGATACTTACGCTTATCTATCTTGTAAAACAAGATAGCGAGAGGATTTGAATTATGTCGACAAGTCAAATGCTGAAAGGGATTTTAGAAGGATGCTTACTTGCTATTATTTCTGAAGGTGAAATATACGGTTATGAAATGAGTGAAAAGCTAGCGAAGTATGGTTTTACAATGGCGAGTGAGGGGAGTATTTATCCTTTATTAATACGAATGCAAAAAGAAGGGTTAATAACAAGCGTAATGAAGGAGTCACCATCTGGTCCAAAGAGAAAATATTATACATTAACAGAAAAAGGCGAGGAAGCGCTGGATGAATTTATGGGTCGCTGGGAAGCGATGCAAAGTAGTGTAGAACGTTTGCTTGAAGGGAAGGGGAGAAAAAAATAATGCTATCAAGTGAAGCACGAAATTTTTTGTTAGATATGAGATTGTTTTTGACTGCAAAGAGTGTGAAAGAAAGTGATATTGAAAGCTTTTTAGAAGATGCAGAGTTGCATTTAATAGAAGGTGAGAGTGATGGGAAAAGTGTAGAAGAAATTTTCGGAAGCTCACCGAAAGAATACGCCAATGAACTTGTAAAAGTGATGGAAAGAGATAGGAAAGAAACGTGGAAGCAAATTGGTTTTACAGTAATGAATATCGTTTCGTTTTGGATTATTGCTTCTATCATAATAGTGAATAACGGAATTCTACAGATTTCACTTATTCAGTGCATTGGGTATAGTTTTTCATTGATTTTAGTTGTTATGGGTCCTAATTTTTTACTTCGTAAAATGACCTTCGTAACAAGTTTTACAAAAACATGGTTTGCTATGTGGTCTTTAGTCATGATTGTACCAATGTTTCTAATAGGGGCTGTAACGATATTAGATGTGATATATCCTACAAAAATGTTTATATTCACTCAAACGCAAAGCTATATATTAGCTGGAGGTATATTTATCATCACAGTAGCGATAAATATATATTTTGAAGGATGGTTTAAAAACTTATATTTAATCATTCCGCTTTCTATTATGTTAGTGTTTCAAATATTTACATCGGAAGATCTCGTGCCAATGTTATTTCAAATTATATGTTTATACGGAAGTTTGTTTATTTTAATTTTCCTTGAAATTATGATGAAGACGAATAGAAGAGAGACGGTTAAATAAGGGAGAGGTTATCATGCAAATTTCTAAAGAAGGAGAAAAGTTTTTAATCGATACGAAAGTGTATTTAATAACAAAAGGAATTAAAGAAGAAGATGTGGATGCTTTTCTAGAAGATGCAGAACTTCATTTAATAGAAGGCGAGAAAGAGGGAAAGACGGTAAGTGATATATTCGGTGATTCACCAAAAGAATATGCGGAAGAATTAGCGGAAGAGATGGAGACGGATAAAAGTGGGAGTATAAAGAGTATTTTAGGGATGATTATTGGTATTGGTGGATATTGGCTACTAACTAATATATTATTTGAAAATCCTAATCATGAATTTACATTAACAAATGTACAGTTGATTGGGTATCCAATTGTTTTAATGATTACTATTGTGGGGACTATATTTGCTTTTAAAATGTCATCATTTCAGAGCAAAATAAAAGAATTTAGCATTATTTATGTAGCAGCTTTGCTACCAATTTTATTACTAGTATTATTAATGTTTATGAATAAATGGTATGGGACACCTGTATTGCAATTAACTACTATGCAAAGTTATATACTAGCTGGAATTGTCTTATTAGTGTTGTTAATTGGTGAAGCGTACATACTTGGATGGATTGGAATATTAGCTGTTATCGTACCGTTATTCATTATGTTTGTATTTAAAGGATTAGGAGAGAAAAATCCATACTGGGGAATGTTAGAATCTTTACTTCTGTACGGAAGTTTATATGTATTAATGCGATGGTCTTTGAAAAATGAGGAGAAAAAAACTGTTAGCTAGTTTTATATTAATAGTGAACGAACTGAATTTTTTATTAAGAGGGAACAAATATGCAAAGTATATTTCTAGGTATATTGTCTATTATATTTTTAGGTTTAACGATTTTTGGGCTATATACTACCTTTTCGAAAAAGGTACACGATGACTATTTCGATACTTAATTAGATGACACATCGGGTTATGTTTTGTTCTTCGGTTTAATAGGAAAATGGCTGCTTTGGATATGCAAAAAATTATTTCCAAAGAAATATTATATAGGGATTTTTAGAGGTATTACGTTTATGTTTAGTTGCCTATTTTTATTTCTAGCAGCCGGGTTTTGGTTTGTGGATTGGAATACATTGTTTTAAAACAGTAACAAAATCGTTACTGTTTTTTTCTTTGCAATAAAGAGCTTTGTAAAGAGAGTGCTTTTTGTTCGTTCGTTAATAGAGACTGAATATGAACATTTTCAGGGCGCGGGACTATCGGATACATAAGATTTGATGGAGAAGGATGGTGCTCCGAGCCAGTTGGGGAATGAGGATCTGCGTGAGTAAGTTTTCCATGAATACGTCTTGTAAATAAAATATGACCGACTTCGTGAGCGAGCGTATATATATTTTTCATGGGAGCAGCCGAATTTGTTAAAACGATGTAACCAGTAAGTTGTTGTTGTTTTGCTAAAGAATAAGCGCAGGCAATTACGGCTGTTTCTTTGAAATAATCACTGCCAATATAACAAATATAAAGATCACATTCTGGAGCTTCATTTACACACGTTTGGAAAAAGGATGCTAATTTTTCCTGACTTTGAATGGAACTTTTATAACTAATCTCACGGTCAGAAAAACGGAAAAGCTCATTTAACACAATTACTTCTTGAATTTGAAATGTAATGGGATGCCAAATTGATTCTGCAACTGCTAAATCTTTTGCGATGCGGTCGTCAGAAACATTAGCGCCTGGAGTAATGCAAATACATATATTGACGTATGGATCCATAAGGAACACCTCAAATGAAAAAATTCTTCCTATAATATATGTGGGGAAAAGATGCTATGTATGGATAAACGCCTTGTTTATTACATGAAAATATAGACTACAAGTCGAAAAAATTTCATAGTTCTATAACGTAGTGTGGTCATCTTTTTGATATAGTAAAGGAAAGGGGGAGAATATATGTATACATTAAAAATCGTTTCAGACAGAGAAGCACTTTATCAATTTGCGAGTTACGTAAGAGTTGTGCAAGGGGTTGAAGATGTATATGTAGAGGTGGGAGAACCTTTATATGAACATCCATTAATGAAATTTTATGTACATATTACAATTGAAGAAATATATGATCAGCATAAAGCGTTACAGGAAATAGCTAGATTAGTAGAATTAGGGCGTTTTACATATGTCCATTATAGCAATGAGGAAATTGAAGAAGCTTTTGAAGCTGTAAAGTACGAAAGCTTTAAGAAATAAAGTGAAACTTTAATCAGTGGGGTGGTTCTTCATCCCTCACCAATCGGGCTTTTACGGGCAGTTCATTCCCCACCTAACTTCTTTATTTTCGCTGAATTTTGAGGTAGGGGTCTTACCGCCCGCAAATAGCAAGGTAACGGTAAAAAAAGGAAGCGAAAGCTTCCTTTTTTGTTGAAAATTACATCAACAAAAGGAAGAGAATTTTGTTATGATAAGGAAGGATGAGGAAAGGAGAGTTTACATATTGGGGTATATTGAAGAGTTACGCAAAGTAGTTGGTACGAGACCACTTATTTTAGTAGGATCAGCAATTATTATATTAAATGATAATCAAGAAGTATTGCTTCAATATCGTTCAGATACATATGATTGGGGTGTGCCTGGCGGGGCAATGGAATTAGGAGAAACGACGGAAGAAACTGCTCGTAGAGAATTATTCGAGGAGACGGGGCTAAGTGCAAAAATAATGCAATTTCTTGGTGTTCTTTCGGGAAAAGAAGTTTATTTCCGTTATCCAAATGGAGATGAAGTTTTTAATGTAATTCATCTGTATCAGGCACATTATGTGAGTGGAGACATGAGGTTGGATCATGAAGGGTTACAACTTCAATATTTTCCGGTAGATAAGTTACCGAAATTGAATGAAACGACAGAGAAGATATTGCAAAAATTCTTATATGCATTAACAGAATAGAAGGTTAATTCCTTCTATTTTTATTATATTAAATATTTTGATTTTTTAGTATGTTTATAGTATGATAATTGTAGACATACATCTTATGGAATTCCATCTAAAAACTTACTAGGGTACATAAGAGAGGGGCAAGTACAAAATGCATAATGTTGTCATTACAGCTGCAGTTCGTTCACCAATTGGAACTTTCGGAGGAGCACTAAAAAATATCACACCAGTAGAATTAGCTGTTCCTGTACTTCAGGAAGCTGTAAAAAGAGGCGGAGTAGAGCCACATGAAGTTGATGAAGTGATTTTAGGTCATTGTATTCAAAGAACTGATGAAGCAAATACGGCAAGAACAGCTGCATTAGCGGCAGGGTTTCCTGACACAGTTACTGGTTATACAATTCAACGTCAATGTTCTTCAGGTATGCAAGCAATTATGTCTGCTGCAATGCAAATTCAATTAGGTGTAAGTGATATTATTGTTGCAGGTGGCGTAGAAGCAATGAGCTCGAGCCCTTATGCATTAAAACAACACCGCTGGGGCCAACGTCTACAGCATGGAGAAATTCGTGATACGGTGTGGGAAGTTTTAGAAGATCCAATTCACCATATTATGATGGGTGAAACAGCGGAAAACTTAGTTGAACAATATGAAATTACAAGAGAGGAACAAGATGAAGTTGCACTTCGCAGTCACACATTGGCACTGCAAGCAATCGAGTCTGGATACTTTGACGATCAAATTGTTCCTATTACGATAAAAGAACGTAGAAAAGAAGTTGTATTTTCGAAAGATGAACATCCACGTGCAGATATTACAGCGGAAAAATTAGCAGGATTAAAACCAGCTTTCCGTAAAGATGGATCGGTAACGGCAGGAAATGCATCTGGTCTTAATGACGGAAGTGCGGTTTTAGTATTAATGAGTGAGGAAAAAGCGAAAGAAAAAGGGCTACAACCGTTAGCTCGAATTGTTGGATATTCAGTAGCGGGTGTAGATCCGAAAATTATGGGTATTGGACCAGCGCCAGCAATTCGCAAAGGATTAGAAAAAGTAGATTGGTCATTAGAAGATGCAGATTTACTTGAAATTAATGAAGCTTTCGCGGCACAATACTTAGCTGTAGAGAAAGAGTTAGGATTAGACCGTGAGAAAGTGAATGTAAACGGTAGTGGTGTAGGACTTGGACATCCAATCGGTTGTACAGGAGCTCGTATTACGGTAAGTTTAATTCATGAATTAAAAAGACGTGGATTAGAGAAAGGTATTGCCTCGCTATGTGTTGGAGGCGGCATTGGAGTAGCTTTATTTATAGAAGCATTATAAAAAAGAGGCAGCGATTGCTGCCTCTTTTTTATGACTTAAATAAATGATGAAATAATCGATCGCGATTTTCAAAGAAGAGTTTCGTCGTTTGGTAATGCTCCGTTTCTTCTAAAGATGATTCGTAAATCCCCTCTTGTGTTAAAGAGTATATAGTAGATTCAGGATAAGCCATTAATATAGGGGAATGCGTGGCAATAACAAATTGTGAACCTTGTTCAGCTAGTTCGTGCATTCGAATGAGCATTGAAAGTTGTCTCATCGGGGATAAAGCTGCCTCAGGCTCATCTAAAATGTATAAACCTTGTCCTGAAAAACGATTCATAAATAATGAGAAGAATGATTCGCCGTGTGATTGTTCGTGAAGTGAAACGCCGCCGTAAGATTTTATAGCATCTATTTCATCGATATAAGAAGCAACGTTATAAAATGATTCAGCACGAAGAAAGAAGCCGTCGTTTGGTGTATTGAAACTTTTTGAAATTCGAAGATATTCATGTAAAGATGAATGTGAATCATTTGTGCTAAAACGGAAATTCTTCGTTCCACCTTCTGCATTAAAACCTAAAGCAATTGCAATTGCTTCGAGTAGTGTTGATTTACCCGTTCCGTTTTCTCCAATAATGAATGTTACATTTGGGTGGAAAGCTAGTGATTGTAATGATCGGATAGCGGGTAGACAGTAAGGATAGGCAGAAAAACTAGGGATATTTTCTTTTTTTAATGTGACATTTTTTAAAAAGGGTACGTCAATCAATATATAAACCTCAATTCATAACGGATTTTGATCCTGAAAAAGGAGTGAATACAAGTGTAAGACAGCTTGTTAATAAAGCCAACTACGGTATATACTTTATAATTTTTAAATGCTTCCATCGAAAAAATCCTATGTATGCACTTATTAGAGGGATTGGAATAATAAGGAGAAAGACAAATGTTAACGACATATGAACTCCTCCTTATTTTCTGAATATTTCATGTGGATTATATCATTTAAACTATCATATTCCAATGTGAAAATAAATATTGCATGGAGATTATTCATGTCGTTATGATAGTATGTATTCTATTAAAATTATGAAAAGGAGTTAAACATGCCGTTTACATTTGCACATCCAGCAGCTGTTCTCCCTTTTGTTAAGAAAAAAAGTTACATTTCAGTAACGGCTCTTATATTAGGTAGTATGGCACCTGATTTTGAATATTTTTTACATTTTAGGCCATACGGTATTATTGGCCATACATGGGCTGGTTTCTTATATTTGAATTTACCACTCGTTTTTTTATTAGCGTATGCATATCATTGTATTTTAAAAGGACCATTTATAACACATTTACCTAAGCCTTTTGCTAGTTACTATAAATATGTAGTAGATGAGAAGTGGGCGCTTTATAATTGGAAGGATTTTTTTGTATTTTGCTATTCCGCATTGTTTGGCATGGTGACGCATGTCGTTTGGGATGCGTTTACTCATAAGACCGGCTATTTTGTTATGAAAATGCCGCTGTTACAGCAAGAAGTATATAGTATTCCGATTTATAAGTTTTTACAGCATGGGAGTACATGTTTCGGTCTACTATTACTAATATATGTACTATGGAAATATAGAAGAATGGATAGAGATACTAGTTTAACTTCGGAAAAAAGGAAGTACTGGTCTTTATCTATTGGTTTGGCAGCCATTATATTTATCGTTCATGCGTTCATAGATCCCTATTTTCATATTTTCCAAATAGGGGGTATAATAGTATCTGGACTGACAAGTTCGTTTTGTGGACTTCTCATTGTTTCTATAGTTTACAAAGCAAGGGACTAATTTATATTAATGAATGATAGTGTTAGGAGAAATTAAATGATGAAAGCATGGAAAAATATTTTTGTTTTATGTAGTTTTCTTCTTATGTTAAGTGGTTGCTTCCATCAAGAAGAAAAGAAGGCAGAACCTAAAAAGAAAGAATCTATTCCAGAAACAAAAGAGTATGGTGGGCGTGAGCTTAAAAAAGTAGGACAAAAAGTGAAAGAAAAAGGATGGGGGACATTTGAATTAGAACAGATTCATTCTGTGAATCAAACATTTGAAGTAGCCCCAATGAAAATTCATGTACAAGACGTTAAAGTTATCTCATTATCACAAATGAGCAAAGATGCAAAAAATACATTGAAAGTGTATACGGCATTAACTCCTGAAGAAGTAAAGCGTAGATTGGGAGATAAAGTGAGTCAAGAAGATGCTGAATTATATGCATCGTTAAGTGGAACAGAGATTAGCGACACGATTCGGTATGTTGAAATTACATATAAGGTAGAAAATAGTGGAAATAAGAACATGCAATTCTTCTCTATGAATGATGTTATTATTAATGATAAACAACATTTTAATGTAGCGACTCAAAACTTTTTATATGAAGAAGACACACTGGTGGGGACAAAGAGTGTATCAAGGGAAGATTATAAGCCTGGTGAGACACGAGCCGGAATTATCGGTTTAATACTTGATGATGGAAAAGAGAAGGTAAAGGATATTAAGTTTACAACAGATGATTTAGCGGCAGGAGATACTCATGAAACTGTTCAAGAGCCACAAACTTTCAATATCTCACTTTCCAAGTAAGGTGTGTATTTAAACGAAAACAGTCAGCATAAAAATTTATGCTGACTGTTTTTTTAGCTCTTTCACATATGAATCTACACTTTGAAAAGGTACTGTAATTTTAAATGCATCTTTTTGTTCGTTAAATTGTTTTTCATTATAAGGACCGAATCGTTTATTATGCTTTACATCGATAATCCAATAATGTTCACTTTTTTTATTTGTAATTGCTGCATCGGGATTATTTGGATCTGATTTTTCCTCAATTTGTTTTGCGATAATGTATTTATCGTCCCAAGCAATTTCTGTGATTTTAGCAGGGATGTATTGTGTAGCATATACAGCATCTTGCGAGGGGAAAAGTTCAAATGCATCTCCAAAAGTATGTATGAGTTCATATTCGTCGTTAATTGTATAGGTTAAATGGTTTGTATTGCCTGTACAACCTGTTAATAAGAGTGCGGCAAATAGGATTATCCATCTTTTCAATATGGGAACCTCCTTTATAGTGCTGTTGTAACACATTGTACAAGAAAAGTAAGAGAAACGCTAGTTTACAATGTTTTTTAGAAGTGGTACGATGAAACGGGTAAAGAAGGATATGAAGGAGTCGACATAGAATGAAGTTAAAGATGCATCGTCCAGCGCTTGTAATGAATCGCATAGGTGCTTCCCTTATTGACATGTTTTTAATCTCGGTTATGTACGGTGCGATAGTAGCTGTTATCACCGGAAACTATAGTGCTATTTTCAATCGTTTTAATATAAGTTTTGGTGACTATAGATATGACCTTACGGTAGCTTTCATGCTAATGGCTATATATTTTATTTTGTTACCCTTTATTTGGAACGGTTCTACAGTAGGTAAAAAGGTAACAAGAACAAAAGTAATTTCATTAACAAGTGAAAAACTAACGTTACAAACATTAATAATACGATTTTTTGTATTGTTATTACCAAACATATTGTTACTTGGAATCCCATTAATATGTAACGTATATATGATGTTATTCCGCAAAGATAATTGTGGTTTCCATGATTTAATTGCAAAGACGAAAGTGATGAGTCTGGTATAAGGGATATTTAGATTATACGTTATAATAGTGAAATAAGACTTTTTATTGTTTGCATATAAAAAGTCTTATTTTTTTTTAGAAATTTGATAAATGTAATTGATATAATGGAATTTATATGGGCTGGATATCTACTATATAGTACTCTCCATCTTACTGAAGGATGTTTAAAGAAGCGGTGGCTAATTCAAACATCCTATTTTCCGTTTGAATAGATTGAAAATTAAGTTAATGCTATAATGAATATAAATAATATTGTTATATAACAAAGGGGGATTTGGAATGACCGGAGGTAGCTTAATATTTTGGGGGATTCTTATTTTTATCGGTTTAACCTTTGATCAATATAATAGTAAGAAAAAAGAAACAAAAAAGTAATCGCTTACAAGTTGTGAGGTTAACTTTTCCTGCTTGCGGACTAATCTAATAAAGGAGTATACTGAATGACGGTAAGACATATAGAAGGGGTAATGAAAATGAAGCTTGCAGGAAAGGTTGCCATTGTAACTGGTGGTGGCATCGGTATTGGACGTAGTACAGCTCTTTTGTTGGCTAAGCAAGGCGCAAAAGTAATTGTGACGGACATTAATCAAGAAAGTGGACAAGCAACAGTGGAAGAAATTACGAATCTAGGCGGAGAGGCACTTTTTGTATCCTATGATATGGGAAAACAAGGAGATTGGCAACGTGTTATCAGTTTTACTATGGAGGCATACAGTCGTGTTGATATGCTTTTTCAAAATGCTGGTCTATATAAAATAGATTCTATTTTTTCTCGCCAACAAGAGAACGATTCCAATGTACTTTGTATTAATGACGTTTGGATAGAGATAAAACAATTAACGTCATCTTTTATGAAACAGCAAGAAGAAGTGGTGCTTAGTGATTTACCTGTTTTTGGTATTATTAGCACGAGAGGACAATCATTTCATACAATAGAAGCCCTAGCATAATAATGGAAAACCGCCCTCAATATATGTGGACGGTTTTTTTTGTATGTTATATAAAAGATAATTTTTTAGCGAATACGTTGTTCTGTTTGACTGTCAAAGAAATGCGCTTTATTTAAATCAAATGCAAGTTTAATTTGATCTCCAGGTGAAAAAGTATGTCTTGCATCAACACGTGCTGCAAAATCTTGATTTCCAAGTTTCATATATATAATAGATTCAGCCCCTAACAACTCTGCAACTTCAATTTTTGTTGTGAAAGTAGTAGATTGTGAAGCTTCTAAAAATAATAGTTCATCATGAATATCTTCTGGACGAATACCTAAAACAATTTCTTTATTTACATAGCCTTGTTCACGTAATAACTTCATTTTTCCTTCAGATACTTTAATCTTTAGTGAACTGTCTATAACGAAATCGGTTTCAGTTAATTTTCCGCGGAAGAAATTCATTGCGGGTGAACCGATAAAACCACCAACGAAAATATTTTCAGGTGTTTCATATACTTCTTTTGGAGTTCCGATTTGTTGGATCTTTCCATCTTTCATAACAACAAGACGTGAAGCCATTGTCATTGCTTCAGTTTGATCATGTGTTACATAAATTGTCGTTGTGCCAAGGCGGTGGTGTAATTTAGAAATTTCGGATCTCATTGCAACACGTAGTTTTGCATCTAAGTTTGACAATGGTTCATCCATTAAGAAAACTTTTGCGTCTCGAACAATTGCTCTGCCTAATGCAACACGTTGTCGTTGTCCACCTGATAACGCTTTTGGTTTTCTAGTTAAATATTGTTCAAGCCCTAAAATTTTTGCTGCGTCGTTCACGCGACGATCAATTTCATCTTTCGGTATTTTTCGAAGTTTTAATCCGAATGCCATATTATCATACACACTCATATGCGGATAAAGAGCATAGTTCTGGAAGACCATTGCGATATCTCGATCTTTTGGAGGAACATCGTTCATTAGCTTACCATCAATTGAAAATTCTCCCTTTGAAATATCTTCAAGGCCAGCTACCATTCGTAATGTGGTAGATTTTCCGCATCCAGAAGGACCGACGAATACGATAAATTCTTTATCTTGAATGTGTAAGTTAAAATCTGTTACGGCTGTTACGTTATTATCATATATTTTATAAATATTTTCTAATTTAAGCTCTGCCATGATATTTCCCCCTAGAAATTTATGCAAACGTTTTCTTTGAGTTTATTATAAACGAATAGATTCAAAAAAGAAATAAAAACACTGGAAAAAAATAAAACGTTTTCATTTCCGCAAGAAAATATAGTAAGTTTCGCTTGTTTTCTTAGAAAAAGAGGAATAAATATTGTAAGCGCTATTTTAAATTAAGATAGAATCTGTTATCATTCATTAATGAAAACGTTTGCGCCTTAAAAAGAAGAAAAAATTATAGTATAGATGAAATGGGGTAGCATAATGGAAAAGCAATGGTGGAAAGAAAGTGTAGTATATCAAATTTATCCTCGTAGTTTTATGGATAGTAATGGTGATGGCATAGGGGATCTTCGTGGCATTCTTTCAAAGCTAGATTACTTAAAAGAATTGGGTATTGATGTAATTTGGTTATCACCAGTCTATGAATCTCCAAATGATGATAACGGTTATGATATAAGTGATTATTGTAAAATTATGAACGAGTTCGGAACAATGGAAGACTGGGATGAACTATTACATGAAATGCATAAACGTAATATGAAACTTATGATGGACTTAGTTGTTAATCATACTTCAGATGAACATAATTGGTTTATTGAATCACGTAAATCCAAAGATAATAAATATAGAGACTATTATATATGGCGTCCTGGAAATGAAGGGAAAGAGCCGAATAACTGGGGAGCAGCGTTTAGTGGCTCTGCATGGCAATATGATGAAATGACCGACGAATATTATCTACATCTGTTTTCTAAAAAACAACCAGATTTAAACTGGGATAATGCAAAGGTAAGACAAGATGTTTATGGCATGATGAAGTTTTGGTTAGAAAAAGGAATTGATGGATTCCGTATGGATGTTATTAATTTTATTTCTAAAGAAGAAGGCTTACCAGCTGTTGAAACGGATGAAGAAGGATATGTTTCAGGGCATAAACATTTTATGAACGGTCCGAACATTCACAAATATTTGCATGAAATGAATGAAGAAGTATTGTCTCATTATGACATTATGACGGTTGGGGAAATGCCAGGTGTAACGACAGAAGAGGCTAAATTATATACAGGTGAAGCTAGAAAAGAACTACAAATGGTATTCCAATTTGAACATATGGATTTAGATTCTGGAGAAGGTGGGAAATGGGATGTAAAACCGTGCTCACTCCTTACTCTGAAAGAAAACTTAACAAAATGGCAAAAAGCATTAGAACAAACAGGCTGGAATAGCCTTTATTGGAATAACCATGACCAGCCGCGTGTTGTATCGCGTTTCGGGAATGATGGAGCTTATCGAAATGAATCAGCGAAAATGTTAGCGACAGTACTTCATATGATGAAGGGGACACCGTATATTTATCAAGGAGAAGAAATCGGAATGACGAATGTTCGATTCCAATCGATTGATGAATATCGAGATATTGAAACGTTAAATATGTATAAGGAAAAAGTTATAGATTGCGGTGAAGATATAGAGAAAGTGATGCAGTCTATCTATATAAAAGGCCGAGATAATGCTAGAACACCGATGCAGTGGGATAATAAAGAGCATGCTGGATTCACAACAGGTGAGCCTTGGATTGCGGTAAATCCTAATTACAAAGAGATTAATGTAGAGCATGCAATCCAAGATGAAAACTCTATTTTTTACTACTATAAAAAATTAATTGAACTACGTAAAAATAATGAGATTATTGTGTATGGATCATATGATTTAATACTAGAAAACAATCCTTCTATTTTTGCTTATGTAAGAACTTATGGAGCCGAAAAAATTCTTGTTGTTGCAAACTTTACTGCGGACGAAAGTGTATTTGAATTGCCTGAGGATATTAGCTATAGTGAATCAGAGTTATTAATACACAATTACGACGTGGAAATCGGGTCGATAGATAATATTACATTACGCCCATATGAAGCGATGGTATTTAAATTAAAATAAGAAAAATCCTTATGCCACACCTTGGCATAAGGATTTTTTGTTACCACTTTAAGATTGAGAATCCATATGGTGGAAGTGTAACTTGTAATACACTTGCTTCCGCTGAAAATTCTTCGTTTGTGTAAATGTTAATTATTTTCTTCCCAGTAATATGAAGAGGGAGTGAAGCTGTAATTTCACTGTTAGTAGGATTTAAAGCGAAAAAGATAGTTTCATCTTCATATGTTTTTGTATAAGAAATATAATTATGTTCATCATTTGCTTCGATAAATTGAAAAATACCGTGTCCTCCAAATGATTTATATTGTTTCCGTAATGAAATTAATGTTTGTATATGTGTGAATAAAAGAGTGTCTTGTTCTTTTTCATCCCATATCATACATTTACGACAACCAGGATCCATACCACCATCCATACCGATTTCATCACCGTAATAAATACAAGGAGAACCGATGAAAGAAAGGTGAAATACATAGAGTAACTTTAACTTATTTGTATCCCCATTACATGTTGCTAAAATTCTAGGTGTGTCATGACTGTCTAATAAATGAAATGCCGCTTCATTTACATTCATAGAGTAGGAATGTAGAGAATCCGTAATTTGTTTCATGAATTCATTCGCATGAATGGACTCGTTAGCGAAGTAAGAAAGTAGGGCGTTTGTCACAGGATAGCTCATGACAGCATCAAATTGATCCCCTTGTAGCCATGGGAGTGCATCATGCCAGATTTCTCCTAAAATATATACTTCAGGATTTAATGCTTTTATTTCACTACGGAATTCTCTCCAAAAACTGTGATCGACTTCATTTGCGACATCAAGGCGCCAACCGTCTATATGGAACTCTCTTACCCAATAACGACCTACTTCAAGTAAATATTCTTTAACATCTGGATGAGCAGTATTTAATTTAGGCATGTATGGTGTAAATGCGAAAGTATCATAATTAGGAAGCGACTCAGTTATAATTGGAAATTCATGAATATGGAACCAATCTTTATAGGTGGAATTCTCACCATGGTTCAGCACGTCTTGAAATTTATCGAAGAAGTATCCGCTGTGATTAAAAACAGCGTCGAGCATTACTTTTATACCACGTTTATGACATGCTTCAACGAGTTCTTTGAAAGTTTCTTTCGTCCCAAATTGTGGATCGATTTCCATGTAATCAATTGTGTCATATTTATGATTCGAATGGGCTTTAAAAATAGGAGTGAAATAAATTCCAGAGATTCCAAGCTTCACAAGGTAATCAAGATTTTGAAGAATGCCAGCGAAATCACCCCCGAAAAAATTAGTTGGAGTTGGTTCGGTACTTCCCCAAGGAAGAGTGTTTATCGGATTTAATGAGCTGTCCCCGTTAGCGAATCGTTCCGGGAAGATTTGATACCATACTGTGTCTTTAATCCAAGATGGTGCCCTGAAAACATCTTTTGCATGAATGAATGGAAAGCAGAAAAAGTTACCGACATCGTCATTTGGAATGTTAGAAAAAAATCCTCTTTCTGTATAAATAAGAGTGTCTACGTCGTTTTTTAATTCGAATCCATATCGTAAGCGTTTAAATTTCGGTTCGATTGAAACCGACCAATAATCAAATAACTCAGTAGATCCGGTTTTTTTCATCGGTGTACTCGCTGTAATCCATTTTCCATCTTGCCATTCGTAGGGATCACCGTAGATGAGGGCGGCACTGTGAACATCATCTCTTTTTGTGTGTATTCGGATGTGAATTGTTTTTTCATTGTAAGCGTATGCATAATTATCTTTTGGCCTATGATAGATCGCTTCTTTAAGCATATAGAAAATCCCCCTTTAATATCTCTATACATATTGTTACCTAAAACGAAATAATAAAGATTATGTTGCAAACGATTTCCTTTCACATAACTTTAATATTGCTTATAAGAGTAGTATTCATTTTATGTAAAGTCAATGGATAAAGAGTATGAGGGGATTATTTTGAAAATTAATATTTGCAAAATGAATAAAAGAATGTATAATGATAGACAAATAGCGCAAACGTTTTCATAGATTGGGATATTGTTTGCGCTTCTATTAAACTATTTAATGCAAACGTTTTCAATTTCTAAGGTACATAGACAATTTAGGGAGGTTTTTTGGGATGAAGAAAGCATTATCACTATTAACAATTTCGGCATTGTCAATCGGTATGTTATCTGCATGTGGGCCGAAAGATTCAGGGAAAAAGGAAGCAAGTAAAGAGAAGAAAGATTATGATCTTCTCGTTTGGGAAGATGATAAAAAAGGTGTTGGTTTAGAACCAGCCGTGAAAAGCTTTGAGGAAAAATATAAAGTAAAAGTTAAAGTTGTTGAAATGCAAATGACAGATCAAGTGAAGAAGTTACGCCTTGATGGACCAGCGGGGACGGGACCAGATGTCGTAACATTGCCACATGATCAAATCGGAAACGCAGTAACAGAAGGTTTACTTTCTGAAGTGAAAGCTGATGATGCTGTAAAGAGTAAATTTACTGACTCATCAATAAAAGCACAGACATATAACGGAAAATTATATGGTTTACCAAAAGCAATTGAGACACCAATCTTTATTTACAATAAAAAATTAATGCCAAAAGCACCAGAAACGATGGACGAGCTGTTTAACTTCTCAAAAGAATTTACGAAGGATGGCAAGTACGGATTTTTAACATTAGGAGATAACTTCTACTTTGCTAATGCATTCATGGCAGGTATGGGTGGTTATGTGTTTGGTGAAAAAGATGGAAAGCCAAATGCAAGTGATGTTGGATTAAATAATAGCGGAGCAGTACAAGGTGCTGAATACCTTCAAAAATGGTACAAAGAAAAGTTATTCCCAAAAGGTATTATCGGTGAATCTGGTGGACCTGCTGCTGATGGACTATTTAACGAAGGAAAAGCAGCATCTATTATGAACGGACCGTGGGCGTTCCAAGCGATGGAAAAGAACGGAATTGATTATGGTGTTGCTCCAATGCCGAAATTACCAAATGGTCAACCAATGAAAACATTTGTTGGGGTTAAAGGATGGCATGTAACAAGCTTCTCTAAACAAAATGATTTAGCTACGAAATTCACTGAGTGGGTAACGAATGAAGAAAATGCAAAAATTCGATTTGAGAAAACAAAAGAAATTCCTCCAGTAAAATCAGTAATGGAAGATCCAATTATTAAAGATAATGAAGCTGCAAAAGCAGTTGCAACGCAATCTGAAAATGGAATTCCAATGCCGAACATTCCAGAAATGCAAGAAGTATGGAAACCAGCTGGAGATGCGCTTCAATTAGTTGTTACGGATAAAGAAGCACCAAAAGCAGCACTTGATAATGCAGTGAAGCAAATTAAAGGGAATATTGAGGCAAACCACAGCAATAAAAAATAAGGTGAAATTCGTGCCTCGAATATAAGAGGCACGAATTCTCTCCCTTCCAAGTAGGAAGAAAAAAGGGGGAAGGAACATGCAAACATCTATGGAGCCAGCGAAAGATTTAAACGGTTCAAAGCATAGGAAAATGGCGACCATGTTATCAATTATTCCAGGCATTGGTCAACTATATAATAAACAATATGTTAAAGGTCTTATTTTTCTAGTATTAACAGGTTCGTTCATTGTAGCATTTGCTGATTTGTTAAATATGGGGTTATGGGGAATTGTAACACTCGGTACAGAAGTTCCACGTGACCATTCTGTCTTTCTATTAGTAGAAGGGATTTTGGCACTTATCGTCATAGTGTTTGGACTGGGGATATATGCATTTAACTTATATGATGCATACCAAAATGGAAAGAAGCGTGACATAGGAACACCATTAAACTCAGTAAAAGAGCAATATCGTAACTTATTAGATCAAGGTTTTCCATATTTAATGGTTTCACCAGGTTTTCTATTGCTTATCTTTGTTGTTGTATTTCCAATCATTTTCGTAATTTTAATTGGATTTACGAACTACGATTTATATCACTCTCCTCCAGCTAAATTAGTAGATTGGGTGGGCTTCAAAAACTTTATTGATATCTTTACATTACCGATGTGGAGAGAGACATTTTTAAGCGTATTTTCTTGGACTGTCATTTGGACATTCGTTGCAACGACATTACAAGTTGCGCTTGGTATTTTCTTAGCGATTATCGTAAATCAGCCTGGTATTAAAGGGAAGGCAATTATTCGGACAATCTTCATTTTACCGTGGGCGGTCCCAGCATTCGTATCTATTCTTGTTTTCTCTGGTATGTTTAACGAAACATTTGGAGCAATTAACAATCAAGTATTAGCTTTATTTGGAATCGAAAAGATTGCTTGGATGACAGATCCATTTTGGGCAAAAATCGCTTTAATTATGATTCAAACGTGGCTTGGATTCCCATTCGTCTTTGCAATGACAACAGGTATACTGCAATCGATCCCAGGGGAGTTATATGAAGCTGCTACAGTAGATGGAGCTACAGCTTGGCAACAGTTTCGTAAAATTACATTGCCACTTGTCTTATATGCAACAGCACCAATATTAATTACGCAATATACGTTTAACTTTAATAACTTTAGTATCATTTATCTATTTAACGGCGGAGGTCCTGCTGTAGCGGGGCAAGATGCAGGTGGAACAGATATTTTAATTTCATGGATTTATAAGTTAACGATGACTTCGGCGCAGTACGGAAAAGCAGCAGCTCTTACAATGATTTTATCGTTAATCGTTATTACAGTTGCGTTATGGCAATTTAAGAGAACAAAATCATTCCAAGAAGAGGATATGATGTAAATGAATATTAAACGACAAAAGATGTTACGTCTCTCATTAAGTTATTTAGTTATCTTTGTAATGTGTGCCATTATTTTTTATCCATTATTATGGATTATTGGCTCATCGTTTAATCCGGGTGATAGTTTATCAGGATCAAGTATTATTCCGCAAAATGCAACGTTAGATCATTATCGTAAGTTATTAGATCTGGAAAATAGTAATTATTTACTTTGGTATAAAAACACATTAAAAGTAAGTGTTTTAACGATGATTTTTTCGGTGTTAGCAATTAGTTTTACTGCTTATGCATTTTCGAGATATCGTTTTGTTGGAAGAAAGAATGGTTTATTAACATTTTTAATTCTGCAAATGATTCCAAACTTTGCGGCGTTAATCGCACTATATGTATTAGCGCAGTTAACAGGATTAATCGATACACATCTTGCATTAATTTTAATTTATGTAGGCGGAGCAATCCCTATGAATACATGGCTTATGAAAGGGTATTTTGATACGATCCCGAAAGAGTTGGATGAATCAGCTCGCATGGATGGAGCTGGACATTTCCGTATTTTTTGGCAAATCATTATGCCACTTGCAAAGCCAATCGTGGCAGTTGTAGCGTTATTCACTTTCATCGGTCCATTTACAGATTTCATTTTAGCGAGTATTATTTTGCGCACACCGGAAAATTATACTTTAGCAGTTGGACTCTATGAAATGGTAGCGAAGAAATTTGGTAATGAATTTACAACGTTTGCAGCCGGTTCAGTATTAATTGCAATCCCGATTTCGATTTTATTCTTATCATTACAAAAATACTTTATTTCTGGTTTAACAGCTGGAGGTACGAAAGGATGAGAAATGGGACATTATGTCCCATTTTTCTTTTCATCTCTCTATAAAAAAATTATAGAGAGATGAAAAGAGATTTGACATCGCATATGAAAAGAAGTGAAATAAATAGTATATTATAGTATAGGAAAAAAGAGCTATATCCCTTACAATACATGGAGAGGGAAAATATGATAAGTTTTGCAAGATAGAATAAATAAATAAAAGTTTGTGACTTCTCCTATGACTTGCAACGAGTGCAAGATAAAGTGAAACTTTAATCAGTGGGGTTGTTGTTCATCCTCACTGATTATTAGCTCTCACCGATCGGGCTTTTACTGGCAGCCTGACCCCCACCTAACTTCTTTGCTTTCGCTGAATTTTGAGGTGGGGGTCTTACTGCCCAGCAAATAGCGGGATAAAATATATGAAAATGGCAGAGAAGTGAAAGGAGGGGATTTTTATGACAGTTACAATTAAAGATGTGGCGAAGAAGGCAAACGTAGCACCATCAACTGTTTCTCGTGTAATTGCTGATAATCCAAGTATAAGTGAAAAGACAAAGCGCCGTGTTCGAAAAGTAATGAGTGAATTAGGGTATCATCCAAATTTAAATGCAAGAAACCTTGCAAACCAAACGACGAAGACACTTGGTCTTGTTATGCCGAGTTCTGCAAGTAAAGCTTTTCAAAATCCGTTTTTCCCAGAAGTTATAAGAGGAATTAGTTCATTTGCACATGTGGAAGGGTATGCGCTTTACATGTCGACTGGTGAAACGGAAGATGAAATTTTTAATGGTGTTGTAAAAATGGTACAAGGTCGTCAAATCGGTGGTATTATTCTTTTATATTCAAGAGAGAACGATCGAATTATTCAATACTTGCATGACCAAAACTTCCCGTTTGTTTTAATTGGAAAACCATATGATCGAAAAGATGAAATTACATATGTAGATAATGACAATTATACAGCTGCAAGAGAAGTGGCAGAATATTTAATTTCACTAGGCCATAAACAGATCGCGTTCATTGGTGGTGGATCAGATTTACTTGTAACGAGAGATCGTTTAGCCGGTATGAGTGATGCTTTAAAACTAGCAGACATTGTATTACCAAAAGAGTATATTTTACATTTTGATTTTTCAAGAGAAAGTGGTCAACAAGCCGTTGAAGAGTTAATGGGACTGAAGCAACCACCGACGGCAATTATGGCAACGGATGATTTAATTGGACTTGGTGTACTAAGCGCACTTTCTAAAAAAGGATTCGTTGTACCGAAGGATGTTTCTATTGTAAGCTTTAATAATGCTTTATTATCAGAAATTGCGAGTCCTCCGCTTTCGACAGTTGATGTAAATATATATCAGCTAGGATATGAAGCAGCAAAAGCTTTAGTTGATAAAGTAGAGAATGCTGAGTTAACTGCAAAGTGTATCATTATTCCGCATAAATTACTGAAGCGTCAAACTTGTGATCACTATGCATAAAAAAAGCTAAGAGTTTAACTCTTAGCTTTTTGCTTTAGAAAGGCTTCTAAACGGTCACAGCCTTCTTTTAAAGTTTCGATGCTATAAGCATAGGAAAGGCGAAGGTAGCCTTCACCGTATTCAGAAAATGCTGTTCCAGGAACAACGGCTAGCCCGGCTTCTTTTACAAGATCAAGTGCAAAATCAAATGATGAAGATGTTAAATGTCCAACATATGGGAATAAATAAAATGCACCTGTTGGTTTCTCAACCGTTAAACCCATTTGAATGAGTCTATTATATACGTAATCACGGCGTTTTTTGTATTGATAGCGCATCATCTTCGGAGCATCTTTAGCAGCTGTTAAAGCTTCGATTGCAGCATATTGAGCGATTGAAGTAGCACATGTAACATTGTATTGATGAACTTTTAATATGTGTTTTGCTAAATATTCTGGAGCAAATAAAAGTCCGATACGCCAGCCGGTCATAGAATGTGATTTTGATAAGCCGTTAATGACAATCGTCTTATCACGCATTTCTGGGAAATGAGCGATAGATGTGTGTTTTTCTTCATATACAAGCTCACTATAAATTTCATCAGAAAGAACGAAAATATTTTTATCTTTTAAGACAGATACAATATCTTCTAATTCTTCTTTTGATAAGGTAACACCAGTTGGATTAGAAGGATACGGTAAAACGACGCATCTTGTTCGTTCTGTAATTGCATGTTGCAATGCTTCAGCTGTTAAACGAAATCCAGTTTCACGAACATCTACAAAAATTGGCGTTGCGCCGCATAGTCGAATAATCGGCTCGTAACCAGGGTAAATAGGAGCAGGTAAAATTACTTCCGTTCCTGGTTCTAAAATAGTTCGGAATGCAACGTCAATTGCTTCACTAGCACCGATTGTAACGATGGTTTCGTTTTCAGCTGAATAATGTAAATCGTAGTTATCTTTTACAAAGTTACAAGCGGCCTTTCGTAATTCTAGTAAACCAGCGTTATGTGTGTAGCTTGTATAATTTTCTGTAATGGCCCGTTTTGCCGCTTCTTTTACGAGAGAAGGTGTAGGGAAATCGGGTTGCCCAATTGTTAAAGAGATAAGATTATCATAGTTTTGAATCATATTAGAGAATTGGCGGATTCCAGAAATTTGGATGTCCTTTACTCTAGGATTAATGAATTGTTCCATTGTATCTCCCTTTCTTCCGTTTGAAAATTAAGTTCATTTTATCATACTTTCTATGATTACGCTTTGTATATGAAATTTAGAAAGAGAGAACAGAAAAAAAGCCGCTATAAGCGACTTTTTAGTATCCGTATTCCCAATCTATTTCATCTTCATTCCAAAGTACAGAGGATACTTTGCCAAGGTGAACAACTGATTCGTTCACAGCACATGTGCAATCTGCTTCTCCTGTTTTATGCTGTAATTCCTCATACACTGATTTTTCAACATTTTCTAGAACAACCAAATTTTCTTCTTTTAAAACAAGCGTAGTACCCGCCATATTTATCTTCCTCCTACTAAAGTAATGATCACTTATTTGTAAACATAGATAGTATGGATTATATGCTGTATTTTACTGTAGTTGTCCGTCTAGTGAAGTATTTTTATATTTTCTTTGTAATCCGTATTCATTGTATACTGTATGAAGGGAATTTGGTACAGGGTTTACAATCATTTCGAAAATCTGTAACAATTAATATGGGGTGTTAACAAAGAATTAACAAAAATGTTAAGAAAAATCAAAATTTTAAAACAAATACACTAATAAAATGATATAATCATATCAAAATACATATAGGGGATGAGAGGCTATGGAGCTTATCCGTGATTTATTGATCCAAATTGCCATCATTATTTTGCCACTATTTTTATATGAAGCGATTCGTTTAAATCGCTATCAAGAAATGCCTCCGAAGCCGAATCGTTACTTTATTATGTTTTTATCTAGCGTTACGCTCGTGCTCTCCATGACCTATTCTATTTGTTTTGACAATGTTTGTGGGTATAACTTTCACCCAATCCCAATTGTCAGTGGTTTTTTATATGGTGGGATTGTCGGTTTAATCCCAGCGGTTATTTTTGTTACATATGAATGGGCACTAAAAGGAATGAGCTTTCTTCCAGTTGTAGAAGTAATATTTCTATTAATAGTTCCATTGTTCTTATCAAAGAAATGGTCTCTTTTTTCAAGGGATAAGAAGCTAATTTTAGCATTTATGATTTCGTCATTTTATGTATTGGTTTTTCTAGTATTTGGCATGATTAATGTGCTGTTAGAAACAGGTTTTACACCGTATATTTCGCAAATATATAGCGGGTTTATATTTGCCTCGCTTATTATGGTTATGACTATGGTATTTCAGGTGTATTTAACGGAATATTTAAATGAAAACGCATTACTACGTACTGAGATGCAAAAATCAGAAAAACTTAATATTGTAAGTGAGTTAGCTGCAAGTGTTGCACATGAAGTTCGAAATCCGCTCACTGTGGTACGTGGGTTTATTCAATTGCTAGAGAGTACGGAAGACGTAAAAAACAAAGATTATATGCGTCTCGTATTAGCTGAACTGGATCGTGCTGAACAGATTATTTCAGATTATTTAAATTTAGCAAGGCCTCAAATTGAAAAAAAAGAACATATTTGTTTATCAGCACAATTAATTGAAATGACAACGCTTATGTCATCATTTGCGGCGATGCAGGGCGTTTATTTGCAAGTTGAGATTTCTGAGAGCCTTTATACTATCGGTGATAAAACGAAATTGAAGCAAGCTATTATGAATGTTGTTAAAAATGGTATTGAAGCAATTCAAGGAAACAAAGGGTATTTAAAAGTCACGGCTATTCAAAAAGATGAAATGATAATAATAAGAGTTAAAGATAGTGGCGTTGGGATGACAAAAGAACAGTTAGCAAGACTTGGACAACCGTATTATTCTTTAAAAGAAAAAGGAACAGGATTAGGTCTTATGGTAACATTTAGTATTTTACAAGCACATAATGGTACATTGGAATATAAAAGTGAAAGTGGAAAAGGAACTGAAGCTATTATTATATTGCCAGCTGCACGATATAAGGAATAAAAGTTACCGGTAGAAGGTAACTTTTTATTTTATTGTGCATTAGAAAATATACAGAAGTTTATTCATTTGTTTTTTCTTGTTTTGTTCGAATGAATAAACTTCTAAATGATTGAAAGAAGCTTTGCTCTTTTGAGGCGGCGACTAATCTTTTTGTTTCTTGAATTTCGCGAATAACTTGCATAAGTTGTGTATCACGGCTGCTGTCTTTATTGTAAATTTGATGGACAAGTTTATTCATTTTTTCTTCTTGTTTAGATTCTCGCTTATACATATGATTCATTAATAAGTCCATCTTTTCTTTCTGGAGTGCATCGGTTTGAGCGGCATGATCAACTAGATCTTGTAACATTTTTTCTTGAGATCCTTCCTTTACATAAACTTGTTGCATAAGTTCATCTAATTTCTCGTCTTTTAAACGATTTTGTGTAATGAGAGTAGAGTTTTGATGAATAATTGCTTCATTTAATTGAGCAAGCATTTCAAGTTTTAACATGAATTCCTCAAAGTTACGTCCATCTTCTTTTTCTTTTGGTTGTATTTCTTGCTTATCTTGAATAACAGGTACAGGTGGGGACTCTTTTTCTTTTAAAATAATAGGTATTGTTTCTGAAATATCTTCTTGTAATGTAGCAGCTCTTTCATGTATAGATTTCAATAGTTTTAAATCATCCAATTTATAAATACGAGCATCAGCTGTTTTTGAAATGATATAACCGTGTTCCTCTAAGAGTTGGCTATATTTTCGGACTATATGTTTTGGGATACCTGTTTTATTTGTAACATCTTTCGTTTTATAAATAGCTTCCATGAAATTTCCTCCCCAAAAAGTATCGTATATATCATTTCAATCTTTTATGAAGACTTCCTTTGAAAAAGAATGTCGGAAGGTTATTAGTTTTCTACAGCATTAGTGAAAAGATGAGGAAAAATGAATGTTTTTGGCGGAATGGAAAGGAAGAGCTAAAATAATGTCTGAAAACATACATAGAAGAAGTTTGTTATAATAGCTGAGGAAAAGAAATTGGTAGGAACACGGAGGTACACATGAAGCAATTAAAAGGTATTATCATTTCAATTATTGCAATTCTTTCTCTTTTGGTAGCAGTATATGAAGTACTTGTGCCAGAGGAGACAAGTACTAAAAAAACAACTACGTATGATCAAATTTTAGAGTTCCCGAAAGAACGATATCCAGAGACCGGGAAACATATAGCGGATGCTATAAAAGAAGGGCATTCAGAAATGTGTACAATTGATCGTAATGGTGCAGCTGATAGAAGGAAATTATCGTTAGCGCCATATCCGACGAAGAAAGGTTATGATCGCGATGAATGGCCGATGGCGATGTGTAAGGAAGGCGGAAAGGGAGCTCATATTGAATATATAAGTCCAGCAGATAACCGCGGTGCAGGTTCTTGGGTAGGGAATAAGCTAGACAAATATCCAGATGGTACGCGTGTGAAATTTGAAGTGAAGTAGTAGTTGCATATTTCATAATGAAGGAGAAGGGAACTATGGAGTTAACAATTTCTTATTCACAATTAATGTTGATGAACTATGACGGTGAGCAGCCTTACGTAGATTGGACAGATGAAGATTTTGAAAGAGGTTATGCTAAGGCGGATGGAACTGTTATTTTTGAAGCACTCTCTGATTATACTTGTGAAGTAAAAGTGACTTGTGGAAAACATATTGAGAAAGAAGAAGTGATTAGAACGGTTACGGTTCCTTTTACAGTTGAAAATGAATGTATCGTTGTAACTAGTATTCTTTCAAATAAATTTCAAATCCATATTCCAAATGGTGAGTATACCGTTGTATTACAGGCAATTCCTCTTGAAGAGCCAACGGATGATGAATTATATAAAATACAATATGAATTCTTTTTTGAAAGTAAAGTATAAAAAATGGGTTATCCTTTTGGAGGATAACCCATTTTTATTATGCGTTTGTTTTTAAAAGGGAACGAGCATCTTTTGCTGCTTGCACCATGTGTTCTAAAGCCGGAATAACTTCTTCCGTTCTTCTAGTTTTTAAACCGCAGTCTGGATTAATCCAGAAATATTTAGGATCACATACTTGTAAAGATTGCTCTACGATTGCGAACATCTCATCTTTACTTGGGACACGTGGACTATGAATGTCATATACACCTAGACCAATTCCTTTTTCATATGTTGTATGTTTTAATGTATCAATAAATTCTCCGTGACTTCTTGATGTTTCGATAGAAATCACATCTGCATCTAATGCGCGAATCGCCTCTACAATATCTTCGAAGTTACTGTAACACATATGGGTGTGAATTTGTGTTTCGTTTGCTACAGAAGATGTTGCTAAAAGGAATGATTGAACTGCCCATGTAATGTATGCATCCCAATCCTTCTCTTTTAACGGCATACCTTCACGAAGTGCGGGCTCATCGACTTGGATTACTCTTATTCCGGAAGATTCAAGTAATTCAATTTCATGACGAAGTGCTAGTGCGATTTGATATGAAACTTCTTTTCGTGAAATATCATTTCGAACGAATGACCAATTTAGAATAGTGACAGGTCCAGTGAGCATACCTTTTACTACTTTCTCTGTTAAGCTTTGTGCATATACAGTTTCTTTAATAGTCATTCCATTTATAAAGGCAACATCGCCATAAATAACAGGTGGTTTTACGCAACGAGAACCGTATGATTGTACCCATCCGTTTTTAGTAAAGGAGAAACCAGCAAGGCGCTCACCAAAATATTCGACCATGTCAGTTCTTTCGAATTCACCATGCACTAGTACATCAAGACCAATATCTTCTTGGTAACGAATCCACTTCGAAGTTTCCTTTTCAATGAACTGATTATATTGTTCATTTGTAATATCACCGTTACGCCACTGTTTACGAGTTTGACGAACTTCGGATGTTTGCGGGAAGCTACCGATAGTTGTTGTTGGTAACAACGGTAATTGTAAAGCTACTTGCTGTAGTTCATATCGTTTTTCAAATGGAAGAGGACGTGAGAAATCTTCTTCTTTTAATGCTGTTCGTGCTGCTTTAACATCTTCTCGGTTACGTGCAGCAGATGAACGAATTGTATGATGTACGTTTCGGTATGTTTCTAGCTCATTACTAATGCTTTCTGTACCTTGAGTTAGAGCAGAATGAATAAGAACTAACTCTTCTAATTTTTGATTTGCAAATGCTAGCGCATCAAATAGCTCAGTCGATAAGTGAGTTTCTTCTGTTTTATCGATTGGTGTATGCAATAAGCTACAAGAAGGCTGAACGATGAAATCTTTCGTTTGGACTTGTTTTTGTAGCGTTGTAAATAACGTAAGAACTTCATCAAGGTCAGCTCTCCAAATGTTACGGCCATCTATACAACCGACAGCTAAAATTTTATCAGCTGGGAATCCATATTTTGAAATAGCATTTAGATTTCCTTCTTTACCATGAACGAAATCTAATCCAATACCAGATACAGGGAATGAAATGATTTCTTCATAGTTTTCTTCTACACTATCAAAATATGTTTGTAAAAGAAGAGTCGCATTTGGAACTTCTTTACGAATAGCTTCGTAAATTTCTTTTGCATGTTGAATTTCTTCTTTCGTTAAAGAAGCGAAAATCGGTTCATCAACTTGAATGATTTGTGCACCAGCTGCATGTAGTTCTGAAATTAGTTGTACGTAAGGTGCAACTAATTGGTTTAAAATCGTAGCAAATTGCTCTTGTGTATAGCCTTTCGCTAATTTTAAGAAAGTATATGGTCCTAAAATAACAGGCTTTCCATCTACTCCTAATTCTTGTTTTGCCTCTTCATATAAGCGAAGTGGACGATTATCTTTTAAAGAGATTTGTAATCCCTCTTCATATTCAGGAACGATATAATGATAGTTTGTATTAAACCATTTTGTCATTTCGGAAGCTACGTGATCTTTAGAGCCACGCGCCATTGCGAAATATACATCAAGGTAAGAGGTAAACTCAGAAAAACGTGATGGAATAAATCCTAGCATATAAGCAGTATCCAAAACGTGATCATAATATGTAAAATCGCCAATTGGAATGAGTTCAATCCCTTTTTCTTGCTGTGCTTTAATGTGTTGAAGGCGAATTTCTTTCATTGTTGTTAAAAATTGTTCTTCATCGATTTTATTGGACCAAAAGGCTTCCAATGTTTTTTTCCACTCTCGTTGTAGTCCGATACGTGGATAACCTAAATTACTTGTTTGAATTGCCATTTCAAATTCCTCCCTAATTGAAAGTAAGCATTTCCGTTTACTAGGAAATACCTATAACAAAAAGTACAAAGGCATAGAAAATAAGCCTTCCTTTTTGTTTTAACACCTCATCATCATCCGTGAATCTATCAGTGTTGCTAAAACAGGCAGGTCTCCTGACTTATGCTTCATATAATTTCTTTCACCTTCCCATTTTCACAGTGGTATAGAAAAGAAATCTCAGCATTTACAGTGGCGGGACCGTGTTGGAGTTTCACCAAGCTTCCCTTTTAAACACGAAACAAAATGTTCGTGTACCCATTTTCCTTTTGAAAGGAATTTAACAAGCGATATGATATTGAAACAAATTCTAACACAATTTTTAGAATTTTGTCTACTGTTTTAAAATAAGAAAATTCCAAAGTTTTTTATTTTTATTATTCTTATTTTTCTAACTAGTTAGAAGGGGGAATTGGATTAAACTTATAAAGAATTGTGTACTTGTACAGGGATAAGATGCTAGTTATGTTATTAAAGAACCGGTCCATATTCTGGAATAAGGAAGGGAATTGGATAGTTCATTTTGAAATAGTAAGTTATCACAAAAAAGAACAAAATAGCTATATAAAGATGCATATACTAAGTTTATAGAAACGGGGAATTTCAATTGGAACAAAGTACACAAAATATTTATTCACCGCCAAAACATATAGTTTCAGCAGCGACAATTGTAATGAATGAACAAAAAGAAATCCTATTAATCAAGGGACCTAAAAGAGGGTGGGAAATGCCAGGTGGACAAGTTGAAGAAGGAGAGTCTTTGAAAGATGCTGCAATAAGGGAAACTAAAGAGGAAACGGGTATTGATATTGAAGTTTTAAAATTTTGTGGAGTATTTCAAAATGTGAACCATTCAATATGTAATACGTTATTTTTAGCTAGACCAGTTGGCGGTAAATTAACGACTACACCAGAAAGTTTGGAAGTAGGGTTTTATCCTATTGAACAGGCATTAGAAATGGTGAGTTTTATGAATTTTAGACAAAGAATTGAATACAGTTTGGATGAAAATCAACAACCTTTTTATATAGAATTTTAAGAAACGAAATTCTATTATAGGACACTATTGTTGAATAAATCTTAGATTTTCAAACGATTTTATTGTTATATTTTTGAGCACAGTGAAGTATCCTATATCGAAAATTAAACAACTATATGATACCCCCGTCCTAAATTAGAACGGGGGTATGTTTATCTTAGGTTTTAAAATTAAATAACTTTATTGTCTTTTTACAGTCTCTTCTTTACAAGCTTAACCTTCATCTATATCAATTTCTGAAAGTCGCCCTGCAACTGCATCTGTAAGGAGGGTGTTTAACCATTGCAATTCAACTGTAATATGTTCAATAACGCTTTGCAAAATATATAGTTGTGCACGTGGGATTTTTCCTTTGCTACAATCATAAATAGTTTGCATTTTATGTAAATATTGAACGGTATCATTTTTCTTCTTTTCTAAAATAGGAAGTAACTCTTGATCATCACCAAAATGAGCGAAAGAGAGTGCTGAATAAATTGGTTTATATATTTGATTTTTTGCTTCGAATTGTTTTAATAGTAACGTGTGAAATAACCGTTTTCCTTCTTCTGTTATATGAAAGATTGTTTTATCTGGTCTATTCGTATCTCGAACAATAGTTGTAATACTAATTGCACCTTGCTTTTCTAATTGCTCGAAGGCGTAGTAAAGTGATCCTTTTGCATATTTAATATAACAATCCATTTGTCTTTCTTTCATGATGTGCTGCACTTCATATGGATGTTTATCCCCTTCGAGTAGCAAGCCGAGAATGACTAATTTCATGCTCATGCTGTTTCAACTCCTGTATATAGAAACTTAATCCCGATTGGTGAGGGATTATAATTAGTGGAAATGGTCCTATGCTGATTAAAGTTTTACTTTATATATTATAAACGGCATACCCTTTTTCAGAAAGGGTATGCCGTTTCTTTTTTCTATACTAACTTACTTGCTTTTGTTTTTGTTTCGTTTTTGGTCCGGTAAAGAGGCGTTCATTTCCCATAAGTAAAATACAAATAATACTTAATACAGCCGGGATAAGTGCCCAGAAGAATGTACTGGCAATAGATGTAGCAAGAGCTTCTTTAATACCAGTTAATATTTCAGCTGGTATTTTATCGGTAGCACCTGGTGATAATAAGAAACTTGTGTCTCCACCCTTTGGGGCTAATTTTGCTAGTTCAGGAGGGAACACAGTGTTTAGTTTATCTGTAAAAATATGATTTTGAATGGTACCGAAAATCGTTACACCAAGGGTCATACCGAGTGAACGGAAGAATGAGTTTGTTGATGTAGCAGAACCACGGTCTCTCATTTCTAATTTGTGGATAGAAGACATACTTAAAACTGAGAATGAGAAACCAACACCAAGTCCAGCGAGAACCATAAATAGCGTTACGAGTACACGTGGTGTGTCCATTGTTAAGGTGCTTAGTAAATAAATACCAAGAACGAAGAAAACACCAGACACCATCATGATGTTACGATAACTTGTTCGAGAAGCTAACTGTCCACCTGTTTGACTTCCAATTACAGAGCCGACCATCATAGGTGTTAAAATCAATCCAGCATTTGAGGCTGAACCGCCGAGAACACCTTGAACGAAGATTGGAATATATACGGTACAGATGATAAAAGCGGCGCCATAGAAAAAGGCAACCCCTTGGCTAGCTGCGAATAAAGGTTTTTTAAATAGATGGAATGAAATGATAGGCTCAGTTGCTTTTCTTTCTACGAAGAAGAAAATAATAAGCATAATAACAACTGTTGTAAATAGACTGATAATTACATTGGAATTCCATGCGTATTCTTTACCACCAAGTTCTAAGGCGAACATTAAGCAAACGATACTAATAACAAGTGTAATAGCACCAGCCCAATCAATTTTTTGTTTTCTAAATTCTAGAGATTCACTGTAGTATTTAGTAATAAAGAAGAAGGATATAAGCCCTAATGGAATATTAATATAGAAGACCCAATGCCAACTTATATAGTCCGTAATATAAGCGCCTAATAAAGGGCCAAATACGCTAGATGTCCCGAAAACCGCACCGAATAGACCTGTCATTTTTCCGCGCTTTTCTGGTGGGAATATATCGTACATAATTGTGAAGGCGATAGGCATAAGAGCGCCGCCACCGATTCCTTGAATTGCTCTATAAATACTTAGCTGCTCAATGCTAGATGCTGTTCCGCAAAGTGCGGAACCGAATAAGAAAAGAATGAGGCCACCAATATAAAAGCGTTTCCGTCCGTACATATCAGAAAGTTTTCCGAAGATAGGCATCCCTGCCATTGTTGCTACCATATATGCAGATGTGACCCAAACGAACTTGTCAAATCCTCCTAAATCTCCAACAATCGTTGCCATTGCTGTTGCAACGATTGTATTATCCATTGCTGCCATTAAAATACCAAGTAGTAAACCAGCAACAACAAATTTTGTCTTGTTGGAGTCTTTTTTTAATAATTGAGATTCCAAATATAACCCTCCTTTAATAATAAGTACACTATATTAAGTTTTGAGTGCAGCGCATAAAAAAATTAATATAGTTCTTTCAAATCAATTTACACAAGTGCACTGACAAAGCCATAAAGAATATTATAGTCAAATTTGACTAAAAGGCAAACTTTTTCTTCCGTCAAAATATTCTGTTGTATGGATAGCGAAAGAGTGAGTAATACTTAATATTGGTATAAAGTCAATGAAGGAAATTGTAAAAAAATATTTCGGTAAGAATACCTTCTGTTAACAGAGGAAAAATGGTTTTTTCTTTATATTGTCGAATAGGATAAAAGGAAGAGTAATAACTATATATCTTTTGTAACAAGCTTTATTAATATCGTGTAGAGAGGCAGAATAAGGTCGTATGGATGATGCATCTGAAATGGGGTGAATATTATTATGAAAATGTGGAAACGAATTTCGGATCAAGGAAGGCGTTCAATACCGCTACAACCGGTGTTATGGATTGATGGCTCAAAAAAGGAAAACGAATGTCCTAATGTAGCAGTTACATTACAAATCCGTAGTATGTATAAAGAAAAATTTTCATATGAACTGACCTATGATGTAAATGACATACTTATTATTCGAATTGAAGTTGAAAATAAAGGAATGGAAATGATTTCACGAGTTGTAGTAAGTCATATGATTCGAGATTATTTTGCATATATTCCAAACTCATTAAAGGTTGATAAGGGGATGAGTGAGTTTCTGTTCCAGCTTGTAAGGTGGCGAATCGAAAATTTATTACCGAATGAGAAGGTAGAACTAATTTGTAAAATAAAAGCAAATAAAGATAAAGCACTTAAAAACGCATTATTTCAGGCTACATATACATTTCAATATAAAGGATTATCATATGGTCCACTGCAAACAAATGAAGTTGTTGTGCGGCAATGATAAAAAGGAACCTGTATGAAAGGTTCCTTTTTTAGTGAAGGTTGTGTTTTTTGAGTACTTTTTTTTGCTCGATTCCTTTTTTTCCTACATAATTGTTTTTATAACCAAAATATAGAATGAAAAGAAAGGAAGCAACATTTACAATAGCATCAATTTGATCGTTTGTAATAAAGTTCACTCCGAAAGAATTAAATAGTAATTTTAACGATAACAGAAAACCTGCTAGAAAACGTATAATATCTGATAGATTTTCTTTTTGAAGCATATATATCACTCCTTCCTAAAAACGATATATATTATATATATGAAATGAATTAGAAAAGGTATACAAGCTTAAGTAGAAATGTACATTAAATATGTACATTTTTTATTTTGTAGAAAAACATTATTGTTATAGAAACATATATTGGTATAAAAAGGGGGGAGAGTATGAAATATAAAGGGAAAATTAGTGGGTTATTACTTGGGAACACAGTTGCGGTTACAGAATGGATTGCACTTCAGGATGTAATCGCTAAGCTAGATTCGCGATCATTTTTAACCGTCTTTATTATTTATATACTGCAAATGATACTAAGCTGTTATTTTGGACATCGGTACGATAAAAGAGCGAATACGCATGAAAATATTGAAGTAGGAGGAATGACGAACAACGATTTTGTCGTTGATTTTTTCGGGAAAGTAGCTGCTTTATCAGAAAGAGATTCTCGTAATATTACAGTGTATATCCTTTCTGTAAAAGAATGGGATGTATTAAAAGACACAGTGCAAGAAAAAAAATTAGATAAGTTAGTCCAAAGAGTAGAACGTACAATTGTAAAGACAGTGCGAAAGGGTGATGTAGTGACGAGGTGGGATGAAAATAAATATGTTATCGTAGCTGTTGATAATGGCTATGAAAAGTCAACAATAACAAATCGATTAATCAAAAATATTCAAAATGAAATAGCGAATGATTTATTAAATGTCACACTATTATTTGGGGCTGCAAGTTATCCGATAGAAGGGAAAACTTTTGAAGATTTGCTTAGAAAAGCACAAAATCAATTGTATAATTATAGAAAATTGCAAAGTCATGAATGAAATTTTGATTTGAAGAAGTATGATATAAAGAGTTTTTGTAACATTTTTTTGACTTTTGTTACAAAGGAAAACTTTTTTTGTAACAAAAGTCTTTAAAAATATATGGAATCAGCATATAATTGTGTGTGGATGTATCAATGCATTTTGCACAATGTTTTCAGTTTAAAAGTGTAGAGGAAAACATGCTCTACACTTTTCCTTTTTAAGAAATTAAAAGAATCTTTGTAAGAGTTGCGAGGTCATCTTCGCACTATGTAAAATGGACAAAGAGGTTATTTGGTAGAAAGCGAGAAAGGGAATGATAGACGTGAGAGGTTATAGATTATCTTTTATCAGGTGAAACATTATAGTGTTTCTTGCAGTAGGTAAGATTAAAGTAAATACCTTTATGTTTTAAGACATTACATAATTTCAAGTGCTAAAATTGTACAAGCAGTATAAATAATTATTGATGATCTTCGTAAAAAAGATGCGAGCATGAAATAGATAAAGAAGTTACATGTTTTCATGGGGTTTTTGGCACGATGATCGTTTACTAATAGGAGGAAAAGATGTTGAAATATAATAAATTAGCAATTGTAACTGCATTATCAATGACTTTACTAGCCGGTTGTTTCGGACCGAAACCAGAAGAGGAATTATATGTTGCATTTGAAAATGCTGCAAAGCAAGAAAAAACAATGTTTGAAGATGCAAAGAAACTTGAAACTTTAGAAAAAGAGGGACAAGAATTATATAACCAGATTGTTCAAGAAGGAAAAGATAATAATCAAACTGTTAAGGAAAAACTGAACCAAGCAGTGAAAAATACAGATGAACGAGAAAAAGTACTTAAAAAAGAAAAAGAATCTTTAAATAAGGCACAAGAAGAAGTGAAATCAGCAGATAAATATGTGAAGAAAATTGAAGATAAGAAATTGAAAGATCAAGCGGATAAAGTGAAAAGCACATATGAGAAACGACACGATTCATTTAATAAGATGTATGATAGCTATAATAAATCGTTAAAACAAGAAAAAGAATTATATACAATGTTACAAGATAAAGGTACAAAATTAAAAGATATAAGTGAAAAAGTAAAAGTAGTAAATCAATCTTATAAGGATATTGAATCAGAAAAAGATAAGTTTAATGAATTCACGAAATCCTATAATACAGAAAAAATAGCTTTTTATAAACAAGCAAATATTAAAATTAAAGAAGAGAAAAAATAAAACAGTTTGGCCTATAATTGGCCAAACTGTTTTATTTTTTTGTATAGGTACGGCTATACCATGGAACTGGTTCGCTTAATTTTTTTTCTTGTTTTAATGCTTCAGGACCAATATAATCTTGCAGTGTTTTTTTTGCTATTGTTAAAGATAAGGTTGTTTTCGGATTTCGATAGGAGGATTCAAGGTGACCAAGATGTGGTAGGGTGCGAAAATCATCTTTCGTAGGAGGGATATGGAAAAAATAATCACCTAAACGTATAAGGACATCGGATTGTTGTTGACTAAAACGTGGATTTCTAGAAAAATGTAATCCTTCTTTGATAGCCTTCTTTTCAGTAATTAAGCGTTCTAAAGCAGTCTTTTTTAACCAGTATAAGTACTTAGGGTTAGTTGCAGCTTTAGCATGACGATTCACAACGAAAATAGATTGAGCTAGTCTATTAATAGAATGTTGGTTATGTAATTGAGATTGTGGTTGTGAAGGTTTCATATTGAATCTCCTTTCAAGTTTTCCTTATTATAGCATAAATAAAATGGGTTTTTATTATATGCAAAAAGTAATTGTATATATTTTCAATATTAAAGCAATATTGTTACAAAAAACAACTATTTTGTATAATAGTAATAGAATATGTTTCAGAAATTTGATAATGAAAGAGTGAGAAGTTTGAAAGAAATATTAAAACAACAATATGCCATTATAGACATTGGTTCTAATACAATGCGCTTAGTTATTTATGAAAAACAAAGCGGAGGCTTTTATAAAGAGATTGAAAATACGAAAGTGGTCGCTAGGTTAAGAAATTACTTAGTAGATGGTGTATTAAGTGAAGAAGGAATAGAAGTATTGTTACAAACATTATTTCAATTTCAAGAAAGTACACGATTCCATAATTTACACCATGTGCTTTGTGTCGCAACGGCAACAATTAGACAGGCAGAGAATCAAGATGAAATTAAAAAACTTGTTGAAGGACAAACAGATTTTACTCTAAGAGTTTTATCAGAATATGAAGAAGCGCGTTACGGTTATTTAGCAGTTATGAATTCTACTTCATTTTCAGAAGGAATTACAGTTGATATTGGTGGGGGAAGCACAGAAGTTACATACTTCCGAAATAGAGAAATTTTAGAATATCATAGCTTTCCTTTTGGAGCACTTTCTTTAAAGCAACAATTTATTCAAGGGGATATTCCTACTACAGAAGAGTTAGAGGAAATCAAAAACTATTTATGGAATCAATTTCGAACGTTACCATGGTTAATCGATAAAAAATTACCTCTTATCGCAATTGGTGGGAGTGCGAGGAACTTGGTGAAAATCCATCAAAATTTAATTTGTTATCCTATAGCTGGATTACATTTATACAAAATGAAAGAAGAAGATATTCAACATGTAAAAGAGGAATTAAAAGAATTGTCGTTCATAGAGCTTCAAAAGTTAGAGGGGTTAGCAAAAGATCGAGCGGATACGATTATTCCAGCTATCGAAGTCTTTCATATACTTGTTAACGTTATAGAGGCACCGGCATTTGTATTGAGTAAAAAAGGATTAAGAGAAGGTGTTTTCTATGAAGAATTAACGAAAGATTTGGGGATTTCATACTATCCAAACGTAGTAGAAGAAAGTTTACATCTATTATCATTTGAATACGAAATGGATATGGAATTTGTAATTCAACTTATTAAACAAGGAACATTGATTTGTAAACAACTTGAAGGAGTAGGGCTTATTTCTATGTCGGAAAAAGACTGGGAAATATTCCATCAAGCGGCGAAAGTATTTAATATTGGGAAGTACATAGATGAAGAAGCGAGCCGATTACATACGTTTTATTTACTAGCGAATAAAACAATTGATGGTATGATGCATAAAGACCGAGTTAGATTAGCGCTTATTGCCTCATACAAATCAAAAATGTTATTTAAACAACATTTAGCTCCATTTGAAGGTTGGTTTGAGAAAAGTGAACAAAAAAAAATTCGGTTATTAGGAGCTGTTTTGCAATTTTCAGCTGCTTTAAATGTGAGACAAAGATCGCTTGTTGAAACGATATCTATAACAGAAAGTAAAGAAGGATTAACATTTAGAATTGTATGTGAGCAATCGGCGTTATCAGAAAAAGTACAAGCTGAAAAGCAAAAAAAGCAGCTGGAAAGAGTATTGAAAACGAATATTAACTTATCATTTGAATCAAAACGTTAAGTTGTACGGATGTCTTTACAAAAAAATAACACTTTGGAATATAGTAATTTGATAAAATAAAAGTAACTAAATTATAGTGAAAAAGTTTCAAAGGGAAGTGTAAAGAGAATGGAATTGCTAAAGGGGAATTTAGTAAATTTAAATGATACAGCTTATTATAATAACCGTGAGTTGAGCTGGCTAGCTTTTAATGAACGTGTACTACAAGAAGCGCAAGATGAAAATAATCCACTTTTAGAAAGATTAAAGTTTATTAGTATTTTCAGTTCAAATTTAGATGAATTTTTCATGGTGCGCGTAGCAGGTTTGAAAGATCAAGTAAGTGCCGGATTTAATCAGCCAGAAAATAAAGCGGGTTTAACACCGAAGAAACAGTTAAATAAGATTGCGATAAAAGCTCATGAGTTAATGACTGTACAGTATGACACGTTTAAAGGTTATGTATTGCCAGCGCTTGAACTAGAGGGGATTGAGCGTCTAACATTCCATGATTTGACGAAAGAGCAGAGAGAATTTATAGAAGAATATTTTGATGAACAAATCTTTCCGGTATTAACTCCTGTAGCTATTGATGCGTATCGTCCATTTCCTATGTTATTAAATAAAAGCTTGAATTTAGCTACTATTTTATACGATGAGAAGCAGGCAGAGGAAGAAAATCGCACGAAGTTAGGAATTGTCCAAGTGCCTTCTTTACTGGAGCGTTTCATATTTTTACCGAGTGAAGGACAAAAACATAAATTTATTTTATTAGAAGATGTAATTAGTGGTTTTACTCATAAATTATTCACAGGATATAACGTATCACCCGTTACTCGTTTCCGTATTACACGTAATGCGGATTTAACAATCCATGAAGAAGGTGCACGCGATTTATTAAAAGTAATTGAAAAAGAATTGAAAAAGCGTAAGTGGGGAGCTGCCGTTCGTTTAGAAGTCGGTAAAGAACACATTGATGAAAGAGTGTTAGCGTTATTGTATGAAGTGTTGGAAGTAAAAGATGAAGATGTGTACATGATGGATGGACCGTTAGATTTAACATGTTTATTCTCCTTATATAAAAAACTAGCGCCTTTATATGAACATCTAGTATATCCGGCTCTTATTCCTCAACCTCCTCAAGATTTAGGTGATGAGGAAGATGTATTTGAAAAAGCGATAGAACATGATATTTTATTACACCATCCCTTCGAGTCGTTTCAGCCAGTCGTTGATTTTGTCCGTGATGCGGCAGATGACTCGAATGTACTTGCAATCAAACAAACATTATATCGTGTAAGTGGAGATTCTCCGATTATTCAGGCGCTAAAGGTAGCGGCTGAAAAAGGGAAACAAGTGACGGTATTGGTTGAGTTAAAGGCGAGGTTTGATGAAGAGAATAATGTTCATTGGGCTAAAGAATTGGAACAGGCCGGATGTCACGTTATTTACGGAGTAAGTCACTTGAAAACGCATAGTAAAATTACGTTAGTTGTAAGAAGAAGAAACGGAAAAATTGAAAGGTTTGTACATCTCGGAACCGGAAATTATAATGATGCAACAGCGAAGTTATATACCGATTTTGGATATATTACGTCGCGAAAAGACTTTGGTATAGATGCAACAAATTTCTTTAATTATTTGAGTGGCTATACAACGAAACCGCATTTTCATCATTTATCTGTTGCACCATTTGATATAAGAGAGCAATTTATGGATTTAATAGATGAGGAAATCCGTTACCATAGACAATATGGAAATGGATATATTATCGCTAAGATGAATTCGTTAACAGATAAACCGTTAATAAAAAAAATGTATGAAGCATCGCAAGCTGGGGTAAGGGTAGAGCTCATCGTTAGAGGGACATGTTGTTTAAGACCTGGGATTCCAAATGTAAGTGAAAATATTCGTGTAGTTAGTGTTGTGGGAAGATATTTAGAACATAGTCGTATTTATTATTTCCATCATAATGGAGATGAGAAAATATACTTATCTTCAGCTGATTTGATGACACGAAATATGGAAAAACGAGTAGAAATATCTTTCCCAATTTTAGATATTGAAATGAAAGCGAGAATAAAGGCAATTTTACAGCTTACTTTAGCTGATAATGTGAAAACACGTGAACAAAATAAAGATGGTGACTATTATTATATTATTAATAGTGGTGCAGAAGAAATTGATAGCCAAGTGAGTTTATTTAAGTTGGCTTATCAAAATACAGATGCTGAATAATAGAGACAAAGTAAAAACCTCTTAATTTCGATTAAGAGGTTTTTACTTTGTCTCTATTCACGTGTTTCAAAAGTGGAAGAATGAGTAGGGAGAATAGTTTTTATTATATGCGTATGATGGATCGCTTAGTTGAGAGAATAAAAGTGGAAGAATCGTTGTTTTAAATTAGTAATAGTATGGTTGTTGACAAGGCCCTCCGTAACAAGGATAAGGTGCTGGTGGTGGGTAAGGTGGATAAAACGGTCTAGGGCCGAAAGCTAATGCTCCGCCGAGCAATCCTCCAGCAATTCCGGCTAGAAATGGAACACCGAAAAATGGAAAGAAGCGTGAGTCGCCTGCTGGGCCAATAGGTGCTGAACGAACTGGGATAGGTTGGTAATATGGATACATGAACAAACCTCCTTTATTGGACTCATTTTTATCATATGGTGGACCAAGCGTGGATGAGCGAGTACAAGAAAGGATAAGTAAGAAAATAGGCGAATTGTTACGAATGTTGTAGGGTGAAGAGTGTAATTTCGGGTTTTGACATAAAGCGGAATGGGACACGTGTTCTTCCAATACCTCGATTGACATAGAGAATCAAATCCTGAATGTTATAGAAACCTTCAATATATTGTTTTGCAAGCGACGGGGTAATAATAGCACCTAAAAAAGGAATTTGTACTTGTCCGCCATGGCTATGACCAGAAAGTTGAAGGTTGATTGGATATGTAGCGATTTGTGGCGCGATATCTGGTTCGTGAACGAGAACAATTGTATAAATATTTTGTTTTGCGTGCTGTAAAGTTTCCGCTATTTTTGGTTTACCTAGTAGTACATCATCGAGTCCGAAAATGGAAATTTCACTATTATCCAGTAAACGAATTCGCTTTTCACTATTTTGTAAAAGTTCAAATCCAGATTCACGCATGATGTGATCATAGTATTCGGTTCCATATCCCCCATGGTCGTGGTTACCATAAATAGAAAATTTACCGAAGGGTGCTTGTATATTCTTTAAAATGGATGCCACAAAAGGAGCCTCGGTATATGTTTGATAATCATCAATGAGATCACCAGTAAAAAGGACAATATCTGGCTTTTCAGCATTAATCTTGGAAACGATTTGAGATAAATGTTGGAGAGAGAGATAGTATCCTAGATGTAAATCGCTAAATTGAAGAATCTTCATACCATGAAAACTTTTTGGTATGAGTTGTGATGTAAGTGTGTGTTGGGTAAAGGAAAGCAAATAGGGTTCTATATATTTAGCATAATAATAGCCGATGCTAGCGGTTATAAATGAATATAGACAAGTGCGTATTCCAGCTTTTAAAAAATTTCTTCTTGTAATTTTTTTCATATACAGGTTACTTGAATCTCCTTTCAGTTTTTTAAAAATATATTTTTAATATTAAAAAAGTAGTATAGATTAAGAAAAAATGAACGAAAAGAAACCTCTTTACGTTAAAATATCAGAAAATATTAAAAATATAAAGATTTCTGTTAAATAAAATGATAAAATGAATGTGTATTCATTTTTTGGAGGGGATGTATGTGAAAGAGAAGGTAGTTATTATAACAGGTGGATCAAGTGGAATGGGAAAAGGAATGGCGACTCGTTTTGCGAAAGAAGGGGCACGAGTTGTTATTACAGGACGTACAAAAGAAAAATTAGAAGAAACAAAGCTAGAGATTGAACAGTTTCCGGGGCAAGTATTGCCTGTACAAATGGATGTACGAAATACGGATGAAATTCAAAAGATGATTGAGCATATTGATGAGAAGTTTGGACGAATTGATATTTTAATAAATAATGCAGCTGGAAACTTTATTTGTCCAGCAGAGGACCTATCAGTGAATGGCTGGAATTCGGTCATTAATATTGTATTAAATGGTACATTTTATTGTAGCCAGGCTGTCGGAAAATATTGGATTGAAAAAGGCATAAAAGGAAATATCATTAACATGGTGGCAACATATGCATGGGATGCAGGGCCAGGGGTTATTCATTCAGCAGCAGCTAAAGCTGGTGTATTAGCGATGACTAAAACGCTTGCTGTTGAGTGGGGGCGTAAATATGGGATACGAGTTAATGCTATCGCACCAGGGCCGATTGAACGTACGGGCGGTGCCGATAAATTATGGATTTCAGAAGAAATGGCTAAGCGTACAATACAGAGTGTCCCACTTGGTAGGTTGGGGACACCAGAAGAAATCGCGGGTCTAGCTTATTATTTATGTTCAGATGAAGCTGCATACATAAATGGAACTTGTATGACAATGGATGGTGGCCAACATTTGCATCAATATCCATTTTAAAAGGGATGAAAAATGGATGATGTATTCATTTTTCTCCGGTAAAATGTGACGGAATTGTGACACATTAGAGAAAGGTGTTTACAAAGGGGAATATATACGGTATATTTAAGACCTCTTTTTTCTTCATAGTAGAATTGCTAATTCCCCTTAGCATTTTACCCCTCTAATCCCTTCAGGAAAACTGAAGGGATTTTTTATTATTTTTCCGTAAATATCGTGTTATAATTTTTGAAAAGTAAAGGGAGGGAAGCACGTTGATAGATGCATTAGATGTAATGAGTAACTTGGATAAAGTCCTTCCTTATTATCAAGCTATTTTTAGTGCTGATGAGCATACAGTAATTGGATATGAAGTTGTAGGACGTATTCAAACAGAAGAGGGCATACAAAGTTTAGCGTCTTTCTTCCATGATGATTCTATTCCGAGTGAGTTCCAACTGGAAGCGGATAATATCATAGTAGAAAAAGCGTTAAATAGGTATTTAGAAACAGATCAAAAATTATTATTATTTATACATCGGAATGCCAATGTATTAATGAATGATGAAGATGAAAGTTTACTTCAACTTTTATTGATGTATGAAAAACAAGGTTTAAATTTGAACCACATTGTTTTAGAGATTACAGAACATGAATGTAAAGAAGATATCGAGCAATTTAATCATTTGCTGATGTATTATCGTACATATGGTATTCAAATTTCGATTAATAAAGTAGGAACGGGTACAAGTAATTTAGAACGTATTAGCGTGTTAGCACCGGATATTTTAAAAGTAGATTTAACAAACCTAAGGCAAACTGCACTTTTACAATCTTATCAAGATATTTTATATTCCTTATCTTTACTTGCTAGAAGAATTGGTGCGACATTGTTATATGAAGAGATTGATGCTTTTTATCAACTACAATATGCTTGGAAAAACGGTGGTAGATATTATCAAGGTAATTATTTGAAAGAATGTTTACCTGATTTTATTGAAACGAATGTTTTAAAAGAGCGACTTGGTAATGAATGTCATCAATTTATTCTGCATGAGAAGAAGAAGTTGCAAAAAATTTATAATTTAACAGAGATGTTACGTGATCGAATTGGTGATGTTCTGTCAAAACAAAAAAAGAATGAAGATATAAATGACTGGTTATTACAATTTAGCCAAAGTGTATCACAATGTAGTTTTCGGATATTTATTTGTAATGAAGATGGTTTCCAGCAATCAGGTAATGTTATGAAAAAAGATGGGGAATGGATTGTGATGCCGGAGTATTATATGAAAAACTGGAGTTGGCGTCCGTATTTTCTCGAGAATATCATGAAAATGCGTTTTGAGAATAAGGCAAGGCTCTCGGATTTATATGCCGATATTGAAACTGGTGAAATGGTACGAACATTTTCTTTTCCGATTGATGATGAAAACTTTTTATTTATAGATTTATCTTATGAATATTTATATGAAGAAGACGTTTTATTTTAATGCACGAAGAGATTCGTGCATTTTTTTGTTTGTTTTTATCATAAATTGGTAATAGTGAAAATAATAATGAAAATGCTGTCTATCGTTGTAAAGATTTTACGAACGAAATCATCCCTGTCTTTGCATAATCATTGTTACAATGAATACTACAAAGACAAGCTCTTTTAAAAGGAAGGTGAAAAAATGAGGAAATATGGAATATGGTTTGTTCTATTTATATGTGTTGCCTTTCTAGTTGGCTATAGCGTCACAACTGTTTTAGGGAAAGAAGAAGTGAAAGTGGATCGGAAAGAAGTGTTTACAACGATACAAAAAGGTTATGAGACGCAATTTTCAATTCGAGGGAAGCAAATACCAATGAATAAGATGATAGAGACGTTATCACCATATTTTACAAATAATTTCCTTCAAGTTTTTACAGATGAAAACAGTAGAAATGAAAAACAAAGTGGTGAGTATTTACTTCCAGCAAAAGAAGCTCCGTTTTCCTTTAATTCAGAAACAAAAATGTCATATGATGAGGAACATAAAAATTTATACGTCTATGAACGGGCAAAAAGTGGACAATATCAAATTGTGACATTACAAAAGGATAATGGGAAATGGAAATTAGCAGGGTATCATGAAAGTCAGGAACTTTTGGCTGAAATAAAAAGGTTACAACAATTATGAGAATAGGAATAGGTTTCTCCCTATTCCTATTCTATACCAAGTAGCTGTTGTAATTTTTCAATTTGAAAACCTGCGACAACTTCTCCGTCAATTACAACTGTTGGAGTTGAATAGGAGTCATAGTCATATAAAAGACGATTGCGTGCAGCGGCGTCTTTTTTTACGTCAAATTCTTCATACACAACGTCATTATGTTTTAAAAATTCTTTCACAATGGTACAAGGCGGACAATCAGGCTGTGTATAAACCTCAATTTTTTTCATTGTAATTCCTCCCTTTTTCTGTGTTTTATTATATTCTGTCAGTATAAAAAGAGCAATAAAGAAGGAAAAAGATATTCTTTCTTCTTTTTCCTTCGTATTTCGACAAATTTTAGTTGAGTTTCTGGCCAAGAACCTTTATCCTAGAGTGTGGAACATTTTTTCTGTTATGACGGATAGAATGAGTATAGCTGTAAAACCTATTGGTAGGAAGATCAGAGAAAGGAGAGATTTCATGTCTCTACTCCAAGGAATTTTAACTCGACTTGTTAGTCTACAAGAACAAGCTGAAAGCGGTGAAGTAGCACAACGCTATTTTGAAGTGAACGGTGAGCGCAAATGTAGCGTGAAATTTTTCGATAAAAGTGAAATGTATGAGTTAGAAGTGTATCAACAAGGTGAAAAACCTCAAGTGTATCAATTCGACAACATCGACATGGTGGCAATTGAGATTTACGACATCATTTCTTGATACATATAAAAAAGGTACTGCCATTTGGCAGTACCTTTTTTAGTTATATTAATTAATAGGCTATACATTAGTGGAAGTCGCAATGAAATAAAAGAACTTCCACAAATGTATATGTATAGGAATTTTTTATTTTTCCTACAATGGTAGTAAATAGTAATAGGAGGTGAAAAGGATGGAACGCTTACCGATTGTTATTTGTCCTAATTGTCACAGTCATGCTGAAATTAATCATGTATTAACTGCTCAGTCTAATCAAAATGTAATTTATACGTGTAGGTTTTGTCATTATGTAATCCGAAATATTGAAACGAATAAAGGGTAGTGAGTTATAATTTTTGTTTTTGTCCCATACAATGAGAATACGAAAAGTCTGTCTAATTGAAAGGACGTGACTATGTGGACGGTGAACATACATTTTATAATGTTTCTGAGAGACATTTGAATTTTGATATGGTATTTAACCGCATTTGTAGTTTCATTGAAAAGGATCCGCGAAATTTATATCGATTATCTATTGGGACAGACTCACAAGCACATCAAAAGGATACGAGGTTTATTACAGCGATACATATTCATCGGGTTGGAAAAGGAGCATGGGGATGTTTGCACCATAAATCAGTAAAAAATAAGCCAGCAACTTTGCGAGAGAAAATATATTTAGAAACGCAGTTTAGTCAAGAAATTGCCTGTCTATTTACTCCAAATCATATACAAACAATCTGGGATTTATTGCACCCATACGCTCAAGATGGAGCGGGATTCATAATGGAAATTCATTTAGATATTGGGAATGATGGTTTAACAAAAGAATTTATTTTAGATATGACGAAGAAAATTCAAGCGATGGGATTAACAGCAAAAATTAAACCGGATGCTTATGCGGCGTTTAGTTATGCGAACAGGTATACGAAATAATGTGAAATGGTTTCTATATGTTCGTTAAATACTTTTATTAAAAACTGAATATTACATCTATTAAATAAGTTGAAAATTTTATATAATAAGAGTGATGATGCGAGGGCAAGGAGAGGGACATATGGAAAAGGAATTTGTTTTAACGAGAGAAGAAGAAGATTTATTGTTGGATATTCTGTTTCAGCAAAATTATGCGAGCGAAATTTTAGCGGTGGAGCTTACAGACATTGAGAATGGTTTAAAACAGACAGATGTGACACAATATAAAAAAATCACAAGATTGTTTTACCGATTAAAAAATAAAGGGTATTAAGCGCTACCGGAATGGTAGTCTTTTTTTTATGTTGTATGCTAAAATAGCTGTGTATCTTTTTTATTAGAAGAATGTCAGGACAAAATAATAATATGAAAACGCTATCATAAAATGTGAATAGGATCAGAGAATATAAGCAGGAAAAAGGGAAAATGGGGGATGTAACATGATTAGTATTCCGAAAGATGAGTTTCAACAAATTCTTGTGAAGGATTTAATGATTTCATCAGAAAAAGTAGCACATGTCCAAATAGGGAATGGTTTAGAACATGCTTTACTCGTTCTTGTGAAATCTGGATATTCGGCGATTCCTGTTTTAGACCCTACGTATAAATTACATGGGTTGATTAGTACTGCTATGATTTTAGATGGTATTTTAGGATTAGAGCGCATTGAGTTTGAAAGACTTGAGAATATGAAAGTGGAACAAGTGATGAAGGAAGAGATTCCAGTTCTTATGTTAGAAGATTCCTTTGCAAAAGCTTTAGAAATGACAATTGATCATCCTTTTATTTGCGCTGTCAATGAAGAAGGTTACTTCGAGGGTATTTTGACACGCCGAGCTATTTTAAAATTGTTGAATAAAAAAGTGAGACAGCATAATCGATAACATAGGAAAAGTGACTTCACAGAAAAGGAGAAGTCACTTTTTTTCGTGCATATCAGTTGTGTATGTATTATATTTAAAAGGACATAAAACATAAGAAAAGTTTGAACTAACAAACCGTTCTAATGTATAAAATTATTCAATTAAATTAAAGATGAAATGCTTATTAGAATTAGGTGTATGGAAGCTAAGGAAAGAGGGAGAAAGTTGCAAATCGATGATTTTCAAATGATGGTTGTGTTAGCTCAGGAATCAAATATGAGAAAAGCGGCGGAACGTTTATTTGTTTCCCAACCTGCGCTTAGTCAACGATTACAATCTATGGAGAAACAATGGGGAATGAAATTTTTTATTCGTTCACAAAAAGGATTGACAATTACACCTGAAGGGGAAAAAGTTGCAAATTATGCGAAAGAAATGTTACAAAAAGAAGAAGATATAAAAAGTGAACTGGCTCTTTTTAGAACGGAAACATACGGTACGCTAAAAATAGCTGTTGCGTCAGTCATTGGTCAATATTGGCTTCCACCTGTTTTGAAAAAATTTGTGCAAAAGTATCCTTCTGTGAAGATATCTCTGTTTACTGGCTGGAGTAGTGAAGTGCAAAAGCAATTTTATGAAGGAGACGTTCACGTCGCCATATTAAGAGGGACACAAGAATATAAAGGTCAGAAGCAACAATTATTTGAAGATGAATTATACTTAGTTGATAAAGAAATAAAAGATATTACAATGTTGAAAGAGACGAATAGACCTTTTATTCAATTTAAAAGTGATTCGACCTACTATGGACAAATACAAAATTGGTGGTATGGATTATTTTCCAATCCACCTAAGCGAACGATTGTAGTTGACCAAATTGAAACGTGCAAACAGCTTGTTTTAAATGGTATAGGCTATGCTCTTTTACCTTCGACTGTTTTAAAAGAAGTGCAGGAAAACATGTATAAAACACCTGTTCAATTAACGAGAGAAACATGGTTATTGACGAGTGACTCGGCAAGGCAGTTGAAGCAAGTGCAAGCATTTTTAGAAATTATAGAAGAAATTCAAATGGAAAAATAAGATTATTGTCTTGCTACTCGCCCTATCGTTTGGTAGAGTAACATTATAAATGGATTTAGGAGGCAACAAGAATGAAAATGATGGACGCTAACGAAATTATTTCTTTTATTCAAAAAAGTGAAAAGAAAACTCCTGTAAAGGTATACATAAAAGGGGATTTAAAAGAAGTAACATTCCCTGAAACAGTACAAGCATTTGTAAATAAAAAATCTGGTGTATTATTCGGAGAATGGTCTGAAATTAAGACAATTCTTGATGAAAATAGCAAGTACATTGTTGACTATGTAGTTGAGAACGACCGTCGTAATTCTGCAATTCCAATGCTTGATTTAAAAGGTATTACAGCTCGTATTGAGCCAGGCGCAATTATTCGTGATAATGTTGAAATTGGTGACAATGCTGTTATCATGATGAATGCAACAATTAATATCGGTGCTGTAATTGGCGAAGGTACTATGATCGACATGAACGCAGTGCTTGGTGGACGTGCAACAGTTGGTAAAAACTGTCACGTAGGTGCAGGAGCTGTACTTGCGGGTGTTATTGAGCCACCTTCTGCAAAACCAGTTATCGTTGAAGACGATGTTGTAATTGGTGCAAATGTAGTTGTTCTAGAAGGCGTTACAGTAGGTAAAGGTGCAGTTGTAGCAGCAGGAGCTGTTGTAACAGAAGATGTGCCTCCATATACAGTTGTTGCGGGAACTCCGGCACGTGTAATTAAAGAAATTGATGAGAAGACAAAAGCAAAAACTGAAATTAAACAAGAGCTTCGTCAATTAAACCCAGAGAAATAAAAAACAAAAAGCGTAAGAGCATGAATGTGCTCTTGCGCTTTTTATAGATAGAGGTGCAAAAATGACAGTAAGCAAATTTGTTCAAGTTCGTAGAGATTTACATAAAATTCCGGAAATCGGATTTAAAGAGTGGAAAACACAACGGTATATTTTAGACTATATAGGAACGCTTCCTAATGAATATTTGGAATTGAAAACATGGAAAACAGGTGTAATTGTTAAAGTAAATGGAAAAAATCCAGAAAAAATAATAGGTTACCGTGCAGATATAGACGGTCTACCAATTACAGAGGAAACTGGGTATGAATTTTCTTCCGTCCATGAAGGAATGATGCATGCATGTGGACATGATTTGCATACAACAATCGGTTTAGGACTTCTAACAGCGGCTGTAAGCGAAAGAATAGACGATGATCTTGTGTTTATATTCCAACCAGCTGAAGAAGGGCCAGGTGGTGCACTTCCTATGTTAGAAAGTGAAGAGTTAAAAGAATGGAAGCCGAATATGATTCTTGGGCTTCATATTGCGCCTGAATACTCTGTGGGAACAATTGCTACAAAAGAAGGTTTATTATTTGCGAATACATCAGAGTTATACGTTGATTTAAAAGGAAAAGGTGGACATGCTGCATATCCGCATACAGCAAATGATATGATTGTTGCAGCGAGTCATCTCGTTACACAACTTCAATCAGTTATTAGTCGTAATGTGAACCCTCTTGACAGTGCGGTAATTACAATTGGGAAAATTACAGGTGGTACAGTCCAAAACATCATCGCAGAAAAGTCTCGTTTAGAAGGAACAATTCGAACGCTATCAGTGGAATCAATGAAACGTGTTAAAAGCCGAATCGAGGCAATTGTTGCGGGAATAGAAGCTTCTTTTCAATGTGAGGCTGTTATTGACTACGGAGCGATGTATCATCAAGTGTATAACCATGAAGAGTTAACGCGAGAGTTTATGCAATTTACACGTGAACAAACGAATATGGACGTAATTACATGTACGGAGGCAATGACAGGTGAAGACTTTGGTTATATGCTTCGAGAGATACCTGGATTTATGTTTTGGCTTGGAGTAAATTCAGAATATGGTTTACATCATGCAAAATTAAAACCCGACGAAGAGGTTATTGAGAAAGTGATTGTATTTTTAAATCAATATGTGAAGTGGAAGGGAAATAGAAAGTGAACTCCCGCGCTAATTTTGCAACAGTTTAGAGTGGTGACTTCTTAGTTCCGAGACGAAAATATCTTTCATATTTGTTAGTGTTAGACATTTTCATTCAAATGAGTAAAGTTACATTTGGTGTTTTAATAATGAGCAGGGGGTTTTTAGCCACTGCTCATTATTAATTATTGCTAATAAAGAAGATAATTATTTAACTACTTATATATGTTTACTTTTAGTATGAAAAGTGTGTAAAATCAATGTGATACATAGAAAAAAGGGTGGGGAATTACGTGCAAATTAGCAGTGCGATTTTATGTTTCGTCTTATATGCATATGTTATTATTGCGGCGGTTTATTTTGGGATAAGTTTTTACGCCTATCGTTTAGCGAATAATAGTGAATATGAAGAAACATACAAATGGGTGAAAAGATATTTGTCACCTGTACTAGAAATTATGAATGGATTTGTTCTTTTTTTATTTATTGGATTAATTGCTTTCTCAACGAGCTTAGTAGGGAATAAGACTACATTATTTGTGCTAGGTATCATTATTTTTATGCTATTAGGAATTCGGATTGGTAATACGGTATTTTGGAATGAAAGAAAAGTAGATGGTTGGACAGGAATGCTAATTCCGTGTATGTTAGCTGCAATCGTGACGAATATAGAACATGAATATTATCAATTACATTTTTGGCTTATCATTGTTTTAACAATCCTTTCGGTTTTGTATATAAGTACTGTCGTGCTAACATACATTGCAAATGAAAAAGGCGATGCAAAAGGTACACGCTTCTTTAGAGGGCGTGCATTATTATGGAGTGTGCCGACGATGGCAGTTATAGGAATTATTGCGATATTAGTAAATGGATATCAATTTACTAATTGGCAACTGTTTTTAGAAACTTGGTGGATTTTTATTGTTTCGTTTATAGCTTTTTTAGGCGCGACACATTATTTGTTCCATCAACATCATTATATATTGGCATTGGTATTCGCATTTACACAACTATTATTTGCTTTTTTCGGACAAGAAACGTTATTGTTTGTTTTTGAAACATTTAGTTCATTTGGAAATATTTTTGTATTCGGTATGTTAATTTTCGGTATCGCATTTTATTTACAACAGTATTTTTATATGCAAAAACAAAAATAAGAATTATATACAGCTTTTTGTAGCGAATCTAAAGTATGTTACAATAAAAGTACATAGTATTTGATATTATTGGAGGAATTCCTGTGGGCGAAAAAGAGAAAGAATTTGCTGTTATTGGGCTTGGACGTTTTGGTGGGAGTATTTGCCGAGAACTCGCTCAATTAGGTATGGAAGTAATGGCAATTGATTCAGATGAGGATAAAATTAATGAGTTTGCAAATATAGCTTCGCATGCCGTGATTGCAGATTCAACAGATGAGATGGTATTAAAAAGTCTTGGTATTCGCAATTTTGATCATGTAGTCGTTGCTATTGGAGATAATTTAAATTCAAGTATTTTAACAACGTTAATTTTGAAAGAATTAGGTGTGAAAAATATTACTGTGAAAGCTCAAAATGACTATCATGAAAAAGTGCTAAGTAAAATAGGGGCCGATCATATTGTGCATCCAGAACGAGATATGGGAAAAAGGATTGCAAATAATATTGCATCAAGTAATGTGTTAGATTACCTAGAGCTTTCAGATGAGCATAGTATTGTAGAGATTATTGCAAATAAAAAAATTGATGGACACTCTTTAATTGAATTAGACATTCGTGCGAAGTTTGGTTTGAACATTGTAGCAATTAAACGTGGAAAAGAAGTTATCGTATCTCCTCGAGCTACAGAAAACATTCAAGCGGGAGATATATTAATTGTAATTGGTCATGACGATGAAGTAGATCGTTTTAAGCATTTTTTAAGATAAGAGAAAAGGACAATGCCTCCTCGGCATTGTCCTTTTTCTTATATTTCCATAATGATTGGTAAAATCATTGGACGGCGTTTCGTTTTTTCGTATAGGAATGGTGCTAATGTGTCTGTAATCTCATTTTTAATTTCAGACCATTGTGTTGTTTTTCGCTCCATTACTTTTTCTAAATGTGTTGTAATTAATGTTTGAGCATCGTTGATTAAATCGCTGCTTTCACGCATATAAACGAAACCACGCGAGATGATATCGGGTCCTGCTGCAACTTTAAATTCTTTCATATCAATGCTTACAACTACAATAACAAGTCCTTCTTCAGAAAGAATGCGACGATCACGTAATACGATATTCCCGATATCTCCAATACCATTTCCATCGATATAGACAGAGCCAGATGGAATTTTCCCAGCTACGCTTGCTTCATCAGAACGTAAAGCAAGAACATCTCCATTATCCATAATGAAACAATTTTCTTCTGGAATACCACAATCATTAGCTAATTTCATATGCATACGCTGCATACGATACTCACCATGAATTGGCATGAAATACTTCGGTTTAATTAGACGGAGCATTAGTTTTTGTTCTTCTTGTCCGCCATGTCCACTCGTATGAATGTTTGACAGTTTTCCATGGATTACATCAGCGCCAGCACGGTACAACATGTTAATTGTACGACTTACACTAATTGTATTGCCTGGGATTGGTGAAGAAGAGAAAACAACTGTATCGCCAGGGATAATTTGAATTTGACGATGAGTACCATTAGCAATACGTGAAAGTGCTGCCATCGGCTCACCTTGACTACCTGTACATAAAATAACAACCTTATTAGCTGGTAGGCGGTTTAGCTGAGATGTGTCTATGAATGTATCCTTTGGACAGCGAATATAACCAAGGTTTTGTCCGATTTCAATCGCTGCCTCCATACTGCGGCCGAATACAGCCACTTTACGATTGTTTTCAACAGCTGCTTCAACAACTTGTTGCAAGCGATGGATATTTGATGCAAAGGTTGCGAAGATAATACGACCTTCTACTTTGCGGAAAATATCTTGAATACTATCACCAACACGGCGCTCAGACATCGTAAAGTTTGGTACTTCACTGTTTGTACTATCAGATAAGAGACAAAGTACACCGTCTTTTCCGATTTCGGCCATTTTTGTTAAATCTGCTGGCTCACCGACTGGTGTGAAATCGAATTTGAAATCACCTGTATGAACGACTTGTCCTTGAGGTGTTTTTACAACAACTCCGTATGAATCTGGGATACTGTGAGTTGTACGGAAGAAGGAAACAGATGTCTTTTTAAATTTAATAACATCATCTTCTTGAATTTCATAAAGTTTTGCTTTACGAAGTAATCCGTGCTCTTCTAATTTGTTTTTGATTAGTGCAATTGCTAATTTTCCGCCATAAATCGGAATGTTCACTTGACGTAATAGGTAAGGAATTCCACCAATATGATCTTCGTGACCATGTGTAATGAATAATCCTTTAATTTTATCTTCGTTTCGCACAAAATAAGTGTAATCTGGTATTACATAATCGATTCCGAGGAGTTCGTCTTCTGGAAACTTAATTCCAGCGTCAATTATAATAATTTCATCTTGAAATTGAACAGCATATGTATTTTTACCGATCTCACCAAGTCCACCTAAAGCAAAAACGGCAGCTTGATCATTCTTTAGAAATTTCATATGACTATACGATTTCCGCTAATATTAAATCAGCGTTTTGTTTTTCATATTCAAGATGATTACCAGTAACAGACTGAACGAACTCGATATTATATGCGAACTTATTTAATTTTTTACGAACATCCTTTTGAGACGTAGCCTCTAAATATAAAACTTTTGTATTTTCACGTACTGGGACCTCAGTTAATTTTTCTTGATAAAATACTTTAAAAATCATTGGGAAAACCTCTCCTTGTCTATGTTTTGCATTATCTGTTACTTATTATAAAGCAAACAGTCATGATTTTCATGTTTTTTCGAATGGGAATGAAGAAAAAGCCCGAAATGGGCACAATTTAAGCGATTGTCTTCTTACGGACTAAATCGTTTAAATAACGCTTGAGCTTTTTCTTCAGCTTCTTCAGCATGATTACTCCTTCCTTTCCTTATTTTAAACATGCATGTTACTAATGATAACTCCGTCTCCCGTACAAGAAAGAAGATTAGAAGTGAATAGTGAATCTTGTTCTTTTTAGTATAGTGTAAGTTATCCTGTAGTAACGATTAGTAGCCGTTAGTTATAGATATAGTATGAGGAAGAATAGAAAAGAAAATTCATCCGAACAAGTATCCACATTTTTTTACTATTATTATATGCATATTTCATAAATAAGGTCAGAAAGTGAACGCTTTCTTCACAGATGTTTAATATGTTATACTTTTTTTTGAAATTTGAAAAGTGATAATTAAAATAGGAATATAGAGTGCCAGAAAGGATTTTGACAAATGAATGATAAAATTGTCTTTTTTGATATTGATGGAACATTATTAGATCATGATAAAAAAATTCCGCAATCTACACGTGATGCAGTAAAAGATTTACAAGAAAAAGGTGTGCACGTAGCGATTGCGACAGGGCGTGCGCCATTTATGTTTGAAGATATTCGTAAGGAACTCAATATACATAATTATGTTAGTTTTAATGGACAGTACGTTGTATTTGAAGATGAGACAATATTTAATAATCCGTTACACCCAGAGGCTCTACATAAGTTTACTCAGTTTGCAAAACAAGAAGGATATCCACTTGTATATCTTGATCATCAAGAAATGAGAGCGTCAGTGGAATATCATGATTATGTGAAAGAAGGTTTTGGGAGTTTAAACTTTGAACATCCAGCATATGAACCTGATTTCTATGAGAAACGTAATATTTATCAAACTCTGCTTTTCTGCGAAGTAAATGAAGAAGAAAAGTTTATTAATCAGTACCCAGATTTTCATTTTATTCGTTGGCATGCGTATTCAATGGATATTATTCCAAATGGTGGTTCTAAGGCAAAAGGAATTGAGAAATTCATTGAGAAATTAGGATTTAACCGTGAACAAGTGTATGCATTTGGAGATGGCTTAAATGATTTGGAAATGATTGAAGCAGTAGGGACAGGTATTGTGATGGGGAATGGTCATGAAGATTTGAAAAAACTTGCGAATCACGTGACAAAGGATGTTAGTGAAGACGGTATATACCATGGATTAAAATGGGCTGGATTGCTTTAAGTGAATATGGAACCCATTTCATAAAAAAAGGCGGAAGATTAACTTCCGCCTTTTTTTATTATCGTTCTAGAGGTTTCGACTCATCAGGAGAGGCAAATGGATTCTCTTTATTAATATGGTCGTAGAACATAACACCATTTAAGTGGTCGATTTCATGCTGGAATACGATTGCTGGTAAACCTTTTAAACGTAATTTTACTTCTTCTCCGTTAATAGATGTTGCTTTCACTGTAATTCTTGTGTAACGAGGGACATAACCAGGTACTTCACGGTCTACAGATAGACAGCCTTCACCATTTTGTAAATATGTACGTTCAACAGAATGACTAATGATTTTTGGATTAAATAGTGCATGGCTATATAGCGTACCGTTCGTATCAGTTACATGAACCGCAATCATTTTCTTTGAAATACCGATTTGCGGAGCCGCTAATCCGATTCCAGGGCGCAAACTATATTTTTCAGCCATTTCAGGATCTTGGCTATTTATTACAAATTCAATCATTTCTTTAAGGGTATTTGTATCTTCCTCGCTAGCAGGTAAGGAGACCTCTTCTGCAACGTCGCGCAAAATCGGATTTCCTTCACGAATTACCTCATTCATTGTAAGCATATGTAATCTCTCCTTTCTTCTTTAGTCTACCAAAGGAGATAAAAAAAGTCATCGGCAAGTAAGGAAGATCTACTTGGAAACAAATCTTCTATAGATAAGTTATATAATAAAAGAAAAGACGGCAAAGCCGTCTGTTTCTTTCCATAGTTGTTTCATTTTACATTAGCGAATGCAAGCAGCACCAACGATAATTAAAAGGATAAACAACACAACGATTAAGGCGAAGCCGCGTCCAGACCCGCCACAAGAACCGCCATAACCGTAGGAAGGATATGAACAAGTTGTTGGATAGCAATATGAGTATCCGTACATGAGATGACCTCCTTTATCATTTCCCGCTAATACTGCGGTTACTATAATGTATGGAGGAAGGATCAGAAATGTATAGGTATTTACCTATAAAAGGAAGAAGTGTTTGTATAATTTTATTGAGAAGAGAGAAAAACTAAAGAGAATTAAATCGTTTACATATTATTCTAAGAGAAAAAACAAGTTAAAAAGGGAATAATATAACAGTAGGTTATTGCTTACTAATACAGATGTGAAAAATAAAAACACGTTTGTGTAGAGGAAACCTGCATATTATTTATAAAAAAACGTATTCAAAGTAATTGACATCGTAATTAGAATAGTTGTAAACTAAAAAACGTGATCAAGATTGTATTAATATGTTTTTGGAAAAACATTAGTACAGATTGTTAGGTACACAAAATTATTCTCAACCGACAAACAAATTTGTTGGTTTACATTGTTGCGCTTTCAGTCTAGCTAATAGATAGTGAAAGCGTTTCAGAATATGGTTCAAGAGAGGAAGAGGTGAACGGAATGGGTACTAAAACAAAAAAGACCCTATTTAATGTTGATGAGCAAATGAAAGCTATCGCAGCTCAATTTGAAACATTACAAATTTTAAATGAAAAAGGCGAAGTTGTGAATGAAGCAGCTATGCCTGAATTATCTGATGATCAATTAAAAGAATTAATGCGCCGTATGGTGTATACTCGCGTACTAGATCAACGTTCTATTTCTTTAAACCGTCAAGGACGTTTAGGTTTCTACGCACCAACTGCTGGACAAGAGGCTTCTCAATTAGCAAGTCATTTCGCACTTGAAGCAGAAGATTTCATCTTACCAGGATATCGTGACGTTCCACAATTAGTGTGGCACGGTCTACCATTATACCAAGCATTCTTATTCTCTCGTGGACATTTCATGGGTAACCAAATGCCTGAGAACGTAAATGCACTTGCTCCACAAATCATCATCGGTGCGCAAATCATCCAAACTGCTGGTGTTGCGTTAGGTATGAAACTACGTGGTAAAAAATCTGTTGCAATTACTTACACTGGTGACGGTGGTGCTTCACAAGGTGACTTCTACGAAGGTATGAACTTTGCGGGTGCATTCAAAGCTCCAGCAATCTTCGTTGTACAAAACAACCGTTATGCAATCTCTACTCCAGTAGAAAAGCAATCTGCAGCTAAAACTGTAGCACAAAAAGCAGTAGCAGCAGGTATTTACGGAATTCAAGTAGACGGTATGGATCCATTAGCTGTATACGCAGCAACTGCTTTCGCTCGTGAGCGTGCAGTAAACGGCGAAGGCCCTACTTTAATCGAGACTTTAACATTCCGTTACGGTCCACATACAATGGCTGGTGATGACCCAACTCGTTACCGTACAAAAGATATCGAAAACGAATGGGAACAAAAAGATCCAATCGTACGCTTCCGTGCATTCTTAGAAAACAAAGGCCTATGGTCTCAAGAAGTTGAAGAGAAAGTAATCGAAGAAGCAAAAGAAGATATCAAACAAGCAATTGCTAAGGCTGACCAAGCTCCAAAACAAAAAGTTACTGATTTAATGGAAATCATGTACGAAAAAATGCCTTACAACTTAGCTGAACAATATGAAATTTACAAAGAAAAGGAGTCGAAGTAAGCCATGGCTCAAATGACAATGATTCAAGCAATCACTGATGCTTTACGCGTTGAAATGAAAAACGATCCTAACGTACTTGTTTTTGGTGAAGACGTTGGTGTAAACGGCGGAGTATTCCGTGCTACTGAAGGTTTACAAGCTGAATTCGGTGAAGATCGTGTAATGGATACTCCACTTGCAGAGTCTGGTATTGGTGGACTTGCAGTTGGACTTGCACTTGAAGGTTTCCGTCCAGTTCCAGAAATTCAATTCTTCGGTTTCATTTATGAAGTAATGGATTCAGTTTCTGGTCAATTAGCTCGTATGCGTTACCGTTCTGGTGGACGTTGGACTGCTCCAGTAACAATTCGTTCTCCATTCGGTGGCGGTGTTCATACTCCTGAACTACATGCTGATAGCTTAGAAGGATTAGTGGCACAACAACCTGGTCTAAAAGTTGTTATTCCATCTACTCCATACGATGCAAAAGGTCTTTTAATCTCTGCGATTCGTGACAACGATCCAGTTATCTACTTAGAGCATATGAAATTGTACCGTTCATTCCGTCAAGATGTACCAGAAGGCGATTACACAATTGATTTAGGTAAAGCTGATATCAAACGTGAAGGTACAGATGTATCTGTTATCGCTTATGGTGCTATGGTTCATGCTGCATTAAAAGCTGCTGAAGAACTTGAAAAAGAAGGTATCTCTTTAGAGGTTGTTGACTTACGTACAGTTCAACCATTAGATATCGAAACAATCATCGCTTCTGTTGAAAAAACAGGCCGCGTAGTTGTAGTTCAAGAAGCTCAAAAACAAGCTGGTATTGCAGCTAACGTTGTAGCGGAAATTAACGACCGTGCAATCTTAAACTTAGAAGCTCCAGTTGTACGTGTTGCAGCTGCTGATACAGTATTCCCATTCTCTCAAGCTGAGAGCGTATGGTTACCAAACCATAAAGATATTGTTGAAGCTGTTAACAAAGTAATGAACTTCTAATTTTTAGTTTTTCATGTGCAAAAGAAATCAGCACATGCTGGTTTCTTTTGTACATATTCCATAATAATGAAATGAATCAGGGGGCTGAATTCCGTGGCATTTGAATTTAAACTACCAGATATCGGTGAAGGTATCCACGAAGGTGAAATCGTAAAATGGTTTATTAAACCAGGTGACGAAGTAAACGAAGACGACGTACTTCTTGAAGTACAAAATGATAAAGCAGTAGTAGAAATCCCTTCTCCTGTTAAAGGTAAAGTACTTGAAGTACTTGTAGAAGAAGGAACAGTTGCAATTGTAGGAGATACATTAATTAAATTTGATGCTCCTGGATACGAAAACCTTAAATTTAAAGGTGACGATCATGATGAAGCTCCAAAAGCTGAAGAAGCAGCAGTAGAAGCTCCAGCAGCGGAAGCTACTCCAGCAGCAACTGCAGAAGTAGTAAATGAGCGTGTAATCGCTATGCCATCTGTTCGTAAATATGCTCGTGAAAAAGGTGTAGATATTCATAAAGTAGCTGGTTCTGGTAAGAACGGCCGTGTTGTGAAAACTGACATCGATGCATTTGCAAATGGTGGACAAACTGTAGCAGCAACTGAGGCTCCAGCAGCAGTAGAAGCTACTCCAGCAGCAGCGAAAGAAGCAGCACCAAAAGCACAACCAATCCCAGCTGGTGAATATCCAGAAACTCGTGAGAAAATGAGTGGTATCCGTAAAGCGATTGCGAAAGCAATGGTTAACTCTAAGCACACAGCTCCTCACGTAACATTAATGGATGAAGTTGATGTAACTGAGCTTGTTGCTCACCGTAAGAAGTTCAAAGCTGTTGCAGCTGACAAAGGTATTAAATTAACTTACCTTCCATACGTTGTAAAAGCTTTAACATCTGCATTACGTGAATTCCCAATGTTGAATACTGCTTTAGACGATGCTTCTCAAGAAATCGTTCATAAACATTACTTCAACATCGGTATCGCAGCTGATACAGACAAAGGTCTATTAGTACCAGTTGTTAAAGATACAGATCGTAAATCAATCTTCACTATTTCTAACGAGATCAACGATCTTGCTGGTAAAGCACGTGATGGTCGTTTAGCTCCAGCTGAAATGAAAGGTGCTTCTTGCACAATTACAAACATTGGTTCTGCAGGTGGACAATGGTTCACTCCAGTTATCAATCACCCAGAAGTAGCAATCCTTGGTATCGGCCGTATCGCTGAAAAACCAGTTGTGAAAAATGGTGAGATTGTAGCAGCTCCAGTATTAGCATTATCTCTAAGCTTTGACCATCGTTTAATTGACGGCGCAACTGCTCAAAAAGCATTAAACCAAATTAAACGTCTATTGAATGACCCACAATTATTAGTAATGGAGGCGTAATAACAATGGTAGTAGGAGATTTCCCAATTGAATTAGATACAGTCGTTGTTGGTGCAGGTCCTGGTGGATACGTTGCGGCAATTCGTGCAGCACAATTAGGTCAAAAGGTAGCAATCATCGAAAAAGCTAACCTTGGTGGCGTATGCTTAAACGTTGGATGTATTCCTTCAAAAGCGTTAATCAATGCAGGTCATCGTTATGAGAATGCAATGCATTCTGATGACATGGGTATCACTGCAGAGAACGTAAAAGTTGACTTTACAAAAGTTCAAGAATGGAAAAACGGCGTAGTTAAGAAATTAACTGGCGGTGTTGAAGGCCTTCTTAAAGGTAACAAAGTTGAAATCATTCGCGGTGAAGCTTACTTCGTAGATGCTAACACATTACGCGTAATGACTGAAGATGCAGCTCAAACTTATACGTTTAAAAATGCTGTTCTTGCAACTGGTTCTACACCAATCGAAATTCCAGGATTCAAATACTCTAAACGTGTTATCAACTCTACAGGCGCTTTAAGCTTACCTGAAATTCCTAAAAAACTTGTTGTAATCGGCGGCGGTTACATCGGTATGGAATTAGGTACTGCATATGCTAACTTCGGTACAGAAGTTACTGTAGTAGAAGCTGGCGACGAAATCTTAGCTGGTTTCGAAAAAGCTATGAGCTCTGTTGTTAAACGTGCTCTACAGAAAAAAGGTAACGTAAATATCCATACAAAAGCTATGGCTAAAGGCGTTGAAGAAACAGAAACTGGCGTAAAAGTTAGCTTTGAAGTTAAAGGTGAAATCCAAACTGTAGAAGCAGATTACGTATTAGTAACTGTAGGTCGTCGTCCAAACACTCAAGAAATCGGTCTTGAGCAAGTTGGAGTTAAAATGACTGATCGCGGTATCATCGAAATCGATGAGCAATGCCGTACAAACGTATCAAACATCTATGCAATCGGTGATATCGTTCCTGGACCACCATTAGCTCACAAAGCTTCTTACGAAGGTAAAGTAGCTGTTGAAGCAATTAGTGGCCATGCATCAGCAATCGATTACATCGGAATTCCAGCAGTATGCTTCACTGATCCAGAATTAGCATCTGTTGGTTACACTAAGAAACAAGCAGAAGAAGCAGGAATGACTGTAGCTGTATCTAAGTTCCCATTCGCTGCAAACGGTCGTGCGTTATCATTAAACAGCACTGACGGTTTCTTACAACTTGTAACACGTAAAGAAGATGGTCTTCTTGTAGGTGCACAAGTTGCAGGTGCAGGCGCTTCTGATATTATCTCTGAGATTGGTTTAGCTATCGAAGCTGGAATGACAGCAGAAGATATCGCTCAAACAATCCATGCTCACCCAACATTAGGTGAAATCACAATGGAAGCAGCTGAAGTTGCTCTTGGAATGCCAATTCACATTGTAAAATAATTTAAGTAATGTAAATACCCCATCTCTTATTTAAAGAGATGGGGTATTTTTAATATAATGGCTTGCAAGGTCTTTATATGTACTTGTCGAATGAATATATATAATACTTTAAATGAATCGTTAGAACATACGTTAATCCAAAAGCAGTATATATACTTTCATATAATATGTAATTGATTCAAACTTAATCCCATATATTAATAAAATAGGGCATGTCAAAGGAGAAGGTTCCATGAGAATATTACATGTTATATTTTATCATTTTCTATTATGGAGTGGTTTTTCCATTGTATTAACATTATCGAATGGTGATAAGTTTCATTATAAAGTAATTCTCTTTTTCGTATTTCTTTATTTGGCATATGTAATTGCATGTTTTGTATTACACGCAAGGAAGCAGGCATTATTCCTTACGTGTTCAAATTGCATACTTTTTTTAATCATATTCTCAATTTTTTAAATTAACGTTTATAGAAATACATTGTTCTTCCATTAAATAATTGTAACTCTCCTTCCAATTTCTTCGCTAGAAAACGGCTAAATTCATTTGCTTTTCCTTTATCGCCAAATGTTGCTGTGGTGGGTAAAGAAATTTGTATGAAAGATCGTTTATTTTCTATTCCAATCCCCACATAAATAGAATTATATCGGTCGTGACTCGATTGGAGTTTTAATGTTGTTGCTGATGTATCTAATATTTCATAAGGAAAAGCTGTATTTGTATAGGCGTAATTAATTTGATCACCAGTCTTGGAAGTAATGGTTTTATAGTTATCAAAAAGGTGTTTGACATCCTCTATTGAAACAGATTGTTGATTGGATTTAGGTACAAGTGTGATAAAGGCGTGTTGCATACAAATTCCCCCCCTAGTTTAGTAGAATAATATCATTCTACATCCTACTGAATTTTTTGACAATTAAAAGGAGTATTACTTTTTTTGTTTAATATATTATTGAGTAGGAAGTGTTATTGAGAAAGGTGGAAACTGATGTTTGAAAAATTGTATGATGAGCATGAAAGTGTGAAGGTACGATTTTTAGGATTTATGACGCATGATACACGTTATGATTTTGGAGTTATTTATACAAATATGTTTTTTGGAAAGCCACTTATTGTTTGTATGCAAACAGGGAGATCTACTTTGCTTGGACGAGATGATGTGGAAAATGTTCCTTATATAAAAGAAACTTTTAAGTTAGGGTCGGAAGAGGAGGCGGAGGAGTTAGCACAGTTTTTTAAATTTCTTGTTCCGTCTACTTCTTTGCATGCGGAGTATGAAGAATAATTAACAAGAAACAGTCGTACGTATGAGATATGACTGTTTTTTTTGTGTTAATATCGCATACTAATTTAATTTTAAAATATTTAATGTGTTATACTAAAAACCTATTGACGTAAAAAGTATAACATATTAAAATAAAGACAGAAAGTTAAGCGGTTACAAAAAAGTTTTTGGGATTATAAACTTAGGGGGAAATGAAAAATGGGAACAATCGTATGTCAAGATTGTGAAGGTACAATTGCACACTTTGAAGATGAGAAAGTAACGGTACTTTACGGGAAATGTGGATCTTGCGGATGTGATCACACAGAGCATACAAAAGCCCAATAATTGATAGGAAATGGACAGCTAAAAGTTTTTAGGACCATAAACTTAGGGGGAAATGAAAAATGGGAACAATCGTATGCCAAGTATGTGAAGGAACAATCGGACATTTTGAAGATGAAAAAACGACAGTGCTTTACGGAAAATGTGGTACAAATTGTGAATGTGCTAATAGAGACAATGCGAAAGCTTAATTATAAATAAGTAGATTATTATTAAAACTCAGGGGGAAATGAAAAATGGGAACAATCGTATGCCAAGTATGTGAAGGAACAATCGGACATTTTGAAGATGAAAAATCAACAGTACTTTACGGGAAATGTGGATCTCATTGCGAATGTGACCAAAAGGAACACTCAAAAGCTTAATAATGAAGAAAAAACGCCTACACATGTAGGCGTTTTTTTAATAGATTGTAGTTGTATGTCCGACTGTTGCAACGATTGCATCATCTCGAATTGGAATAAATCCTATTGATGTTTGTGGTGTGCTAGGCGAACTGTAGTGGCTCATAGCACGACTATCGATACGAGTAATAGTATCAGTCAAGAAAGCCGAAATAAATGCATAAGGGACTCGTCGTTCATTTAATGAGTAGATAATTTCCTCTTTTGTTTTTACACCTACGCCATGTCCGTAAAAAAAGAAATTTCCTAAATAGATTGTGTTTTCTCCTTGCCACTCGATTGTAGCTGGATTCACTTGTGGATTTTTAAAGTAAACGAGATCGCCTGGAACAAGATCGCCACCCGTTTTTGTTATGAGCTTTAAATCATGATCATAGTCCCATGTATAAAGTAAAAGGTTTGCAAATAGCCGGTTGAAAGTTTCTTCCTCATACAATGATAGTAATGCTTTGTAAAAAATAATTATCATAGCGGTTGCGCATTCAGTTCCATATAGTTTTCCGTTTTTGAAAATATCTTGGATGGCAATGGAAGGCGATATGTTTGGAAGTAGTTTAAATCCGCCAAGGGATGTTCTTTCCCAAAACTGAGTGTTGCAAAAAGATTGTTGAAATGTACGAAACTGAAAGCCACTTTGAAAAAGTTCTAGCGCGGAAGTAATAATATTAACTCGTAAATTAAGATCAAAGCTGAGTTCATCAGCTGTTCGGAAGGAATAAACTTCTTGATTTCCTGCCATTATGGATAAAATTTGTTGTTTCTCAGCTGCAAATGACTCATATTCATTTGTGATATAAGGATGTACAATAGAACGGCCTATTACAATCATAATAGTATCCCCACCTATACGTTACATTCTTTAATATCGTATGAGAAAAGGAAAAAAAGGTGAAAGAAAAGCCTATCAACTGATAGGCTTGTACTCTTTAATAACACGTAATGTTTGTAACGTCATATCTTCGGGTCCTTGTACAGGTAACCCTGCTTCTAAATTTTTACGAATATACTCTAAGTTTTCTTGTGTAATAATTTCCCCCGGAGTAAAGATTGGAATCCCTGGTGGATAAACCATAACAAAATCAGCTATTATACGACCTGCCGCATTTTCAAATGGAATGACTTCCGTCTCTGAATAAAAAGCATCTCTAGGAGAAAGTGCTAGCACAGGTATTTCTGGAATGTCTACTTGTACTTGAACACCTGTATCTACTCTATTTCTGTATGTTGTTGCTAAATCTTGTAATGCTGTGATAAGTGTATCAGTTTCACTTTCGGTATCTCCAAAAGTGATAAGACAAAGTATGTTATATAGATCAGAGAGTTCTACTTCAATGTTGTAATGTTCTCTAAGCCATACTTCAGCCTCATGGCCAGTAATACCTAAATCTTTTACAGATACAATTATCTTTGTAGGATCATAGTTAAAAGTAGCATCTGTTCCTAGCATTTCTTTTCCAGGACAATAAAGATGCTCAATAGCATTAATAGCATCACGAACATGTTCAGCTAATTTTATTGTTTGTTCTATGAGAACTTTTCCTTCTGTAGCAAGACGTTTTCTAGCAACATCAAGGGATGCTAACAAAATGTAAGAAGTTGATGTCGTTGTAAGCATGCTAATAATGGATTGGACATGCTTTACGTTCACAAGACCTTCTTTTACATTAAGAATAGAGCTTTGGGTTAAAGACCCTCCTAATTTGTGAACACTTGTTGCTGCCATATCTGCACCTGCTTGCATAGCCGAGATTGGTAGTTCATCATGAAAATGGATATGAACACCGTGAGCCTCATCAACAAGTACAGGAATATCATAAGAATGAGCTAATTTTACAATCTGCTCTAAATCTGCAGCAAACCCAAAGTATGTTGGATTAATAACAAGTAAGCCTTTCGCATCTGAGTGCTCTTCGAGAGCTTTTTTGACAGACTGCATTGTGATCCCGTGTGAAATACCAAGCTTCGGATCGATCTCAGGATGCATGAAAATCGGTTTTGCACCTGAGAAAATAATAGCTGACATTACAGATTTATGCACGTTTCGTGGCACGAGGATTTTATCACCAGGGCCGCAAACGCTCATCACCATTGTCATAATTGCACCACTTGTACCTTGAATAGAAAAGAAAGTATGATCTGCACCGAAAGCAGCGGCGGCTAAATCCTGAGCTGCTTTAATCATACCTTTTGGATGATGTAAATCATCGAGTGGCGCAATGTTAATTAAATCAATTGCTAATGCATTATGCCCAATAAATTCGCGAAATGTTGGATCCATGCCCTGTCCTTTTTTATGACCTGGAATATGGAATTGAACTGGATTTCGCTTACTGTGCTCAACTAAAGCGGTAAACAATGGTGTTTCGTATTGGGACAATCTATACACCCCTTCTTCTTCGTAATATTTATTAGAATTTGTTTTATATGATTTCATCTCATTCTAAAAGGAATTTAAGATGACTAACTTTTAGAACGTGACTTGTTTTCCTGCCATTCACAAAAGCTTTTTTGGGGATGGTAGTCTCACTTTACTTTCTATAAAACAAAAGCATTATATCACCAATAATTATAGATGTATAGAAAAATTTCATTTTCAAGGTGAGTATGTTTAATAGTTATATTTTAAATACTGCAAAGAGGAAGACAATTCCATTGAAATGGATAAATGGTGTATAATGCAGAGTGGCTATAGTGAAGAATAAAAGGTTCTTTTAAAGGTAGCATAATGGAAAAAGAAAGAATACTGAATGAGGTGCAAAAATGGAATATCAATATCCACTTGATTACGATTGGTCAAATGAAGAAATGGTAGCAGTTGTAAAGTTTTATGAAGCGATTGAAAAGGTATATGAAAAAGGAGTTTTGAGAGAAGACTTGATGGAATTATATCGTCGTTTTAAAGAGATTGTACCATCGAAGGCAGCGGAGAAAAAAATTGATAAAGAATTTCAAGAAGTAAGTGGATATTCTATATATCGTGCGATTCAAAAGGCAAAAGAAGTAGCGGAAAAAAAGATTGTAAAAATGTGAAAATATTTTGAAAAATAAAATACAAAGTGCTATAATGTGATAACAACTAAAAACGGACAATATAAATTGTCCGTTTTCTACTATCGATTTATCGATTAGAAATTGCATATAAAGGAAGGAGTGATTGCATCGTAGATTCAATCTTAGCAAGGAATTGTTCGTTGGTCATTGCTGAAAACTCCTCTGGTGATATATGAATACCGACTAATAATTCTGCTTTTTTCACAGTAGCTAAACGTTCAATCATCTTTTGTAAGTCTTCCGTTTCAAGCGTTTTATGTAATTTTACACCTGGTTTAGTATGGTCAATGGACCATACGAAGTCATTTGGAATATTCGTTTTTAAATCATTTAAATGTTCTAAGAAGGCGTGAGCCGTCTCCACTTTTTGCGGACACTCATAGATTAAACCAAAGTATATGAAAGCGTGAGTACCCCATAAACCAATTTGAAAATGTGGTAACATTTTATATCCACGTTTATTTGTTGAAAAAGCAACCCAAGTATCATTTGGTGGATTGACTTTGCGGCGTGCGTGTTTGGCTACATGGTAGAAAAAGTTTTCATCGGTTTGTTTTGATAAGTATTCTGCAAACTGTTCCCCTAAAGCTTCTAGCTTAGGATGAATATTCGTTTTAATTGCGCTCATTCGTTCTTCAAGACCATCAACAGTAAAAACTTCAAAATCAGTTGATGTGAATGTTTGTAGTGGCATGATTGTTCCTCCAACTCCTATTTTGTTTTATTTTAGCATAGCTTGTACTATTCATAAAAAAAACAGCACAAAAAAATTTTAATAAAAAAATATAATTTTGTTGCATAGATGATTTATCCAACATAGTATAGTATAAAACAAAAAATCAGAAAATTGAATCAATTCTAGTCCGAGGGCAAACGAATATTGGGAGGAGGCAAATAATATGAGACAGGTGATTAATGCGTTAAAGAGAACAGATGCTGAAAAAAGAATTCCGGTGCTACGTTTGGAGCTAGATTATGAATTAGCAACTTTATATGATGCAATGATGGAGAATGACAAACAGAAAAAAGAAGAGTGTGTAGAAAAATTAGAAGTGTTAAGACTTGAAATGATTCGTTTAGAAGCGTAATAATAGTATATGAATAAAAAATTAGTTGGTGCGAACCTTATAAAGGGTTCGTTTTTTCTGTGAACAGTATAGATCGGAGTGTTTAAACATGCACGAGATATGGAAAGATATTGATACACACGCAAAACAGTGGATTCGAGAAGCGGGAGAACGTTTAATGGGATCGCTGAAAAAAGCACTTATTATAGAAACAAAATCTAATGCAGCGGATTTAGTAACAAACATGGATCGAGAAACGGAGCGGTTTTTAATTGGGAGAATTAAAGAAACATTCCCGGCCCATAATATTTTAGGAGAAGAAGGCTATGGAGATGAAATCACTTCTTCTAATGGGGTTGTTTGGTTAATTGATCCAATTGACGGCACGATGAACTTTGTTCACCAAAAAAGAAATTTCGCAATTTCAATTGGAATTTATGAGAACGGTATCGGAAAAATTGGCCTTATTTATGATCCAGTTCATGATGAATTATATCATGGGATAAAGGGAGAAGGGGCCTTTTGTAATGATTTACCTATTCCCATGCTAGAAGAAGGAACAATAGAACAGGGAATTATAGCTCTAAATGCGATATGGCTTACTGATAATCCATTGCTGAATACGAAAAAAATGATGAGGCTTGTTAAGAAAGCGAGAGGAACGAGGTCTTATGGTTGTGCTGCGCTAGAAATGGTATATGTTGCAACGGGAAGATTAGATGCGTATGTAACACCGCGTTTATCGCCATGGGACTTTGGCGGGGGACAGATTATCGTAGAAGAAGTTGGCGGGAGAGTAACAACCTTCTCTGGAACTCCTCTTTCTATCATAGAGAAGAGCAGTGTGTTAGTTGCAAAACCAGGAGTATATGAAGGGTTATTACCATTTGTATCGCAGTAACAAAAAAAGTAAGAGGCTATAAAAGAAGCTTCTTACTTTTTAACGTTATTGCGATTTACGCATTTTTCTTTTTGTTACAAAACCGTATCCAACTGTAACAAATGTGCCGATAATGCAAATGATAACACCGATGGGACTATTTTCAGCAATCATAATACCGATACCAATTAAGAAAATAACACCGATAATTGCAGTTAATAAAAAGCGATATTGAATGTGTTCCATTTCTTCACCCTCCAATCTCATTTTACTTTCACAAAAGTAAGAATACAACTATATTTTCATTCTTGATTTTATTTTGATTGCCATAGTATCCCCTTCGCTCTTATAATAGAGAAGGATTAAAAAGACATTAGGAGTTGGACATGTTGAAAAAACGACAAGATTTACGAAATATAGCAATTATTGCCCACGTTGACCATGGTAAAACAACACTTGTTGACCAGTTATTACGTCAAGCGGGGACTTTCCGTGCAAACGAACACGTTGAAGAACGTGCAATGGATTCGAATGATCTAGAAAGAGAACGCGGTATTACAATTTTAGCAAAAAATACGGCGATTCACTATGAAGATAAACGAATTAACATTTTAGATACACCTGGTCACGCTGACTTCGGTGGAGAAGTAGAACGTATCATGAAAATGGTTGATGGTGTTCTACTTGTTGTTGATGCATATGAAGGTTGTATGCCACAAACACGATTTGTTTTAAAGAAAGCTCTTGAGCAAAACTTAACGCCAATCGTTGTTGTAAACAAAATTGACCGTGACTTCGCTCGCCCTGATGAAGTAGTTGATGAAGTAGTTGACTTATTCATCGAACTTGGTGCAAACGAAGATCAATTAGAGTTCCCGGTTGTATTTGCATCAGCAATGAACGGAACAGCAAGCTTAGATTCAAATCCAGCAAATCAAGAAGAGAATATGAAATCATTGTTTGACACAATCATTGAACATATTCCAGCACCAGTTGATAACAGCGAAGAGCCACTTCAATTCCAAGTAGCGCTTCTTGATTACAATGACTATGTTGGTCGTATCGGGGTTGGACGTATATTCCGTGGTACAATGAAAGTAGGACAACAAGTTGCATTAATGAAGGTTGACGGAAGTGTAAAACAATTCCGTGTAACTAAATTATTTGGTTATATTGGATTAAAACGTCAAGAAATTGAAGAAGCAAAAGCTGGAGATTTAGTAGCTGTTTCAGGTATGGAAGACATTAACGTAGGTGAAACGGTATGTCCGGTTGAGCATGAAGAGGCTTTACCATTATTACGTATCGATGAGCCAACATTACAAATGACATTCCTTGTAAATAACAGCCCATTTGCAGGTCGTGAAGGTAAATTCATTACATCTCGTAAAATTGAAGAGCGTCTTCGTTCACAATTAGAAACAGATGTAAGTTTGCGTGTAGATAATACAGATTCTCCTGATGCATGGATCGTATCTGGACGCGGAGAATTACATTTATCTATCTTAATTGAAAACATGCGTCGTGAAGGTTATGAACTACAAGTATCTAAGCCTGAAGTAATTATTAAAGAAGTTGATGGCGTAAGATGTGAGCCTGTAGAGCGCGTGCAAATCGATGTGCCTGAAGAATATACTGGTTCTATTATGGAATCAATGGGTGCACGTAAAGGTGAAATGTTAGATATGGTGAATAACGGAAACGGTCAAGTTCGCCTTACTTTCATGGTTCCAGCACGTGGTTTAATTGGTTACACAACAGAATTCTTAACATTAACTCGTGGTTACGGTATTTTAAACCATACATTCGATTGCTACCAACCAGTACATGCTGGACAAGTTGGTGGACGTCGCCAAGGTGTTCTAGTTTCACTTGAAACAGGAAAAGCATCACAATACGGTATTATGCAAGTTGAAGATCGCGGTGTAATCTTCGTAGAACCAGGTACAGAAGTATATGCTGGTATGATTGTCGGAGAACATACACGTGAAAATGATTTAACAGTTAACGTTGTAAAAATGAAGCAACAAACTAACATTCGTTCTGCGACGAAAGATCAAACTTCAACAATGAAAAAACCACGCTTAATGACTTTAGAAGAGTCATTAGAGTACTTAAACGAAGACGAGTACTGTGAAGTAACTCCAGAATCAATTCGTCTACGTAAAAAGATTCTTGATAAGAGCGAGCGCGAAAGAGCTGCTAAGAAAAAGAAATCTGTAGAAGCGTAAAATAATAGAACAGCTACCTTTAATAAAGGTAGCTGTTTTTTTATCGTGTGTATTTTTTAGAATATTTACTCTTTTTTGTGGACAGTATTTTTTTCGCGGGTTACTCTTGTATTAAGTACATAAAGTGATTTTATTTTTTTATGAGAAGGGGGATAAATAGTGTTAGAAAGAATGTCGTTTTTTGCGAAATTGTGTAAAGTTGACGAAAATCCAGAACTAGGGATGTGGTTACTGTATGGCATCATTATTATATTAAGTGCGCTTGTGTATAACTTGGGATTCGCAAGAAAACTGTCGATAATAAAAAATATAGTGATATATATATCATTAGCGATTGGATGTACGGTTTTAACGTTCTTTGCAGTTTTTTTACCTGTGGGGGAGGGGCTTGTTGTAGCGGCAATTGTACTTGGAATTTATAGATTACGTTTACGTCAAGTGAAACAACAAAAAGCAGGGTGAAAAGGGGGAGCTTCATGCGCTCGGTACAAGATGCACTATATAATTGGTTAACAATTAAAACTGTTGCGGAAGCGCGTCCAGATGATAGCGCTGCACAAGAAACGTATGTATTATTTCGAAATATGATATATGAAGAGCATAAATTACGAAATGTAGAAGTGGAAAAGAACGAGGAAATGTATTTAATTACATATGAAATTGATGGAGAAATAAGGTGTGCAAGATTTCCAGTAGAAGCAATTGATTGTTTTTTGGATCAGATGAATCGTGAACCAGAAAAATACAAATAAGTCCTTATCTATATGATTAAGGACTTATTTACGGTTTACCAATCGTCTTCTACTTTTTTATCACGATATAATCGGAAATTACCACTTGCATGGCGTTCCATAGTACGCTCTGCAATGCGTTCCGTACATTCCATGCACATATATGTATGAATAGGGCGATTACGCAATTTTTTTGCCATAGGATTTTCGTCATCTAACATATCTTTTTTATCACAAATCATACATCTGACTCTCATTTCGTCACCTCAATACGAATTCTATCAGTATAAGTATATCATGGAAGTATAATGTTTTTGAATAATAGCGGGAAAAAATAATATTTTCGCAATTCGAAAAATAAGTTATGATAGGGATATAGAAAGATTATTTGGAGGTGGAGATATGGCGAATGTAGTAGAGCCTACATTGACAGATGATTTAGTACAATCGTTACGTAAAGAGTGTATCGTTATGGTAGCAACGACAGATTTCGAAAAACAAATTCCTAACGTAAGTGCTATTTCTTGGGTATATGCAGTGAGTGAAACTAGTATTCGATTTGCGGTAGATCAACGCTCACGTATTGTGGAAAATATACGGCGCAATATAGGGGTAGTATTGACTATAATGGCGAATGAATCCGTATTTTCCATATGTGGTGAAGGTAACATTTTAACAGATAGAATGGAAGGGATTCCTCTAAAATTAGCTGTAATAGAAGTGAATGTGCAAGAAGTTCGTGATGTTATGTTTTATGGAGCGAAACTTGCTACAGAACCAGTATATGAAAAAACATATGATCTTCGAGCTGCGAAAAAGCTGGATAATCAAGTGTTGGTAGGAATGAAAGAATTATAAATGGGATGAATAGGAAAGTCGTTCATTAACTTTTGTAATCGAGTATTGTGATTTAATGTGAAAAATAATAATTAAAAGTAATATATTGAATAGAAATGAATAAAAAATAAAGAAAAGGTTTAATTTCTATGAATTTCGATTCTACCTCGTTTATACGTTACATATAATTATAACAATGGTTCGTCCATATTTTATGGATGAAACCCTTGTTCTACAAATTTAAAAGTGGAGTCAGGGGGTAACAGGTTGGATAAAATTTATGTGTTAGATACGAATGTACTTTTGCAGGATCCTTTATCTATTTTTTCATTTGAAACAAATGAAGTAGTGATTCCAGCAGTTGTATTAGAAGAGGTTGACTCGAAAAAACGTTATATGGATGAAGTAGGACGAAATGCTCGTTATGTGTCTAAGTTAATAGACAAATTTCGTGAAATAGGAAAGCTGCATGAAAGTATTTCGCTAGAAAATGGTGGTACATTTCGTATTGAATTAAATCATCGCTCATTTGTTCAACTACAAGATATTTTTGTAGAAAAAACAAATGATAATCGAATTTTAGCTGTAGCGAAAAACCTATCTTTAGAAGAGCAAGAAAAAGAGGACGGGAAATCAGTTATTTTAGTAAGTAAAGATGTACTCGTAAGGGTAAAAGCTGATGCAATCGGATTACAGGCCGAAGATTATTTAAGTGATCGAGTAATTGAAGTGGAAAATATATATTCAGGATTTTTAGAAGGGTATATATCAAAAGAACAGTTAGACTATTTTTATGAAAAAGGTGAGCTACCTTTATCTGAAATCGCAAATCATCCTTTTTATCCAAATCAGTTTGTTGTAATGAAAGATGCACTAGGGGGCTCTAGTTCTGCACTTGGGATTGTGGATCATTTAGGTAAGAAGGTAAAGAAACTTATTTTTCACAATGAGCAAGTGTGGGGGATACGCCCACGAAACGTGCAGCAAATTATGGGATTAGAATTGTTGCTTCGGGAAGATATTCCGCTAGTAACGTTGACCGGGAAAGCTGGTACAGGAAAAACATTACTTGCATTAGCCTCGGGGCTCATGCAAACGGAAGATTTAGGATTATATAAAAAACTACTGGTTGCGAGACCAATCGTACCAGTAGGAAAAGATATCGGTTATTTGCCAGGAGAAAAAGAAGAAAAATTAAGACCGTGGATGCAGCCGATTTTTGATAATCTAGAGTATTTATTTAATACGAAAAAACCTGGAGAGCTAGATGCAATTTTAGCTGGAATGGGTTCGATTGAAGTAGAAGCACTTACCTATATACGTGGGAGAAGTATTCCAGACCAGTTCATTATAATTGATGAGGCACAAAATTTAACGAAGCATGAAGTAAAGACGATATTAACAAGGGTAGGAGAAAAAAGTAAGATTGTATTAATGGGAGATCCTCAGCAAATTGATCACCCGTATTTAGATGAATATAATAATGGTTTAACATATGTTGTAGAGAAGTTTAAAGAGCAACGTATTAGTGGTCATGTAAAGTTTGTTAAAGGAGAGCGTTCTAATTTAGCTCAACTAGCAGCGGATTTATTATAAAAAGGAGTGAGCTTCAGCTCACTCCTTTTTTGTCTTTTAATTATACAATTTAAATGATTGTGAATTTACGGATGTTACGAATCGGATTTTGTTTATTAGATCCATCGTGGAAATATAGATGAACAGGTCCGTCTTCTCTTAATGGTTTACCTTCTTTTGAAAAACCGAGAATTGCTTGATTGGCTGTTTCTAACGGGAGTGTAATCGAATTGTCTGTGGTTTCAATTTCGACTTGAGTAGCACCTTCTAAAATTTCAGCATTTTTAAGAAATGGCTGAAGTGGTATACCAAATGTTCCGTTAATAAGCTGTTCTTTTTTATATTTCTTTACGCTTTGTTGGATTGGCGGGAAGGCAGCGCCATCACGGATTTCGCGATCCCAATGCTCTGAAGTATGTTTTAAGTATGTTTCTAATTCGGATGATTCTTCTCTAGTTTCATCAAAGTAAGTTGTCAAATCTAATTTTCGATCATCAAAAATCCAAACAGTTGGATCGATAGTGATTGGAAAACGTACTTTTCCATTAATAAATAAAATTTCGCTCATTGTTGTTCCCCCATTTGTGTTATACTCCCACTTTTCAGTATAATAGTATTAGACACTGTTGTCACAAAAAATGTTTCTATTGCAATTTATTAAAACTATCGCTAATATTAATAGATAGGTGAGAGTAGGACGGAAACGGAGGGAATCAATTTGGCGTCTGAGACAGTATCAAATCATCAGGAAAAGGCACTAGCCCTTCTACAAGCGGATGCGGAGAAAATCTTAAGACTTATTAAGGTGCAAATGGACAATCTTACAATGCCGCAATGTCCATTATATGAAGAAGTGTTAGACACACAAATGTTTGGACTATCCCGCGAGGTCGATTTTGCAGTTCGCCTTGGTCTTATTGCAGAAGAACAAGGGAAAGCAATGTTAGGAGAGCTCGAACGTGAGTTATCTGCACTTCATGAAGCATTTACAAACAAACAACAATAACGGGTTCAAATAGGGGGGCTCAAACTGAAATAGTTTGGGCTTTTTATTTGTATAATAAAGCAGGAAGAACCTATATACATATGGAATACAACAATAATTAAATTGAAACAGAAAGAGGAAATGAAATGAAAAAAGTATGGAAATCAATGGATTATTCATTGTTACTTCCTCTTGTTATCTTATGTGTGCTGGGAGTTATAATGGTATATAGTTCTAGTTCCATTGTTGCGATTTCGAGGCATAACTGGCCAGCAAATTACTTTTTTAAAAAACAATTAATTGCTCTAGCTATTGGAACGATAATGTTAGCGATTATCGTTTCTATTCCTTATAAGTTGTGGAGAAAGCGAATAGCTTTGATTGCAATGGGAATAGGGAGTATTGGTCTATTATTAGCAGCCTTGATTTTCGGTAAGGACGTAAATGGTGCAAAAGGATGGATATTAGGTATACAACCAGCTGAGTTTGTGAAAATAACGGTTATTATTACGTTAGCAAACTTTTTTGCTAAGAAACAAGAAACGCAAACAGCTTTTGTACAAGGGATAATTCCTCCTCTAGCTGTTGTCGGTGGAGCGATGGGGTTAATTTTACTTCAAAATGATTTAGGGACTGATATACTAATAGGTGGAACTGTACTGATTATGTTCTTTTGCTCGGGAATTAATGTTAATTTAAGTATAAAGCGATTCCTCTTAACGTCTATAATATGGATTCCAGCGCTATATTTTATTGGGAATTATATGTTAAGTCCGTACCAAAAAGCTCGCTTTTCAGTTTTTCTTGATCCATTTAACGATCCTCAGAATGATGGGTTCCAATTAATAAATTCTTTTATTGGAATTGCTTCAGGAGGGCTAAATGGTCGAGGATTAGGAAATAGTGTACAAAAATATGGATACTTACCAGAACCGCAAACAGATTTTATTATGGCAATTATATCTGAAGAGCTTGGTTTTATAGGTATAGCTGTCATTTTAATCTGTTTACTACTCATTATTATTCGTTCATTTAGAATTGCACAAAAGTGTAAAGATCCGTTTGGAAGTTTAATTGCAATTGGAATTGCAAGTTTGTTTGGAGTTCAAACTTTTATTAATGTCGGTGGTATGTCTGGGTTAATACCACTTACAGGGGTACCATTACCGTTTGTAAGTTATGGTGGTAGTTCTTTATTAGCTAATCTGCTTGCAATGGGTATACTGTTAAATATTGCTAGTCATGTAAAACGACAAGAGAAACAACAAAACGAAATGACTAAAGAAAGAGAACAAGGTGGACCGCATCTTGTTGTTGTAAAATAAAAAGCACACTGGGATGAAGAACTCAGTGTGCTTTTTATTTCGTCCACTTTAATGTGATATACTATTTTGTTATATTGATTAAAAATATATCACATTAAAATTAATGTGATATACAATAAGGTTGTTAGAAAAGGAAGAGGTATGCTATACTGTTTTTGTGAAACAAATTGATCAGAAAACTTATCATTTGTTGAAAAATAAGGTATGATGGATAAAAATAAAGTGAAGCTTTCTAAGTATAATATAATGTGGAAAGTGAAGAACTTCACGCTCTTTAGAGTGTGTATGTATTTTATCTCTAGAGTGGTAGGAAAATAGAGGGGGAAAATCATGACAAAGCTGCAACGTATTCAAAAAGTATTGGTAGCTAACCGTGGAGAGATAGCAATTCGTGTGTTCCGAGCATGTTCAGAACTTGGATTAAACACAGTTGCAATTTATTCGAAAGAGGATAGCGGTTCTTATCATCGCTATAAAGCCGATGAGTCCTATTTAGTTGGGGAAGGGAAAAAACCAATTGATGCTTATCTAGATATTGAAGGCATTATTGAGATTGCGAAAAGTAATCATGTAGATGCAATCCACCCTGGATATGGTTTCTTGTCAGAAAATATTCAATTCGCAAAACGTTGTGAAGAAGAAGGAATTATCTTTATTGGTCCAAAAAGTAAGCATTTAGATATGTTTGGAGATAAAGTTAAAGCAAGAACACAAGCGCAGTTAGCACAAATTCCAGTTATTCCTGGTAGTGATGGTCCAGTAAATTCATTAGAAGAAGTCGCAGAATTTGCTGAAAAGTATGATTACCCGATTATTATTAAAGCGTCCCTTGGTGGTGGCGGTCGAGGTATGCGTATAGTACGAGCTAGTGAAGAATTAAGAGAATCGTATAATCGCGCGAAATCAGAAGCAAAAGCGGCCTTTGGTAATGATGAAGTATACGTTGAAAAATTCGTTGAAAAACCTAAACATATAGAAGTACAAATTTTAGCAGATGAAGAAGGCAATGTTGTTCACTTATTCGAACGTGACTGTTCGGTGCAACGTCGCCATCAAAAAGTTGTCGAAATCGCACCGAGTGTATCGCTTTCAGATGATTTGCGTCAACGTATTTGTGATGCTGCTGTTAAGTTAACGAAAAATGTAAACTATTTAAACGCAGGAACGGTAGAATTCCTTGTAAAAGGTGATGAGTTTTACTTCATTGAAGTAAACCCACGTGTTCAAGTTGAACATACAATTACAGAAATGATCACAGGAGTGGATATCGTTCAATCACAAATATTAATAGCTGATGGACATGCATTACATAGTAAAATGGTAGGTGTTCCTAAGCAAGAGGAAGTGGTTGTGCATGGATTTGCAATCCAATCTCGTGTAACGACTGAAGACCCACTAAATAATTTCATGCCGGATACAGGGAAAATTATGGCGTACCGATCAGGCGGTGGTTTTGGTGTTCGTCTTGATACAGGTAATAGTTTCCAAGGTGCAGTTATTACACCGTACTACGATTCTTTACTTGTAAAAGTTACTACTTGGGCACTTTCTTTTGAACAAGCCGCTGCAAAAATGGAACGTAACTTAAAAGAATTCCGTATTCGTGGTATTAAAACCAATATTCCATTCCTAGAGAATGTAGTAAAACATAAAAACTTCTTATCAGGGGAATATGACACTTCATTTATTGACGCTTCACCTGAACTATTCTTGTTCCCGAAACGTAAAGACCGCGGAACAAAAATGTTAAATTATATTGGTACAGTAACAGTAAATGGCTTCCCAGGAGTAGGGAAAAAAGAGAAACCAATTTTCCCAGATGCTCGTATACCAAATGTGATACACTCAGAGCCAATCCAAAATGGAACGAAACAAATTTTGGATGAGCGTGGGGCGGATGGATTAGTAAAGTGGGTACAAGATCAAAAGCGTGTACTTTTAACTGATACAACATTCCGTGATGCACATCAGTCATTACTTGCAACTCGTGTTCGTACAAAAGATTTACATCACATTGCAGAGCCGACAGCGAGAATGTTACCAAACTTATTCTCAGCGGAAATGTGGGGTGGTGCAACGTTTGATGTTGCATATCGTTTCTTGAAAGAAGATCCATGGGAACGATTACTAGATCTTCGTGAAAAAATGCCAAACGTTTTATTCCAAATGTTACTTCGCTCTTCAAACGCAGTAGGTTACAAAAACTATCCAGATAATTTAATTCAAAAATTTGTGGAGTGTTCTGCTCAAGCTGGAATTGATGTCTTCCGTATTTTTGATAGCTTAAACTGGGTAGAAGGTATGAGAGTTGCGATTGATGCTGTACGAGATACTGGTAAAATTGCAGAAGCGACAATGTGTTACACAGGAGATATTCATGATCCGTTACGTAGTAAATATGATTTAAATTACTATAAAAACTTAGCAAAAGAGTTAGAAGCATCAGGAGCTCACATTTTAGGAATTAAAGATATGGCGGGCTTACTAAAACCAAATGCAGCATATGATCTAGTTTCGGCATTAAAAGAGACGGTATCGATTCCGATTCACCTGCACACACACGATACGAGCGGAAATGGTATTTTAACGTATACGAAGGCAATTGAAGCAGGTGTTGACATTGTCGATGTAGCAGTAAGTTCTATGGCTGGTCAAACGTCACAACCAAGTGCGAACACGCTATACTATGCGTTAGGCGGAAACGAAAGACAGCCAGACGTTAATATAGATTCATTAGAAAAACTATCTCATTACTGGGAAGATGTACGTAAATACTACGCGCCGTTTGAAAGTGGTATGAATGCACCTCACACAGAGGTATATATGCACGAAATGCCAGGCGGACAGTATAGTAATTTACAACAACAAGCGAAAGCGGTTGGTTTAGGAGATCGCTTTGATGAAGTTAAAGTAATGTATCGCCGTGTTAATGATATGTTTGGTGATATTGTAAAAGTAACACCATCATCTAAAGTTGTCGGTGATATGGCATTATTTATGGTTCAAAATCACTTAACAGAACAAGATATTTTAGAGCGTGGACATTCTATGGACTTCCCAGGATCTGTTGTTGAAATGTTCTCGGGAGATTTAGGACAACCATATGGTGGTTTCCCGAAAAAATTACAAGAAATAATTCTAAAAGGGAAAGAGCCATTAACAGTAAGACCAGGTGAATTATTAGAGCCAGTAGATTTCGATGCTTTACAAGAAGAGTTATTCCATAAACTTGGACGCGAAGTGACGATTTTTGATGTAGTCGCATATGCGTTGTATCCAAAAGTATTTATGGACTACGAAAAAGTTGCTGAGCTTTATGGAAACGTATCTGTGCTTGATACACCGACATTCTTCTATGGAATGAGACTAGGTGAAGAAATCGATGTGGAAATCGAACAAGGTAAAACATTGATGGTTAAACTAGTATCAATCGGGGAGCCTCAGCCAGATGGAAACCGTGTACTTTACTTGGAGTTTAACGGTCAACCACGTGAGATTGTTGTGAAAGACGAAAGTGTAAAAGCAACAGTTGCACAACGTGTGAAAGGGAATCGTGAAAATCCAAACCATATTAGTGCAACAATGCCAGGAACAGTTATTAAAGTAGTTGTAAAAGAAGGCGATGAAGTGAAAAAAGGCGAGTCTATGGCAATTACAGAAGCGATGAAAATGGAAACGACAGTTCAAGCGCCGTTCAATGGTAAAGTGAAGAAGGTATATGTTAATGATGGTGATGCAATTCAAACGGGTGACTTACTCATTGAGTTAGATCACTAAAATAAAGAAAAGAGCTGTGTGAAAGCAGCTCTTTTTTTAGTATAAATAATCCCTTGCCGAATTGGCAAGGGATTAAAGTTTTACTTTGTTTTATTTTGCTTAGAATTCAATTCAGCTTCTTTTGCATTGACCGTACTTCTTGTACCTAACATAACTAAATAGCACAGTACAGCAAACAAGCAAGAAATGAAGAGAGAATGTAATAATGCCATTGATAAACTAGCATTTGTAAATACGACTAAAACTCCCACTACAGCTTGAAGTGTAACAAGGATAAATGAAATAATCCATCCCCAGTATACTACACGTTGCTGTTTGTAATGGCGAATAGCGATAATCATCGCATATAGTATCCAAGCGAAAATTAACATCGCTGCAACTCTATGTCCCATTTGAACCCACTCATGTAGTTGAGTTGGCATAGGTCTATTTTTGCTACATAAAGGGAAGTCTGGACAGGCTAAGCTCGCTCGTTCGTGACGTACTAGAGCTCCTGTGTAGACAACGATATAACTGTAAATTGTTACACCGTAAATATGAAATTTCATTTTTTTGTCCATAATAAGAGAACGTGCATCGAATTTTTGATCAATTTCAAAAATAAGACACGTTAACAAGATAACAGAAGCAAATGAAATTAAGGAAATACCAAAGTGAATAGCTAATACAGCAGGCATTTGTCCCCAAACAACTGCCGCCGCTCCCATTAATGCTTGGGCTACTAAAAATACGAAGGATAAAATTGCTAACGTCTTTGTTTCGCGCACATGTTTATAATATTTCCAGGACAAAATACAAAGAAGAGTAACAAGGATTCCTGCCGATCCTGATGTAAGGCGGTGACTTAGCTCAATAATAGTTTCCATTGATAAATTAGATGGAATCAATTCACCGTTACAAAGTGGCCATGATTTACCGCATCCTTGGCCAGACCCTGTTTTTGTAACTAAAGCGCCTCCTAGTAAAACTATTAGTAAATCGAGACTTGTAATGACTGCTAACCATTTAATAAAGCGTTGCAATCTCTTTCACCATCTTTCTGCTATGAAGTTATTGCGAAATATTTTCATTCCATTATGTATAGAATAAAACGTGCTACAGTCCTATGATATATAAAAAATAATAAAATAGCAAAGAAATGAAGGGTGAGGGCAATGTACGTATCGCGAAGGAAAAAATGGGAATTAACATACATATTTTAGGTGAAAATAAGGCGATTTTAAAAAGAAATAGGGAGAATATATGCTAAATATGACAAAATAGTTTATTATAGAAGATAACATCGTGTTATGATAAGGATAGAGTAGAATAAAGTTTTTTAATGTTCGACACAAAAAGTTCATGTTTTCTTCACAAAAAGTTCGGGAAATATGATTTAATATATTGGAGTATGGGCGTAGATTAGTAGTAGAATGGGTTAACAATATTTCTACTGTAATAATATTGCTATATAAAGCGAAATATTTCATATGAAATAAAAGCTAAGAAAGATGATAGGTTTAAGAGGGGGTTAAAGTGATGAACCATGCAACAAGTGAGCTGCATGATGAGTCAGCTGTTTCAAGTGTACCGGAAACAACTCGGTTACAAGATTTATCAGCACTCGTTAAAATGGGGATTGTAAACTCAAATACACTTACTGTATTTACAGGATTTTGGCTGGCTTTACATTTTAATGGATTAAGTGTTATGGACCATCTAGATAAGCTGTTTTTCACAATCGTTGGTTCTGCATTAATTATGGCAGGGGTATGTTGTTTAAATAACTACATTGACCGAGATATCGATCCATTAATGGAAAGAACAAAAAACCGTCCAACGGTAACAGGTAAATATAAACCTGGATTTGCACTGGCATTTGGACTTGTAATTTTACTACTTGGATTTGCATTTTTATTACTTACTACACCAATGGCAGTATTCATCTCATTTATTGGTGCCTTCACATACGTTGTTTTATATACGTTATGGACGAAGAGAAAATATACATTAAATACTGTTGTAGGTAGTATATCAGGAGCAGTTCCACCTTTAATTGGATGGGCGGCAATTGATCCGTCTTTAAATCATCCAATTGCTTGGATGTTATTTTTAATTATGTTTATTTGGCAAATCCCACATTTCCTCGCATTAGCGATGAAACGTGTTGATGAATATCGAAATGCAGGAATCCCAATGCTTCCTGTTGTACAGGGATTTGATATTACGAAACGTCAGATTATGATTTGGACAGTATGTTTATTACCACTACCATTTTATATGAGTGGGCTTGGAATAACATTCATGGTAATTGCAACATTGCTTAACATCGGATGGATCGTACTAGGGTTTTATGGCTTCCGTAAGCAAGATGACATCAAATGGTCCGTAAAAATGTTTGTTTATTCCCTGAATTACTTAACAATCTTATTTGTGTCAATGATTGTAGTTACATTCTTCTAAGACAACGACATGATTGGATTTCTTTACGTTGAGATTTACTTTACTTAACTATAAAGTACAATCTAATTCACAAAGAAAGTGGGGGTTGTTTGTATGAAGAAACAGTGGCGACTGCTTTCGTTCGTTTCACTGCTGGCTTTACTGTTAGGGGGATGCGGTAAAGCCTTTCAATCTACTTTAATTCCGCAAGGAGAAGTAGCAAAAATGCAATATGATTTGCTCTTACTAGCGAGTGCAATCATGATAGGAGTAGTACTTGTAGTTACTATTATTTTCTTATATGTAATTGTGCGTTTCCGACAAAAAAAGGGTGAGGAAGATTATATTCCAGAGCAAGTTGAAGGAAATCACAAACTAGAAATTATATGGACAGTTATTCCGATTATTCTTTTGTTAATCTTGGCTGTTCCGACTGTTACATATACATTCAAGCTTGCTGATGTAAGTGCGATGGAGAAAAAGAATATTGATAAAGATACTATCGTTGTTGATGTAACAGCGAATCTTTATTGGTGGGAATTTTCTTACAAATCAGAAAAAATAGTAACTTCTCAAGATTTAGTCATCCCCACAGGTAAGAAAGTGTATTTGAATTTGAAGGGTGCCGATATTAAACATTCGTTTTGGGTTCCATCTTTAGCTGGGAAAATGGATACAAATACAGATAATGTAAACAAAATGTGGTTAAAGGCAGATAAATCGGGCACTTATAATGGTTTTTGTACAGAATTTTGTGGCCCATCACATTCTTTAATGCAATTCAAAGTGAAAGCTCTGGATGAAAGCGAGTACAAAAAATGGCTTGCTGATATGAAGAAGATTGATGGAAAAAAAGAAGTAGCTTCTACAAAGGCGCAAGAAGGTCAAGAAATATTTAATAAAAGCTGTATTGGTTGTCATGCGGTTGGATCAAATGATAGTAGACCACCTTCTGCTCGTATCGCACCGAACCTAGCAAACTTTGCAGATCGCGATACAGTTGCTGGTATTGCCGAAAACAATGAAGAGAACTTAAAAAAATGGCTCAAAGATCCTGAAAATATGAAGCCAGGTAATAAAATGACTGGTAAATATGGCAACTTAACGGATGATCAAATTAATGCATTAAATGCATATTTACAAACGTTAAAGATTGAAAAGTAAAGAGGGATCATTTGCGAAGGGGAGGTTGAAAACGTGAGTTCTGTAGCAAAAAAACAGGGGATGGGTGCTGTCATATGGGATTATTTAACGACAGTAGACCATAAAAAGATTGCCATTCTCTATTTAATTGCAGGTGGAGTGTTTTTTATAATAGGCGGAATAGAAGCGCTATTTATTCGCCTTCAGTTAGCGATTCCTAACAATGCTTTTCTTGTTGGGGATGCTTATAATCAAGTATTAACGATGCACGGTACAACAATGATTTTCCTCGCAGCTATGCCACTCGTGTTTGCATTTATGAACGCCGCAGTACCACTTCAAATTGGAGCACGTGATGTGGCGTTCCCATTTTTGAATTCACTCGGATTCTGGTTATTTTTCTTTGGTGGAGTATTTTTAAATTTAAGTTGGTTTTTAGGAGGAGCACCTGATGCAGGTTGGACATCGTATGCATCTTTAGCTTTAGCCTCAAAAGGGCATGGTGTTGACTTTTATGTACTCGGCTTGCAAATATCAGGTATCGGTACATTAATTGGAGGTATTAACTTCCTTGTTACAATTATTAATATGCGAGCGCCAGGAATGACCTATATGCGCATGCCAATGTTTACATGGACAACATTTGTAACATCGTCACTTATATTATTCGCATTTCCTCCATTAACTGTAGGATTAGGTCTTTTAATGCTAGATCGCTTATTTGGCACAAGTTTCTTTAATCCGGCATTGGGCGGGAATACAATTATATGGGAGCATTTATTCTGGATCTTCGGTCACCCAGAAGTATACATTCTTATACTCCCAGCTTTCGGAATATTCTCAGAAATCTTCGCCACATTTTCGAAAAAAAGATTATTTGGTTATTCATCAATGGTGTTCGCGACTGTATTAATCGGCTTTTTAGGGTTTATGGTATGGGCGCATCATATGTTTACTGTTGGTCTTGGTCCTGTTGCGAACGCTATCTTCTCAGTTGCAACAATGGCGATTGCAGTTCCAACAGGTATTAAAATATTTAACTGGCTCTTTACAATGTGGGGTGGAAGTATTAGGTTTACAACACCAATGATGTGGGCAGTAGCTTTTATTCCATCATTCGTTATGGGTGGAGTTACAGGCGTTATGCTTGCATCTGCACCAGCTGATTATCAATTTCATGATAATTATTTTGTAGTAGCACATTTTCATTATGTAATTGTCGGCGGTGTTGTATTTGGTTTACTTGCAGGTGCACATTATTATTGGCCACTTATGTTTAATAAGGTATTAAATGAAACGCTAGGAAAGATAACATTTTGGTTATTCTTTATCGGTTTCCATTTAACGTTCTTTATTCAGCATTTCCTTGGATTAATTGGTATGCCACGTCGTTATTACACATACCTAGAGGGACAAGGATTAGAAATGGGGAATATGATTAGTTCTATTGGAGCAGTATTTATGGCTCTTGGCACAATCGTTCTTTTATTCAATGTAATTAAAACAACAGTGTCAAAAGAGAAGGCTGGTCGTGACCCATGGGATGCACGTACATTAGAGTGGACAATGCCAGCACCTACACCGGAATATAATTTTAAACAATTACCATTTGTTCGCGGGTTAGATCCGTTTTGGATTGAAAAACGTGAGGGTAATAAAGAGATGACAGCTGCGGAACCAGTTGGTGATATTCATATGCCAAACCCTTCGTTTTCACCGTTTATCATTTCTTTAGGTTTATTTATAGCCGCGTTTGGTGCGATGTATATGCAGGGTGGAAAAGATAAGTTTTGGTTGTTAGTAGCAATTATTGGTTTAATCATTACATTTGGCACAATGTTCCTTCGCTCAGTAGTCGATGATCATGGATATCATATTCATAAAGAAGATTTAGAGGATAAGGGGGGCAAGGCATAATGCATGTAGATGAAAAATTAACGAATGAAACATTTCCAGCAGAGCCTGAAAAAGCAACCCTTGAGGGGAAAAATAAGTTTGTCGGTTTTTGGTTATTTCTTGGAGGCGAAACGGTGTTGTTCGCTTCCTTATTCGGCACATATTTAGCGTTAAAGAACTCTACAAATGGCGGACCAACATCTCAAGAGATGTTTCAAATGCCACTCGTTTTCATCATGACGATGCTTTTGTTAACAAGTAGTTTAACGAGTGTATATGCAATGTATCATATGAAAAATTTCAACTTTAAGAAAATGCAACTTTGGTTACTTGTAACAGTGTTGCTTGGCTTAGGATTTTTGGGGTTTGAAATATATGAGTTTTATCATTATACGCATGAATTTAAGCATACTATGAGAAGTAGTGCATTTGGTTCTGCATTCTATGCTCTTGTTGGTACACACGGGCTTCACGTGTTGTTTGGATTATGTTGGATTTTAACATTAATCTTTAGAAATGCGAAGAGAGGCTTAAATTTATACAATGCACCAAAGTTTTATGTTGCATCTATTTATTGGCACTTTATTGACGTAGTTTGGGTGTTTATTTTCACTGTAGTATATTTAATGGGAATGGTGGGATAAACAATGGCCGTAAAGCAAACGAATAACCCTAAAGTTGATCTTGTTTATCGGAAGAGAAAAAGTGCGGAGGAGATGAGGCATCAAGTTATTACGTTTGCATTAATGATTTTTTTAACATTAGTTGCATTTGTAGCAGTTGCATATCCGAAAACTTTTAGTCCGACTTTCTCTGTACCGTTTATTTTACTATTAGCAGTGGTACAAGTAATTTTTCAATTGTATTATTTTATGCATATGAGTCATAAAGGACATGAAGCGGCAAGTTTCTTTCTTTATTCTGGTCTGTTAATAGGGTTAATTACAATTTTAGCTTTTATGACGATCGTGTGGATTTGAAAAGTGAAAAATAAGGGAGCTTGTGTTGTCACAGCTCCCTCTTCACATTATGTGAAAGGATAACCTTAAGAAGGTGGGTGTGACAATGAGTAACTTATGGATATTTGGTTTTCAAGCTCTATGGAGTCCGATCTTTTTATTATTTATGCTTTCGATTCTTATTGGGTACTTTTTAATTATTGGACCATATAGAACGCGATTTGAAAATGCGACGAAGGTAAGTAAGAAGCAAATTTTTTATTTTACGACTGGGATTGTCCTCTTGTATTTTGTAAAGGGAGGACCTATTGATTTAATTGGTCATATTATATTTAGCGCGCATATGTTCGAAATGGCGATAATGTATATTGCAGTTCCCCCGTTATTACTGCTTGGTATACCTGTATGGTTATATCAATATATTACTTCTTTTAAGTTCGTTCAAATTGTGCTAAAGGTTTTTGCAAAGCCGCTTATTGCGTTGTTCGTATTTAACGGTCTGTTTTCCTTTTATCATTTGCCAGTTGTTTTTGATACAGTAAAACAAAGTCAAATAGCGCATCCTATTTGCCTTGCTATATTGTTTTTTGCAGCAATAATGATGTGGTGGCCTATGCTGAATCCGTTGCCGGAATATCAAACGTTAAGTGATATAAAGAAGCTTGGTTACATGTTTGCTAATGGAATATTATTAACACCAGCTTGTGCATTAATAATTTTTGCGACTGCACCATTATTTGCAACATATACGGATCCAGCCGCTTGGATGAAGGCGATGGAACTTTGTGTACCAGCGGGTACTTTATCAGATTTAAATATAACCGGACCAGAATTTTTACATTGGATGCCGGTAGTACAAGACCAGCAAACAGGCGGTATCATTATGAAAATTGTCCAGGAAATAGTGTACGGTACGATTATCGGCTATGTGTTCTTTAAATGGGCACGTAGAGAGCGTGAAAAGGATAAAGAGCAGTTGCAAGAATTACCCCCTTATTTGCAGACAAAATAAAAACGAGAGCATCTTATTGATGCCCTCGTTTTTTGTTATTCAATAATCTGAAGTTCTTTCAATTCTTTTTCAATATTTTGTAGGAGTTGTTCGCTTTTTTGAAGTACATTCGTTGGGAAAATCTCATCATCACCATATTCAACGCCATGAGGATAATAATGTTTTCCTAATAAGGGGGGTAATAGTTTTACTTGAGCGTGTCTACCGCCGATGTCACCGTCAACAGCAAAACCTTGTACACGTAAATAATAAATATCCTTTAATATTTCAAATTTATAATCATATGTAATGCGTTCATAATCCCATTGTCCAGCGAGTACAAAATGGTTGTTTTCCATGATTTCAGTTAAAAGAGTTAAATCTACGACTGCATCATTAAACTTCGCATTTGTAAATTGCATAAAATACCTCCTTCTTATTATTCATACTATTATTTTTATAATAGTATGAATAATAAGAAAGTGCAATTCATATTGAGAGAAAAGGGATAATCCAGACTTTTTTCGTGAAAATATGATATAGTGAAAAGAGTACGGTACACACAAAAAGGAAAGAAAAGGATTTGTGTATATCTCAATTTTATGTTTTGTTCAGGAGGTATATCGTTTGAAAAAAGTATTACGTATCGTAATCATTACATTTTTAATTTTAGCTGTGGATTTATACGGGAAATTACTCGTTTCGCAATATATATTAACCCCATCTCACTCTAAGCAAGAAAATAAAATTGTGAAAAAGAAAAAGCAAATAAATGAAGAAACCTCAGACACTGTTTTAAATATGATTGGTGGGGACTCTGAAAATTTATTAGCAAAGTGGGGCGAACCGTCTCGAATAGAGCCGTCTGCTTATGGATATGAATGGTGGGTGTATAATCAAGATTTAAATCAGTATGTTCAATTTGGAGTTGCTGAACGTAAAGTTGTAACGGCGTATGTTGCTGGTGAACAAGTTAAGGTGACACCTTATTATATAAATGAAAAGTATGAAGAAGTATATAAAAAGAATCCGATTTCACATGAGATTTCATTAAAAAGAGGAAAAAATAGTTATCAATTTGAGTTATCTGATACAGAAGTAATTGAACAACCACTAATACCTGTAGAAGATGGATGGGCACAATTATACTTTGATCATTTTACACATGAGCTTGTTGGTGTTCGTTATATGGATGATGAAACGTTATTACGCCAAAGACCGTATCAGCTTGTTTATTCAGGAGAATTAATAGCGGAACAACCATTGACTCCAGAAAAAATGAAGCAAGTAGAAAATGGAAATATGCAGCAAATCCTAGATTTAACAAATATTATTCGAAGTCGTCATGAATTACCGTTGTTAACGTGGGATCAACAAACGGCAGACGTTGCATTTGGCCATAGTAAAGATATGAAGGATAATAATTATTTTTCCCATGACTCGCCTACTTTTGGTACGTTAGGAGATCGCCTGCAACGTGGTCAAGTAGCTTTTCAACTTGCTGGTGAGAATATAGCGGCGAAACATAGTGATGGAATTGCAGCGGTACAAGGCTGGTTAAATAGTGAAGGTCATAGAAAAAATTTATTAAATGAGCAATTTACTGGATTAGGTGTTGGGGTGTACGATAAGTTTTATACTCAAAACTTTATTCGAAAATAAAAAGGTGCATGAATCGTCTAAAAATAGGCGAACCATGTGCCTTTTTTTTCTTACTATATAGTAGATATACATGAAGAGGTGAGGATTATGCCAACAACAAAAGGACCGTTACATCCATCGGTTCAACAGTTTAAAGAGTTTGTAAACCATCACCCTAAAATGGTTCATGAGGTTAGAAGTGGTCACAAAACTTGGCAACAGTTTTATGAAGAATGGTACTTACTTGGTGAAGAAGATCCGATATGGGCAACTTTTAGACCTGATGGAGCGCCTGCTTTTTCTTCGGTAAAAGAAAATAAACAAGAAAAAGAAAAAGATAATCGAACTGAAGAGGAAAAAACTGCTGATGTGATGGGACAAATGCTTTCTTTCTTTAAAAAGCTAGATGTGGAACAAATGCAACACCATTTAGCTAATGTGACGAGTGCCATTGGTAGTGTGCAACAAGTTATTCAACAATTTCAAGGGAACCGCACACAGCAAGCAGAAAGTACTTCCGAAAATAATCCATTTTTCTTTCAGAAGGATTAGGGGGAAAGAGGATGAGAGCAGAAATTATGGAGTTTATAAAGGCTGATGAGGATTTATCTCGCTATATTAGGGAGCAACCGTACTGGTATAGAAAACTAACGCGAAACCCTGAAGAAAAAGAAGCCTTTGAGTTAGCTGCTATGCAACATTTCAAAAAAACGATACCAGATAAAGTTGAAAAATTCCAAAATCAATTAGCAGTTGCTTCCATTATGATCGATATGTTTCAGTATATGAAGCAGCAAAATACAACATAATTGGAAGGGAAAACTATGTCCGTCATGCAGAACTTTTGATACAATAGAAGCGGATTATTTAAAAAGGAGTTGCAGCATGACGGAAATTTGTTTAGTACGACATGGACAAACTGATTGGAATTTTCAAGAGATTATTCAAGGGCGCGAAGATATTCCGCTTAACGAAGTTGGGAAAAAGCAAGCGAGTCAAAGTGCAGCTGCCTTGCAAGCGGAATCGTGGGATATTATTATCAGTAGCCCTTTAATTAGAGCTCAAGAAACAGCTAGGGAAATTGCTGAGGCTATTGGATTGCAATCTATTTTATTAGATGAGCGATTTATGGAACGTAATTTTGGAGAAGCTTCTGGGAAACCAGTTGCGACAGTTAGAGAGTTAATTGCAGAAGGTAATGTAAAAGGTATGGAGCGGGACGAAGAGATTGTAGAACGCTGTTTTACCGCTTTACAAGAGGTTGCAGCAACCCATGGAGGTAAGCGTATTATCATTGTTGCGCATTCACATGCAATAAAAGCGATTTTACATGCGATTACACCAGAGGAAATTACATTTAAAACGCCGTTAAAAAACGCATGTATTAGCTATGTGAAAGAAAATAGTGGGAAATGGGATGTTCTTAAATACAATATTGCGGAGCATATTAGCGTATAGGAGTATAAGAGGATTATATGAAAAGAAGTTAGAAGCATATCTTTCTTTTAGGTGAGAGACTTCAATTAGTAGTTCTGTCCCAAATGTGTTATGATGAATACTCGGAGGTGTCTCTCATGATTGTAGCGACGCTGGAAAGCGTACTGATTTTAGATAAGGCAGAGCAGCTTGCAAAATCAATCATTTGTTCAGATATAGCAGAAGATTATCGTAAGTGTTATAAGGATATACAAGAAGATATAGATGTCCAGACGCTAATTCAACAGTTTACAGCGATGAAAGAGCGATATGAAGAAGTGCAACGCTTTGGTAAATATCATCCTGACTACACTTTCGTTTCAACGAAAATGAGGGAATTAAAGCGTTCTGTAGATTTGCATGATAAAATTGCAGCCTTTAAAAAAGCAGAAACTGCTTTACAAAAGTTATTAGATGAAGTTAGTGTAGCAATCGGTTCGGAGGTATCCTCTTCCATTAAAGTTCCAACAGGAAATCCGTTTTTTGATGCGGGTGGCTGTGGCGGTGGTTGTGGTACCGGAGGCGGTTGTGGTTGTAAAAAAACGGGGTAATTTACCCCGTTTTTTAGAATATGGAAGAAAACGTATACAGAGTTTGTCCTTTAATGTCATAAATTTCTGATTGGTTTTCATAAAAGATAAGAATATAAGTTTTTAAAAGGAGAAGATGGAGAAGATTATGTTCGGGCAACGACAAAGTATGATTGTTTATTTACATTCATTGAAACATGCCAAGATTTTAAGGAAATATGGTAACATTCATTACATATCAAAACGATTGAAATATGCGGTTGTATATTGTGATATGGAACAAATTGAGCATATGATGCAAAAATTGAATAAACTTCCTTTTGTAAAAAAAGTAGAACAGTCGTATCGCCCATTTTTAAAAACGGAATTCGAAAATTCACGTCCTGATCGGGCGAAGGAATACGATTATAGCTAATAAAAAAATCCCCTGCTAAATTTAGCGGGGGATTTTTTTACTTGAAATAACGTGTTACTTCATTGGAGGAATGAAATTGTTCATTCGTAAAATACCAATTAGATGATTAAAAAAGAGTTCTTTTTCAGGGAAGGTTGTCGACGGTTTTACAGTAAAGGTAGTAACTTTTTTCCCTATTTGTTCTGCCGTTTCTTCAAATAAAATAACACGTTTGCTTTTTTTATTTTCAAGTACAGGAATGCCTTCACGACATATGTATAATGGCTGGAAATCACCAGTAGTTGTAGGTTTTAGTATTACAACAAGTGAACACACTTTTTTTTCGTTTTTTACAGTTTCAAATTGTAACATATGTGTTATACGCTCTTTGTTTGCTTTGGCAATTTCGAGTAATTCATATAAATCAGAGTAGCCTTCTCCGAGTTCTATAAAGCGTTGAATCATATTTTTTCCTCCTCTTTCTTTTACTGTACCATCTCACTTTTTAAATGAAAAGTAGACAAAGAAAAAAACCCTGCAATGCAGGGCCCTTCTTATACTAGTATGAACTAGTAAGAAGGCAAAGGGAGAGGAGAAACCGGAGGAAGAACTTATGGGGAAACGTAAGTCTTCTCCGCGGTTGGCAACAACATCGAAGGTGATGTTGTTATATTTATTTATGTCCAATCTAAATGAAGATATACATAATGAAATTAAAATTTATGTTAGGCTTTTTATTTTTCTTTTTTTTATTTTATGATAGGATAAAAAAGGTAAAGTGGAACTGATGTACATAGAGGGTTGTTGCTTGCAAATAGTGAAATGGATATGAAAGAAATAGCGAGCGGTTATTTTAACTGAGGTTTTCAATTAGTTAAATAATAGATTAATGAAAAAAGTATGAAATAGTATGAATTGGTAGCGATTACCTAATTGGAATGAATTTGCTGTAATCGCTCTATAGATTGAAATAAAGGTAGTGACAACAGATGAGAGTAGTTTCAGGAAAATGTAAAGGGCACCCACTTAAAGCGGTACCTGGTAATACAACGCGTCCAACGACAGATAAAGTGAAAGAATCTATTTTTAATATGATAGGTCCTTATTATGATGGTGGTATCGCTCTTGATTTATTTGGTGGTAGCGGTGGTCTTGGAATTGAGGCCATAAGTAGAGGGATTGATAAAGCGATTTTTGTTGACCGAGATAGTAAAGCGATAAAAGTCATTCATCAAAATTTAGAAAGCTGTAGACTACAAGAACAAGCTGAAGTGTACCGAAATGATGCAGAGCGTGCGGTAAAGGCGCTTATAAAGCGTGAAATATCATTCGATCTTATACTAATAGACCCTCCATATAAAGCTCAAAAAATTGTGTCTTTAGTTAGTGTGATGGATCAACATGGATTGTTAAATAAAGATGGAATCATTATGGCAGAGCACGGGGATGACGTGGTTTTACCTGACTCTATAGGAGAACTTGTAAAAGTACGAGCGGAAAACTATGGGATTACAGCAATTTCGATTTATAAGTATGAAGGTGAGGGGACGGAATGACAAGTATAGCTATTTCTTCAGGGAGTTTTGATCCAATTACCCTTGGACATTTGGATATTATTAAAAGGGGAGCAAAAGTATTTGATGAAGTATATGTAGTTGTTTTAAATAATTCATCAAAAAAACCATTCTTTTCGGTAGAAGAACGCTTAGAGTTAATTCGAGAGGCGACAAAGGATATTCCGAATGTAAAGATTGATTCACATAGTGGATTATTGGTGGAATATGCAAAAATGCGTAATGCAAATGCAATATTGCGTGGTTTGCGAGCGGTTTCTGATTTTGAATATGAGATGCAAATTACTTCAATGAATCGAAAATTAGACGAAAATATAGAGACCTTTTTTATTATGACAAACAATCAATATTCATTTTTAAGTTCAAGTATTGTGAAAGAAGTTGCGAGATATGGAGGAAGTGTAGTAGACCTTGTTCCTCCGATTGTAGAGCGAGCTTTAAAAGAAAAGTTTCAAACCCCGTTAAAGTGAACGGGGTTTTTCTTTATAAATACGTAAAAACAATAAGATAACATATAAATATAAACAAAATAAGGTGAAGATTGGTCCGTAGTGTATAAATGCTGTCCAAATATCATTTAGTGTAAAAGAATGATTCAATAAAAATACGGGAATATCTTCTTGTGTAGGCGAGACAGAATGAACTTTTTCATAAAATGGTTCCCAAAATATAAAAGTGAAAATAGGAGCGATAATGCTTTGGATAATTCGAGCTAAAAAATATGGTTTAAAACGGATATCTGTCTCCGCTAATATGCTTGCTACTTGTGCCTGAATAGAAAGACCACTAAATGCTAAAATGAAGCTTGTTACCATTGCTTGTTGAAGAAGTGTTGTTTCATTTATTTGGCTGATCATTTGGCTTCCAAGCGTCATTTCAAAAATACCGGATAATATCGGAATATTAAATTGGGAGGTAAGTTGGAAGAATGATAAAATATGTTGCATAATAAAAGAAAGCGCTTCTGTAATTTCGAAAACAGTAATCATTTTATTTAAAACAGAGAATAAAATAATAAACCCACCAATCATGAGCAGTGTTTGAATAGAAGAAACGATAGCGTCACCAAGTAGTTTTCCGATTGGCCTTTTTTCTTGCATACGTGTTTGGTGGAGAATGGAAAAAGGATTTTGAAAGGCACGTTTTTGATTCGTATGTTTTTCTTTTATGTAAGTATCGTTGCTACCATAAAAGCGCATCAGTAACCCGACGGTAAAGTTACTTATATAATGTGCTGCTGCTAATACGAGCCCTAATTTTGGATTATTGAAAAAACCAATAGAAACCGCTCCAAAAATAAAAAGCGGATTAGAAGAATTTGTGAAAGATACGAGTCGTTCCGCTTCAATTTGTGTTAGTTGATTGCTCTTGCGTAGTCTAGCGCTTAATTTGGCGCCAGCGGGGAATCCTGAAGCCATTCCCATTGCCCAAACAAACCCGCCTACCCCTGGAACACGAAACAATGGACGCATTAGTGGTTCTAATATAACGCCGATAAATTTTACAATACCAATACTGATTAGAAGTTCCGCAATGATGAAAAACGGTAGTAATGAAGGGAATACAACTTCCCACCATATATTTAACCCTCGAATTGAAGCTTGCAAAGCAGCTTGGGGGTGGAGTACAAGAGAAAAGGTTAAAAATAACATTGATATGGTAAGAAAAGCAGTTTTCCATTTTTCGTACATGTAAGAAAATCCCCCTTTGTCCCAAAAACGTTCATTTCAGTATACGTGGATATGTGGTGAATTTAGACCATAAGTATGAAAAAGGAATGAAAAAAATTAAAGGGTGAGAAAAATGAAGGAACCAAAAATCGGTTTAGCACTTGGATCCGGAGGTGCAAAAGGTTTTGCTCATATAGGGGTAATAAAAGTGTTAAGGGAAGCTGGCATCCCTATTCATATGGTAGCAGGTAGTAGTATAGGAGCATTAATTGGTACATTTTATGCAGCGAGTTGTGACGTTGAAAGACTGTATAGATTGGCCGCTGTTTTTAAAAGGAAATATTATTTGGATTTTACAGTTCCTAAAATGGGATTTATTGCTGGAAAACGTATTAAAGATATGATTAAAATGTTTACATATAATAAAAATTTAGAACAGTTAGATATCCCGACGGCTGTTGTGGCTACTGACATTTTGAAGGGGGAAAAAGTTGTTTTTACAAGCGGTCCGATTGCGGAGGCGGTTCGAGCTAGTATATCTGTGCCGGGGGTGTTTGTTCCAGAGAAAATAGATGGCCGCTTATTAGTGGATGGAGGGGTAATTGACCGTATTCCCGTATCGGTTGTAAAAGATTTAGGGGCTGATATTGTTATTGCTGTTGATGTATCTCCAATTAAGGTGAATGGAGAGGTTACATCGATTTATGATGTGATTATGCAGAGTATTGAAATCATGCAGCATGAACTTGTGATGAATCGGCAAATAGCATCAGATTTAATGATGCGGCCAGCAGTAGAACAATTTAGTTCGCGTGCTTTTACACATATTGAAGACATTATTCGGGTCGGAGAAGTGGAAGCAGAAAAACACATTTCAAACATTTATTTACTAATTGAGCAGTGGAAGGAGCAACATAATGTTTAAGCGTTTTCGGTTTATATATGCAATTTTAATAGGGGTTATATTGGCGATGCTACTTGTTTATGTGCGTTTGCCATACTATGTGACAAAACCGGGTATGGCCGCGAAATTAGCGCCGTACGTGCAAGTTGACGGTGGAACTAAAGAGTCTGGTGATTTTATGCTTGTCACAGTCTCAATGGGACCTGCAAATGTTGTGAACTTAATAGCCGCGCAATTTAATAAATATACACACGTTTCGAAGGCGGAAGAAATATTGCAAAAAGGTGAGAGTGATGAAGAATATCAATTTCGCCAAAATTATGCAATGAAAGATTCACAAAACGCCGCAATTTATAATGCATATAAACGTGCAAATCGTTCCGTATCTTTTGAAAATAAAGGGGTACTAGTTGCTGGTGTGACAAAGGGAATGCCGTCAGAAGGGAAGCTTAAGCTTGGAGATGTCATCATAGCTGTCGACGGAAAAACATTTGAAAAGACGGAACAATTTATTGAGTATATGACAGGGAAAAAAGAGGGAGATACAGTAAATATTGAATACAAGCGAGGTGGAAAACAGTTTAAAGAAAATTTAAATGTAAAGACAATTCCTAATGGAAATGGCCGCGTTGGAATAGGTGTATCTATCGTTACAGAAAGAGAGTTAGTGGTAGATCCGAAAGTGAAAATTGATTCCCATGAAATAGGGGGGCCATCAGCGGGTTTAATGTTTACCTTAGAAATTTATAATCAACTCGTTGAAGAAGATTTAACAAACGGACATGAAATAGCTGGAACAGGTACAATCAATGATAAAGGAGAAATTGGTCCCATTGGTGGTATTCAGCAAAAAGTAGTAGCTGCTAGTGATGCGGGAGCTGAAGTGTTCTTTGCGCCAAATGAAAAGGGTGTAGAGAAATCGAATTATAAAGATGCTCTTGAAGCTGCGAAAGATATTAAAACAAAGATGAAAATTGTACCGGTGGACACACTGGATGATGCATTAACATATTTGGAAAAAATGGGTAAAACAAAGTAAACCTCTCTGAAGAAGAGAGGTTTTTCTTATAGGAATTTTTTCGTTGTTTCATCATAACGAATTGGATGATGTGTTGCTTCTTGTTTTAGCATTTGTGTCCGCAAAGGTTCTTGCATTATGGAGAAATATACAGCATTTGATTTTCGCTCTATGTCTAAAGTAGGGTGTTCGAATGATTTTGTATGAGTAAGGATTGGCAGTTCTATTCTTTTCTTATTTTTAGAAAGATAAGTTTGTCCTTTTTGTGACATTCCGAGTAGACGAATATACGGCGCGTGCTGTTCTATATTAGCTTTATACATTTCTTCCTTCGTTGTATTTGTTAAAATGTGTGTACAAGCTCTTTGTAATCTAGTCCATGTATAACGTTTTGTTTTTAATGCTTCCATGAATGAATAGAAAGATGAACTGTCTTGTATTTTTGATAAAATACGATGCTCTAAACCCTCTTCAATTTCATATATATGTTGTAAGTCCCCCGGAGACATCGTCATAAGTTTGTATTTGAAAAATGAAAAGTATTTTTCCCAGTTATGTAACGTCCCATAGTTTTGCTTGTAGTTTTCTAAAAGAGAAGCAGTTGTTTTCGGAATAAAAGGCTCAATAGTTATAGATGAACCGTGTTCATTAAATAGCTGTTTGCGGATACTTGTTGCACTTGCAATATGTTGATCGTGAAATGTTTCATCATGATAATGAGAGGCGAATCTTTTTATAGTTTGTGCTTGCATGGAGCTATTTTGTAAAAGGATAGCTTTAATGTACTGTAAACCTAAAATGTTATTTGGTTGTGACATATCTACAGTTTTTTCAGGTGGTAAGATGTGTTGAAAGGCTTCAGATGTAGCTTTTGCATAACTATTACCCGCATTCATAAATTGCTTCACAAGACGATTGAAAGTCTCTTCTTCATTTTTTTGTACAGAGATGGTATTGTAGAAATTTTCAGTTTTTCCATCTTCACTACCGAAACAAATCTCAGAAACATGAAGGGCGTTTAAAATCGAAATTGCACCATTTGCAAAAGTTTCGGCCTTTTGTGTTGCAAATGCATAAGGAAGCTCTACAACGAGGTCTACGCCGTTTGTTAAGGCCATTTTAGTACGATACCATTTGGAGATGAGTGCTGGCTCACCACGCTGCAAAAAAGGACCACTCATAACGGCGATAATAATATCAGACTGTGTTAACTTTTTTGTTTGTTGCACATGATAAGCATGACCGTTATGAAAAGGGTTATATTCAACAACAATACCACTGGCTTTTATGGTAATCTCTCCTTTCGATGTAGCATCTTTTTGGAAAACGTGATAATCTATATATTATTTCCTATGATGACTTCATTATAGTGTAAAGAAAAAACATTGACAAATATAAAATGGCTAGCTATAATTTTGTTTGTTGCCTTGAGGTGATATGATATGAAATGGTCCATCCATCAATTGAATAAATTGAGAAATAAAGGATTGACATTAAATGAAATGGTAGATGTAAGTGAGCTAAAAGAGGTCGAGAAAGATATTCGTGAAATTAATCCCGTTCATGTAACAGGAAGAGTTGATTTTGGCTCCGGTAAGTTTACGTTTCATCTACATATAACTGGAAGCATGGTTTTACCATGTTCTCGCTCTTTAGTAGATGTGACATTACCATTTGACATTAAAACAACTGAGGTGTTCCAAACTTCAGAAGAAGAATTTGAAACAGAAGCTGAAATTCATTGTTTAGAAGGAGAAGTACTTGACTTACTGCCCGTAATCAAGGAAAATATACTTTTGGAGATTCCAATGCAAATTTTCAGTGATGATGTTTCTGGTGGAGCACCGATGCAAGGTCAAGACTGGCAAGTGATTTCGGAGGAAAACAAAGAAAAGACTGTTGATCCAAGATTAGCAGGACTTGCAAAGTTTTTTGACAAATAATCGGAAGACTGGTTTAGGCCTTCATATGAAAATAACTATTTCTTTTAAGGAGGTGGGAAGAATGGCTGTACCTTTTAGAAGAACTTCTAAAACAGTAAAAAGAAAGCGTCGTACGCATTTCAAATTATCAGTACCTGGTATGGTAGAGTGCCCAAGCTGTGGTGAAGCGAAATTAGCTCACCGTGTATGTAAAGCATGCGGTACTTACAAAGGTAAAGAAGTAATCAGCAAGTAATTGCGGGAAAATAAACGCAGAAGATATCTTCTGCGTTTATTTTTTTTTGTCTTATTCTTTATTTGTTGTATTCTATCTTTTCTAGTAACTGCATATGCTTAATAAAAAATGCATAGGGAGGACTAGAGAGATGGCGACAACAAGACAAGATGCTTGGACTGATGATGAAGATTTGCTTCTGGCAGAAGTAGTACTCCGGCATATTCGTGAAGGTGGAACCCAACTGTCCGCTTTTAAAGAAGTGGGGAGACATTTGTCTCGTACACCTGCAGCTTGTGGATTTAGGTGGAATTCTTGCGTTAGAAAGCAGTATAAAGAACGTATTGAAGAAGCAAAGCAACTTCGTAAGGTAGAAAATTATGAAGTGAAAGAGACAAAGGTATTAGAGCCGAAATCTATTACGTTGAATGATGTTATTGATTTCTTACGAAATTATAAAGATGAAAACTCTTTAATGGTGTTGCAACAACAAATTGAATCGTTACAAACAGAGCGAGAGCGTCTTCTGGAGCGATTATCAGTATATGAGGAAGAATATAGAACATTACTTGATTATATCGATCAAAAAAGAAGTGTAATGGTAGCGGAAAGAAATGGTGCTCGCTCGAATGGGAAATTAGAGAAGTTAAAGAAATAAAAAACAGCTGTTACGCAGCTGTTTTTTTTATTTCTTATGCAGATTCTTCATTTGTAACCGCATTCACATTTGTTTCTGGAAGCCAAATATAAAAATCACCATCAGTTACTGATACTGGTTGGAAACTTAATTTATCCCAAAAACCAGCTGAATGGATACGTGCTATCGTTTTAATTGGGAATTTCAGTTGCTTCGCATAGTTAACAAGTATTTGTCCGAATCCTTGTTTTTGAAAAGTCGGTAACACTTCAAGTTTATAAAGTTCTAGGTAAGGTCCTGTAATTTCAAATGGTTCCCCGCCGTTTCTTTTCATGTATAGACTCATACGTGCGATTAGCGATCCTCCGTAATAAATACCGTAAAACGGAGATTCGCTATCATTTTCAATAATGTTTGCTTCTAATTCTTCCAACATGGATAGTTCTTGAGCTCCGCAACCTTTAAACTTTTTAAATTCATCTAATGTTTTATAATTGATGAGCAAGCGCTCAACTTTTGGGAATCCCATTACATCACATCCTTTTCATATCTTGTTGAATGCAGAAAAGTTATAATATTTATAATAATATTATAACTCATTTTTTAGTTTTTATGAAGAAGATAGAATATTTCTTTCATTATTTTTTTGAGGATTTGCTAAACTAAGAGTAGAACTATGTATATAAGTAGTATATACATAGTGAAAGAAGAGGTTGCATTTGTGAAAAGATAATTGAATCCTTAACTATGCAATTATAATTTAATAAGCTGTAAAGGGGGAAGGGCAAGGGAGCGTATATCACTTGTTAATACACGTTCCTTGTGTGAAGATGAAAATTGGAATTGTTGGACCAGGAGCTATTGGTCTACTATATACATTTTATTTACAAAAAAATAATCAGGATGTTACGTTGTTTACAAGGACGGCTAAGCAGGCTGAGGAATTGAATGTAACAGGTGTAACTTGTATTAGAGATGGGGAAAGTGAAACGGTATTCCCAACTGTTTTACCAATAGAAAGTATGCGAGATGCGGAGTTGGATTATACATTTATTGCTGTAAAGCAGTATCATATAACTGACATATTACCTTTTGTGCAGGCTGAATCGTCATTAATCTTTTTGCAAAATGGAATGTCTCACCTTCACATTATGAAAAAATTAGGGAATGAACGTATAGCGGTTGGGATCGTGGAGCATGGTGCGAAAAAAGAAGGGAAACATACAGTACATCACACTGGAATAGGTGTTACAAAGTTTGGTGTAGTGCGTGGTCAATCTAATGGTTTTGAAAAGGTATTGAATCATTTTCCTTTACATTATTTTTCGATTCAAATTGAAGATGATTGGAATGGGATTATGCGTAATAAATTAGTGGTGAATGTATGTATTAATCCACTGACCGCATTATTACGGGTTGAGAACGGAGAGTTAATTGCAAATCCGTTTTTTTATCAAATGATGGAGCAAGTATTTGAGGAAGTTGCATTTCTTATTAAAGAAGAGGACGAAAGAATGGTATGGCAAATGGTATGCCAAGTATGTAAAAAAACATCTCGTAATACATCATCTATGTTAGCGGATGTAAGAGAGAATAGACAAACGGAAATTAATGCGATTGTCGGATATGTATTAGAAGAAGCGAAGGGACGACAACAATCCGTTCCGACACTTCAATTTTTGTATAATGCAATAAAAGGGATGGAATTATAAGTGTTTTTCTTTGCTTTTACGTGAAACATTGACTACAATGTGGGTTGGTGAGAGAACAGGATACGAAAGGAAGAATTATATGGAGATAAAAGAAATCTCTGTTCCACTACAAGGTGTTGTAGCGGACTATGTGAACGGTAAAAAAGAGATAGAGTCATGTTTTGACTATTTGTTAACAGAAGATGCTTTTAAACAGCGTTTACATGATTTACGTGAGAGAGAGTTTTTCCGTCAAGATTTAGTAACGCATTTATTAGAATATAATACACAATTGCAAGCGGGAGAATCTACAATTCAAAATATAAAAGCGCTTGAAGATGAAAATACATATGTAGTTATAGCTGGACAACAAGCTGGATTGTTAACTGGACCACTTTATACAGTGCATAAAATCATTTCGATTTTACAGCTTGCAAAAGAAAAAGAAGAGAGCTTAGGGGTTCGAGTTGTTCCGGTCTTTTGGATTGCTGGTGAAGATCATGATATGGATGAAATTAATCATACATTTGTAACGAAAAATAAAAAAATAAAAAAGACCATTTTTCATGATCGTCATCCGAAAAAAGCGAGTGCTTCTGAGTCAGAGCTTTCTATTGAAGACTGTAGAAAATGGATCGAAGAGATTTTTAAAACATATCCGGAAACGAATTTTACAAAGGATGTATTACAATTTGTTGAGGATGCTTTAGATAAATCGCATACATATGTAGATTTCTTTGCGCACCTTATTACAAAAATGTTCGTAAATTCTGGTTTGATTCTTGTAGATTCTCATCATCCTGCCCTAAGAAAATTAGAAGTACCGTTTTTACAACACACAATAAGTAAATATAAAGAAATTCAAGTAGGCCTTCATAATCAACAGGAAGTAATTAAGGAATTAGGATTTAAACCGATTATTGAAACGAAGGCAAATGCAGTGCATATATTTATGGAAATTGATAATGAGCGAGTATTGCTTGAAGAGAATCAAGGCAAATTTATTGGAAAAGATGGAGTGCATTCATTTTCGTATGAAGAATTGATGGAAGAGATGGAAAGAAGTCCAGAACGTTTTAGTAATAATGTTGTAACGCGTCCTCTTATGCAAGAGTATGTGTTTCCTACGTTAGCGTTTATTGGTGGTCCGGGAGAGTTAGCTTATTGGAGTGAATTGCAACAAGTGTTTCATACTGTCGGTTTCCAAATGCCACCTGTCGTTCCACGGCTTACGATTACTTATATGGAGCGAGATATAGCGACAGATTTACACGATTTAGATTTGCAAGAAATTGATCCATTTCTAAAAAAAGTAGATAATTTGCGTGACAATTGGCTTTCTAATCAAATAGAGGAACCGATAGACGAACGATTTCTAGAAGCGAAAAAAGAAATAATGGATATTCATACATCATTACAACTATTCGTGAAAAAAATAGATCCAGGATTAAATGAGTTTGCAGCGAAAAATGAACTGAAAATTAATGAACAAATTGAACTGTTAGAAAAAATGTTGAAAAGAAACGTTGAGAAGAAGCATGAAGTTCAACTAAATAAATTCCGACGTGTGCGATTTGCGCTTCGTCCATTAGGAGCACCGCAAGAACGTGTGTGGAATGTCTGTTATTATTTAAATCGCTTCGGTCTTGATTTTGTGGACCGGGTAATGGAACAATCATTTTCATGGGATGGAAAACATCATGTAATAAAACTATAAAATCTTGCTCTTTTGAGCAGGATTTTATTTTTATTCCGTTGAATTAACTGTGAAGTGAAAAATTTCTGAATTATCCATCTTATATTGATGTAATGAATCGCTATGTACCAGGTTTATATATATGACAAAATAGCACAAAATGTAAACGGATTAATATCTTTTTCGACAGGTTTTTGTTTAAATTCCCGCAAAAAATGATAAAATTTAGTATATAATAAAATAAAATAGCGATTTGTATAGCAGGCTACCTTGCTGGAAGTTAAATGAGTCGTTCTTTAGTAGCATTTCATCCTCTAGTAGTAAATAATGTTTGTAGAGTGAGAAATGTATTTAACATAATTAATTGGAAAAAGAGTAGGTGCAGCAATGTTCAAACACGTAACAGTACTTTTGAAAGAAACAGTAGATGGCTTAGATATAAAGCCGAGTGGTACATATGTAGATTGTACACTGGGTGGAGGAGGACATAGTTCTTATTTATTATCTCAGCTAACAGATGGTGGAAAATTAATAGCATTTGATCAAGATGAAATAGCGATTCAAAATGCAAAGGAAAAATTTTCTTCTTATGGTGAACAATTTGTAACAGTGAAGAGCAACTTCCGTTATTTATCTGAAAAACTACATGAATTAGGTATCACAGAAGTAGACGGGATTTTATTCGATTTAGGTGTTTCATCCCCACAATTAGATACACCAGAGCGTGGCTTTAGTTATCATCATGATGCACCGTTAGATATGCGGATGGATCAAGATGCCCCATTAACAGCATATGATGTTGTAAACAGCTGGTCATATGAACAACTCGTAAGAATTTTCTTCCAATACGGCGAAGAAAAATTTTCAAAGCAAATAGTAAGGAAAATTGAAGCGTATCGCGAGAATAAGGCTATTGAAACGACGGGAGAATTAGTAGAATTAATTAAAGAAGGTATTCCAGCTCCGGCCCGTAGAACAGGTGGACATCCTGCGAAGCGAGTATTCCAGGCGATTCGTATTGCTGTAAATGATGAATTAAAAGTATTTGAAGAGGCGTTGGAGTCTGCAATTGATATGGTCAAGCCTGGTGGAAGAGTTAGTGTTATAACGTTCCATTCTTTAGAAGATCGTATTTGTAAAACGACGTTTAAGCGAAATAGCACAACGCCACAATTACCACCGGGACTACCGATTATTCCGGATGAATTTAAACCGAAATTAAAGCTTATTACAAGAAAACCGATTTTACCTTCTGACATTGAATTGGAAGAAAATAATCGAGCGCGTTCTGCGAAGTTGAGAATCGCTGAAAAACGATAAAAAGGAGAGAGAGGTATGACTAATTTAGCTGTAAAGTATAAACAACAGGCGCAAGAAGAGGTACAAATTCAAACGCCGCCACAGCAGATGGTTAAGCCAAAAGTTAAAGCGAAAATTACAAGAATTGAAAAGCTATTGTATGTAACGTTTATTGGATTTTTATTATATGCTTGTGTAGCTTTTATTGGGAATAAAGCGGGTCTTTATCAAGTGAATGTAGAAGCAGCGACGATAGAAGAACAAATTGTGAAAAACCAAAAGGAAAATCAAGAATTGCAGGCTGAAGTAGAGAAATTAAGTCGTTATGAGCGTATCGCTGAAGTTGCAAAAAAACACGGGCTAGAAATTAATGCGAATAACGTGAAAGGCCTAAAGTAAGGCAAATAGGTGTGAAGAAAAGATGAAGAGAAATATGACCAAATTTCATACCAATAAGGGAGCAGGTTATTTTATGATATTTTTCCTCCTGCTCTTTTTGCTGTTATTAGCCCGATTTTTTTACATACAAGTAACCGGAACAGTGGACAATCATGATTTAAAGAAACTTGCTGAGCAGAAACATAGTAAAAAGGGAGTTCTCGAAGCGAATCGAGGAACAATTTATGATCAAAATGGTCATGTCCTAGCGCAAGATGCAAATTCTTATAAACTTGTAGCCGAGTTAAAAGGGGCTAACGCTGTTAAGGATAAAGAGGATACTGCAAAGAAAATCGCAGGAGTACTCGGGAAAGATGAAGATAAAATTTTAGCTACTTTAAATAAAGAAGGCAGAAGTCAAGTGGAATTTGGAACATTGGGTAAGGGCTTGACGAAAGAAAAGAAAGAACAAATAGAAGCATTGAAATTGCCGGGAATAACTTTTATTACCGAAAATGCGAGAGTTTATCCAAACGGTGATTTCGCATCTTACGTCATAGGTCATGCCAGACCTGATGAGAATGGAATCGCAGTAGGTCAATTTGGCTTAGAAAAGAGTTTGGATAAGTATTTAGGTGCTTCTAATGGTGAGGTAGCTTATACAGGGGACCGTAGAGGTGTATCTCTTGACGGTGGAAAAGTGAATGTAAAGGCACCTAAAAATGGAGATAATATGTATTTAACGCTTGACCAACGTATTCAAAGTTATTTAGAAGACGCGATGAAAGAAGCGAGTAAACATTATGAACCAGAAAATTTAATTGGAATTGTAGCGGATCCGAAGACAGGGAAAATATTAGCGATGTCTAGTAAACCTAGTTATGATCCGAACCAAGGACAGATGAATTACTATTATAACGATGCCATTGCAAATGCGTTTGAACCGGGATCAACAATGAAGATTTTCACATTAGCGGCGGCCATTAATGAAGGTGTATACAATGGGCAAGACTTTTATCAGTCTGGTACATATCAAGTTGGTAATCGCAAAATAAAAGATCATAACGGCGGCGCTGGATGGGGTTCTATTACTTTTGATGAAGGGGTAGAGCGATCTTCAAACGTAGCGTTCGCAATTTTAGGGGATCAAAAACTTGGTCCAGAGCGTTTTCGAAAATATATTCACAGTTTTGGATTAGATGAAAAAACAAACATTGATTTACCTGGTGAAGGGTCAAATACAATTTTATTTGATCAACAAATACAGCAAGTAACAACGGCATTTGGACAAGGTTCTACAGTTACACCGATTCAACTTGTGCAAGCTGCAACAGCGATTGCCAATGATGGTAAAATGATGAAACCTTATACAGTTGATAAAATTGTGGATCCAATAACAGGTAAAGTACAGCTAGAGCATAAACCAGAAGAAGTAGGAAAACCTGTTACCAAAGAGACAGCCGCGCAAGTAAGACAATTACTAGAACGTGTTGTTACATCACCGAAAGGAACAGGGACTGCATATAAAATTGATGGTTATTCAGTCGGTGGTAAAACAGGTACAGCACAAATTCCTGACGGGAAAGGTGGCTATATGACAGGAAGAGAGAATTATATATTCTCATTCTTAGGTATGGCACCGATGGACGATCCACAACTTGTTGTGTATGTGGCCGTTAAACAGCCGAAATTAAAAGATGATGAAAACGGGGCTAAACCTTTAGCTGATATCTTTAAATATGTAACGAAAAATAGTTTAGAGTATTTAAAGATTAAGCCAAATGAAGTAAAGGATCCGAAGAAATATGTGAAAGAGCAACAAACTGTCGTTCCGGATGTAACAGGAAAAACGATGGATGAAGCGAAAAAAGCAATTGATAAAGCAAAACTTCGTCCAATTGTATTAGGTGAAGGTAAAGTACAGCAGCAAGTGCCAAAAGCAACTGAACAAACATTAAAAGGTGATCGAGTCTTCTTAGTAGGAGATAAGCCTACAATGCCAAATATACAGGGATGGGCACTGCGTGATGTTATGAATTTAGCAAAAACATTAAAGCTTAACTTAAAACCTTCTGGTACAGGATATGTAACGGAACAAAGTGTGGCGGAAGGAACATTGTTGCAACCTGGTACAGAACTAGGTGTAACACTCGTACCACCACTTGAGCCACAGCAAGAAGCAGAAAAGCCATAATGGTAATAGGGAAGAAGTTCTAATTAAATAAGTACAAGCATATATTGGAACAAGCTAGGCGTAAGGGAGGCTTGTTCCAATATGCGTGTATCAAATGTAACAGTTAGGAAACGACTTATTTTTATACTTATATCGGGTATACTTATTTTCACCATCATCGATATTCGTCTTGGATATGTGCAATTTTTTCTTGGGAATATGTTAACAGATCGTGCGAAGGATTCATGGAGTCGTAATATTACTTTTGAACCAGAGCGAGGGAAGATTTTAGATCGAAATGGTGTGGAGCTTGCTACGAATAAAAGTGCACCGACCGTCTTTGTTGTGCCGAGGCAAATTGAAAAACCAGCAGAGACTGCAGAGAAGTTAGCTGCAGTATTAGGTGTGGAAAAAGATGATATTTATACGCGGATTACAAAAAAAGAGTCGATTGTAAGGCTTGATAAAGGCGGAAGGAAAATATCGCATGACAAAGCGAAAGAAGTACGCGGATTAAGTTTAAAGGGTGTGTATATCGCTGAGGATTCTATCCGGTACTATCCATTCGGTAATTTTTTATCACACGTATTAGGATTTGCGGGCAGTGATAATCAAGGGCTTATGGGACTAGAGAAATATTATGATAAAGAGTTAAATGGTGATAAAGGTCATGTGCGATTTTTTGCAGATGCGAAAGGGCAGAGAATGCCTAATGTAGGTGATGATTTCAAAAAGCCAGAAGCTGGTTTGAATTTGGGACTAACGATTGATGCACGCATTACGAGAATTATGGAAAGAGAAATGAATATTGCGGAGTCAACGTATAATCCAGATGGCATGATCGCAATTGCAATGAATCCGAAAAATGGTGAAATTTTAGGTATGTCAAGTCGGCCAAGTTTTGATCCAGCCGATTTCCAAAGTGTTTCTCCCGAAGTATATAACAGAAACTTACCTGTATGGAGTACGTACGAGCCGGGGTCAACATTTAAGATTATTACATTAGCTGCAGCCTTGAATGAAAATTTGGTAGACTTAGAGAAAGATACGTTTTATGATGATGGAGCAGCTGAAGTTGGTGGAGCTAGATTGCGCTGCTGGAAAGCTGGAGGCCATGGTAGCCAAACGTTTTTAGAGGTAGTTCAAAACTCTTGTAACCCAGGATTTATTGAACTCGGTGATCGACTTGGTAAAGATCGGTTGTTTAAATACATTCGCAATTTCGGGTTTGGACAGAAGACCGGAATTGACTTGCAAGGTGAAGGTAGCGGGATTTTATTTAATTTAGATAAAGTTGGTCCAGTCGAGCAAGCGACGACTTCATTTGGGCAAGGTGTTTCTGTTACACCGATTCAACAAGTAGCAGCTGTAGCGGCCGCTGTAAATGGTGGAACTTTGTATCAGCCATATATAGCGAAGGAATTTATTGATCCGAAGAATAATCAAGTTGTCAGCAAAAAGACACCAGTTGCGAAAAGGGAAGTTATTTCCAAGGAAACTTCAGAGAAAGTTCGGTATGCATTAGAGAATGTTGTAGCGAAAGGTTCTGGTAAAGGAGCGTACATTGATGGATATCGTGTAGGTGGAAAAACTGGAACTGCTCAAAAGGTAAAAGACGGAAAATATTTAGATAATAACTACATTGTATCATTTATCGGTTTTGCTCCAGCCGACGATCCGCAAATTGTTGTTTATGTAGCTGTGGATAACCCAAAAGGAGTCACTCAATTTGGTGGAGTTGTAGCAGCACCTATTGTTGGGAATATTCTTCGTGACGCACTTCCTGTAATGGGAGTGGAACCGAGAAAAGAGCAAGTTGAGAAAGAATATAAATGGGGCGATACACCAACTGTGGAAGTTCCGAATTTAATTGGTATGAAAAAGAAAGATTTACAAACGCAACTTGTAGACTTGAAGCTTGATATAAGTGGTGATGGTGGGAAAGTAATTAAACAATCACCAGAAGCAGGAGCTAAAGTAAAAGAGGGTTCAAAAGTTAGAATTTACTTCGGGAATTAAAGGTAACTGATTGTTTTTTATGGTACAATTGGTGGAAGTGAGTTTTTTATAGGGAAATTGCTTTATTTGAGACGATAAGTGTCTCGTTAATAAATAAATCTATTGATTAGGCTATAGTAGCACTTACCTTCTATTTTTATATAAATAGGAGGTAACGTGTTACTTGCTAAAATAAGAGATAAATAAACAATGTAGAGAGGGTTTAGTGAAATGAAGTTGCATACACTTTTATCATGTTTGCATGATTTTCCAGTTGTTCCAAAAGAAAATCCAGAAATAACATCTATTGAAGCGGATTCACGTAAAGTGAAAGAGGGAAGCTTATTTATATGTATGAAAGGATATACGGTTGATAGCCATGACTTTGCTAAGCAAGCAGCCGCACAAGGAGCGGCTGCTATTGTTGCGGAAAGACCAATTGATGTTGACGTTCCAGTTGTACTTGTGAAAAATACTTTTCGTTCGCTAGCGGTTTTAGCTGATTATTTTTATGGCCAACCAACACACAAGTTACATTTAATCGGTATTACAGGTACAAATGGAAAGACAACAACATCGCATATTATGGATGAAATTATGCGCGCACATGGTCATAAAACGGGGCTAATCGGAACGATTAATATGAAAATCGGTGATGAAACATTTGAGGTGAAAAATACAACACCAGATGCACTAACACTTCAACAGACGTTTTTTAAAATGGTTGAACAAGGTGTGGATAGCACAGTAATGGAAGTTTCGTCTCATGCTTTAGATCTTGGCCGTGTACACGGGTGCGATTACGATGTTGCAGTATTTACGAATTTAACACAAGATCATTTAGACTATCATAAAACGATGGAAGAATATAAGCATGCGAAAGGGTTGCTTTTTGCACAGCTTGGCAATAGTTATCATCATAATCGTGAAAAATACGCTATATTAAACAGTGATGATCCAGTAGCAGAGGAGTATATGAGAAGTACAGCAGCTACTGTTGTAACATACGGTATAGATGTTGCAAGCGACATTATGGCACGAGATATCGTAATGACGAGTGGCGGTACAACATTTACCCTTGTAACACCGTATGAAACTGTCAATGTTACGATGAAATTAATTGGCAAGTTTAATGTATACAACGTGTTAGCTGCTACAGCAGCAGGTCTTGTTTCAGGAGTGAGCTTGCAAACAATTATTGATGTAATTAAAGAGCTTGCTGGTGTTCCTGGACGTTTTGAAGTTGTTGATGGTGGACAAAATTACACAGTTATTGTTGACTATGCGCATACACCGGATAGCTTAGAGAACGTACTTAAAACAGCAAAACAATTTGCAAAAGGGAATGTATATTGTATTGTTGGTTGCGGTGGTGATAGAGATAGAACGAAAAGACCGATAATGGCAAGTGTCGCAACAGAATATGCAACGCATGCAATTTATACATCAGATAATCCAAGAAGTGAAGATCCGAAGGCTATTTTAGATGATATGGTAAATGGTGCAAATGGGAATAATTACGAGGTAATTATTGATAGAAAAGAAGCGATACGTTGTGCAATTGCTAAAGCAAAAGATGCGGACATCATTATTATTGCTGGTAAAGGGCATGAAACATATCAAATTGTTGGTAAGGAAGTTCATCATTTTGACGATCGTGAAGTCGCTAAAGAAGCAATCACGGAGCGTTTAAACAACAAAGAGTAACAGCATGAGAGGAGGACTACATGTGCTTGAACAAGGTTTATTAGTAACGGCCGGGGTAGCATTTTTAATTTCTGTTGCCCTTTCGCCATTATTTATTCCATTTTTAAGAAAGTTAAAGTTCGGACAGAGTATTCGTGACGAAGGACCGAAGTCACACCAAAAGAAATCAGGGACACCAACGATGGGTGGTATTGTCATATATGTATCCATGATGGTAACTACGCTCATTATGGCGATTAAATTTAACAATTTAGGTGCAGAAGTATCATTATTGTTATTAGTTACATTTGGATATGGGTTAATCGGATTTTTAGATGACTATATAAAAGTAGTTAAGAAAAGAAATCTTGGTTTAACATCAAAACAAAAATTGATTGGTCAGCTTGTAATTGCTATTGCGTTCTTTTTAATTGGAAAAGGGCAAGCATTTCATACTTATATTATGATTCCAGGAACGGATGTTGAATTCGAATTAGGATGGGCATACTTTGTTCTTGTATTATTTATGCTTATTGGTGGATCGAATGCGGTTAACTTAACAGATGGTTTAGATGGTTTATTATCAGGAACAGCTGCTATTGCATTCGGGGCATTTAGTATTATTGCTGTGGCTCAAGAACAATTTGGTGTAGCGATTTTCTGTATGGCAGTTGTAGGAGCTGTACTTGGCTTTTTAGTATTCAATGCGAATCCAGCGAAAGTATTTATGGGCGATACAGGATCTCTAGCTTTAGGGGGAGCAATTGCAGCTGTAGCGATTTTGTTAAAACAAGAATTGTTACTCGTTATTATTGGCGGTGTATTCGTAGCAGAAACTTTATCTGTTATTATCCAAGTTATTTCGTTCAAAACAACAGGAAAGCGTGTCTTTAAAATGAGTCCATTACATCATCATTACGAATTATGTGGTTGGTCAGAATGGCGCGTTGTTGTAACGTTTTGGTCTGTAGGATTTTTACTAGCTGTGTTAGGAATTTATATCGGGGTGTGGATGTAATTGAAAACTATAACTGAATTTGAAAATAAAAATGTTCTTGTATTAGGTATTGCTAAAAGTGGTTATGCAGCAGCTACTTTATTAAACGAATTAGGTGCAAACGTTATTGTAAATGATGGGAAACCATTAGCGGGTAACGTGCCTGCAGCTGAATTACAAGCGAAGGGTATGGATGTTGTTTGTGGTGGACATCCGTTAGAATTGTTGGAAAGAAACATTTCACTTGTCGTAAAAAATCCAGGGATTCCATATTCTAATCCGCTACTAGTGGCGGCGAAAGAAAAGCAAATTCCGATTGTCACTGAAGTTGAATTAGCATATCGTATTTCAGAAGCCCCATTTGTTGGAATTACGGGATCTAACGGTAAAACAACAACGACAATGCTTGCGTTTGAAATGTTAAAAGAAGGCAAAAAGCAACCTGTTATTGCGGGAAATATCGGAACAGTAGCTTGTGAAGTTGCACAAGCTGCAAAAGAAAATGAAGTTGTAGTTACAGAACTTTCATCATTCCAGTTGATGGGAGTAGAGACGTTCCAACCTAAAATTGCTGCATTTTTAAATTTATTTGAAGCGCATTTAGATTACCATGGAACGAAGGAAGAGTATGGTTTGGCAAAAGCGAATATTTTCAAAAACCAAACTGAAACAGATTATAGTGTAATTAATGCGGATGATGCAGATGTAATGACGTTATCGGCACAAAGTAAAGGACAAAAAGTACTATTTTCGACTACGAAAGAAATTGAAGATGGTGCATATATAAAAGAAAACGCTCTTTATTTTAAAGGCGAAAAAGTGGTTGAAGTAAGCGATATTGTTTTACCTGGTAAGCACAATTTAGAAAATATTTTAGCAGCGATGAGTATTGCGAAGTTACTAGGTGTTTCTAATGAAGCAATTACTGCTGTGCTAAAAAATTTTACAGGTGTAAAGCATCGCTTAGAATATGTAACAACGATTAATAATCGTAAGTTTTATAATGATTCAAAAGCGACGAATATGTTAGCGACAGAAAAAGCATTGTCTGCATTTACACAACCGATTGTTTTATTGGCTGGCGGACTTGATCGCGGAAATGAATTTGACGATTTAATTCCATACTTTAAACATGTCAAAGCGATTGTAACATTTGGACAAACTGCGCCAAAATTAGTAAGAGCGGCTGAAAAAGCGGGATTAGATGTAATTGAAAGTGTCGATACTTTAGGTGAGGCAGTAGTGAAAGCTTACGCTCATTCTACGGATGGCGATGTAATTCTTCTTTCACCAGCATGTGCAAGCTGGGATCAATTTAAAACATTTGAAGAAAGAGGAGACATTTTTATACAAGCTGTGCATAAACTTATATAAAGTAAATCAAAACATCAGTAGGCTAACACCTACTGATGTTTTGTTACATAGGGCAAAAGGTTCTGCCTAAAGAGGTGGTGTTCATGGGTAATGAAGAAAACGCCTGATTTTATTCTCATCATCGTTACACTTGCGTTGTTAACAATCGGAATGATTATGGTTTATAGTGCGAGTGCGGTTTGGGCCTCTTATAAAATGGGGGATTCATTCTTTTTTGCAAAAAGACAATTGTTGTTTGCGAGTATTGGTGTAGTGGCTATGTTTTTTATAATGAAAATTGATTATTGGGTGTGGCGCACGTATTCAAAAGTAATTTTGCTAGTTTGTTTCGTTCTTCTTATTCTCGTTTTAATTCCAGGAGTAGGTCTCGTTCGCGGGGGAGCACGAAGTTGGATTGGAATCGGGGCATTCTCCATTCAACCGTCAGAGTTTATGAAATTCGCGATGATTATTTTCTTAGCAAAATTTTTAGCGGAACGACAAAAATTAATTACATCTTTTAAACGTGGATTACTACCTGCTCTAAGTTTTGTATTTCTTGCTTTTGGGATGATTATGTTACAGCCAGATCTTGGTACGGGAACGGTAATGGTTGGGACATGTATTATTATGATATTTATCTCGGGAGCAAGGGTCTTTCACTTTGCAATGTTTGGTTTGCTTGGTGCAGCGGGATTTGTAGGGTTAATTGCATCAGCACCATATCGAATGAAACGCATCACATCATATTTAGATCCGTGGTCGGATCCGCTCGGAAGTGGATTTCAAATTATTCAATCGTTACTCGCAATTGGACCTGGTGGTTTATTTGGTCTTGGACTTGGACAAAGTAGACAAAAGTTTCTTTATTTACCTGAACCACAAACAGACTTTATATTTGCAATCTTATCCGAGGAATTAGGTTTTATTGGCGGTTCATTTGTGTTATTATTATTTAGTCTATTACTATGGCGCGGGATTCGTATAGCATTAGGAGCGCCAGATTTATATGGTACGTTTTTAGCAGTAGGTATTGTGGCGATGATTGCGATTCAAGTAATGATTAATGTTGGTGTTGTAACAGGACTGATGCCTGTTACGGGTATTACTTTGCCATTTTTAAGTTATGGTGGATCAAGTTTGACCTTAATGTTAATGGCAGTAGGTGTATTATTGAATATAAGTCGCCATTCTCGCTATTAAACCCTGTTTAAAAGACAGGGTTTTTCGTATGTGTGGAAAATACAATATGTATATAGAAATAAATACGATTGAATAAGAACAGGGAAGTGGAGGAATTAGTAGTGCGAGTATTAGTAAGTGGTGGGGGTACTGGAGGACATATTTATCCAGCTCTTGCTTTAATTAGAGAAATAAAAAAATTAAATCCGGAAGCAAGGTTTTTATACATTGGTACAGAGAATGGATTAGAGAGTACCATCGTACCGAAAGCGGGTATTCCGTTCCAATCTATTGTTATAAGTGGATTTAAACGGAAAATATCTCTTGATAATGTAAAAACGGTGATGCGTTTCCTAAAAGGTGTTCAAGATAGTAAACGATATATTCGTCGTTTTAACCCTGATATTGTTATCGGTACGGGTGGATACGTATGTGGGCCAGTTGTATATGCTGCGGCTAAATTAGGTATTCCGACTATTGTACATGAACAAAATAGTGTACCTGGTGTAACGAATAAATTTTTAAGTCGTTATGTCGATAAAGTTGCAGTTTGTTTTGAAGCAGCTGCAGAACATTTCCCACAGTCAAAAGTGGTTATGACAGGTAATCCACGTGCATCAGAAGTATTGGACCAAAATGGAATGAAAGGAAAACGTTCGGTAGGACTATCTCTTTCAAAAAAATCAGTGCTTATTTTTGGTGGGAGTCGCGGGGCTAGACCGATTAACGATGCTTTTGTAGAAGCGATTGAACAATTTGGGAATAAAAGTTACGAAGTATTATATGTAACAGGCGAAGTACATTATGATAAAGTTATGGAAGCTGTGAAACAAAAAGGGAATCCGAATAATGTTATTATTAAACCTTTTATTCATAATATGCCAGAGGTACTGACTGGTGTAGATCTTGTTGTTTCAAGAGCAGGGGCTACAACGCTTGCAGAATTAACAGCATTAGGAAAGCCAAGTGTATTAATTCCGAGTCCGTATGTAACAAATAATCATCAAGAAAAAAATGCACGATCAGTTGTTGATAAAGGAGCAGCTAAAATGCTACTTGAAAAAGATTTAACATCTGAAATGCTTATTCGTGATATTGATGAAATTTTATTGGATACACAAACATTACAAAATATGAAACTGGCTGCTAAACAACTTGGTATTCCAGATGCAGCAAATAAGCTATATGAGGTAATGAACAAGCTTATTAAAAAATAACATTAGGTGAACGCCCTGCATATTACTGTAATAAGGAGACTTAATATGGGGGAGATTGTCTATGGAACAATTAGTAAAAGAGCTTTTAGAAGCAAATGTTGGTCGCGTGTTAGTTAATGAACCGTTAGCGCGTTACACGACTATGAAAATAGGTGGACCAGCTGATATTTTAATTGTGCCAAAGCATGTTGCTGATATTGAGAAAACGCTAAAGTTAGTAAAGAAGTACAAGGCACGGTGGACTGTAATTGGTCGTGGTTCGAATCTTCTTGTATCTGATCAAGGTATAGAAGGTGTGGTTATTCGTTTAGGGGAAGGATTAGACCACTTAGAAGTCGAAAAACATAAAGTAAGAGTTGGTGCTGGATATCCTCTTATTAAATTGTCAACTTTACTTAGTCGACAGGGATTAGCTGGCTTGGAATTTGCAAGTGGTATTCCCGGAAGTGTCGGTGGTGCAGTGTATATGAATGCAGGCGCTCATAAGTCTGACATATCGAGTGTACTAACGAAAGCTCGTATTTTGTTTGAAAATGGAACAATTAATTGGTTGACGAATACCGAAATGGGGTTTTCTTATCGTACATCTGTATTGCAAACGAAACGCCCTGGTATTGTTTTGGAAGCTGAATTCCAATTGGAAGTAGGCGAACGTAAGGAAATTGTAAGAAGCATGCAAAAGAATAAAGATTATCGCCGTGAAACGCAGCCTTGGAATCATCCTTGTGCAGGAAGTATATTTCGAAATCCAGTCCCATATTTTGCAGGAGATTTAATAGAAAAAGCAGGGCTTCGTGGTTATACAATAGGTGGAGCTCAAATTTCTGAAATGCATGGGAATTTTATTGTTAATACTGGTGTGGCCTCAGCGCAAGATGTATTAGACTTGATTGCATTGATAAAGCGTACAGTTAAGGGTAAATTTGGTGTTGATATGCATACCGAAGTAGAAATAATTGGAAGATAACGGTTATTCGTTCCGCTCATTATCATTTATGTTATAATAAGAAGATAAGAACGGCATGAGGAACATGCCGTTTTTTATGTTACATAGGGGGATCGTACATGAAAAATAGTAAAGTGATTAAACTACAAGATCGTGTACCAAAGTTAAAGCATCAAAAGAAAAAGAATAAAAAACCTGTTAATCATCGGTTAATTTTATACATATCGATTTTATTTTTATTAGTACTCTTTTTAATTTATTTTCGGTCTCCACTTAGTAATATAAAAAAGATAAGTGTGTTTGGAAATCATTATATGACAGATGAACAAGTTATGAAGGAATCAGGTGTGACATATGACACGAGTTATTTCCGAGTAACAGCACATAAAGCAGAAGAAAACTTAACGAAACGAAAAGAAATTAAAGCGGTAAATGTAAAGAAGCGTTTCCCAAACAAAATTGATGTTCATATAGAAGAATATTTAACCATCGGCTATATAAACAAAGATGGAAAATTACAACCGTTATTAGAAAATGGGAAAACATTAGATGTACTTCCGAATGGGAAACTTCCAGTTGCAGCACCAATTTTTGAACCGTTTAAAGAGGAAAAAATGAAGGAGTTAATTGCAGAACTAGAAAAAGTAACGCCGACTATTTTAAGGTCTATTTCTGAAATTCGTTATACACCAACGAACGCAAATGAAGATCATCTTACTTTATATATGAATGAAGGATATGAAGTGAGCACTACTATTCAAAATTTCGCAAAGCGAATGGAAGCTTATCCACTTATTATAAAAACAATTGAACCTGGTAAGAAGGTGTTAATTGACTTAGAAGTGGGGGCTTATACGAAGGAACTAGGTGCTGAAGAAAAGAAAGAATAGAATGATAGTTTTCACTGCGTTATTACGTATAAAACGAAACGAATGTTCTTTTATATGAATGCTAATTTGTAAGAATGCTTAATTTGATGAAAAATATGTAAAAATTATTAGATTCATACTAGGATTGGTACAAGTTTCACTTTTCTATGAGTACATCTTAGTGTAGACTTATACTTGGCGGTAATCTTTACACTTGGAATAGAATTATTTCAAGATAAGCAGTTATTCACAGTTTACTGCGATATTCTTAAATGAATGTTAAATAAAAATAAGAAAAGTATAGGGTTAAAAAAGGGAAACGTATAAAGACGTTGAATATTTTTCTTATAAATAGTAAAGTTGCGATTGTTGTTCCATATATTGAGTTGTATGGTATAAATAAAGAAGGAGGTGCCAAAGAATGAACAGCAATGAAATATATGTTAGTCTTGACATCGGTACATCCAATGTTAAAGTCATCATTGGTGAAATGGTTAATGACAGCTTAAACATAATTGGTGTTGGAAATGTAAAATCAAATGGTTTAAAGAAGGGATCGATAGTCGATATAGATGAGACTGTTCGATCAATTAAAAAAGCAATTGAACAAGCTGAGCGCATGGTGGGAATCCACATTGAGCAAGTTGTAGTGGGTGTCAATGCAAACCAGGTACAGCTACTTCCTTGTCATGGCGTAGTCGCTGTTTCAAATGAAGATCGTGAAATCGGAAATGAAGATGTCTTACGCGTTCTAGATGCAGCACAAGTTGTGTCAATTGCTCCTGAACGTGAATTTATTGATGTGGTACCTCGACAGTTCATTGTAGACGGTCTTGACGAGATTAACGATCCACGCGGGATGATTGGTGTAAGATTAGAAATGGAAGGTACACTTATTACAGGCTCGAGAACTTTACTACATAACCTACTTCGTTGTGTAGAAAAAGCAGGTCTTGAAATTGTTGATATTTGTCTTCAACCTTTAGCGGCTGCAACAGTTGCTATATCTTCAGATGAAAAAAATAGAGGAGTGGCCCTTGTTGATATTGGGGGAGGCTCTACAACTTTATCTATTTTTAAAGATGGAGAGTTACAAACAACGAGCGTATTGCCATTAGGTGGAGACCATATAACGAAGGATATTGCGATTGGGTTGAAAACTTCAACTGAAAATGCAGATCAAATTAAGTTGAAATATGGACATGCTTTTTATGATACAGCATCTGAAGAAGAAATGTTTACGGTTCCTATTATGGGAAGCGATCAGACAGAACAGTATTCACAATTGGAATTATCGGATATTATCGAGGCTCGTGTAGAGGAAATTTTAATGTTTGTTCAAGATGAAGTGCATAAGTTAGGAATAAAGCAAGTTGCTTCTGGCTATGTATTAACCGGCGGAATTGCTTCTATGCCAGGTGTTCTTGATCTTGCATATGATATCTTACATGAAAATGTTCGTATAGCAACTCCTGATTATATTGGTGTGCGTGAGCCACAATATACAATTGGAGTAGGTTTAATTAAACACTCATATCAAAAAGCTAAATTACGTGGGAAAAACGTGCAGGAAAAGCAAGAGCATTTTGAACCAGTACCAGCACCAATGCCGGTACAACAGCAACCTGCAAAACAAAAAACTCGTAATCAAAACAACAATAATCAAAATGATGACCGTATGATGTCAAAAGTAAAACGTGTATTCCGTTATTTATGGGATTAAAATTGGACACGAAAAATGAGGTTCTAGGGGGATTTCGACATGTTAGAGTTTGATACTACTCAAGATCAATTAGCGAATATAAAAGTTATCGGTGTCGGCGGCGGCGGAAACAATGCTGTAAACCGTATGATTGAACACGGTGTACAAGGTGTAGACTTTATCGCTGTGAATACTGATGCACAAGCATTAAATCTATCAAAAGCTGAAACAAAAATGCAAATTGGTGGAAAATTAACGCGCGGACTTGGTGCAGGCGCAAACCCTGAAGTAGGGAAAAAAGCGGCAGAAGAAAGTAAAGAACAGATCCAAGAAGCACTTCGTGGTGCAGACATGGTATTCGTAACTGCTGGTATGGGTGGCGGAACTGGAACTGGTGCAGCTCCAGTTGTTGCTCAAGTTGCAAAAGAATTAGGTGCGTTAACAGTTGGTGTTGTAACACGTCCATTTACATTTGAAGGACGTAAGCGTGCGACGCAAGCTGCATCTGGTATTGCGGCATTTAAAGAAAATGTAGATACACTTATTGTAATTCCAAACGATCGCTTATTAGAGATTGTTGATAAAAATACGCCGATGTTAGAAGCATTCCGTGAAGCTGATAACGTATTACGCCAAGGTGTTCAAGGTATTTCTGATTTAATTGCAACACCAGGTTTAATTAACTTAGACTTTGCAGACGTAAAGACAATTATGTCTAATAGAGGTTCTGCTTTAATGGGTATTGGTTCTGGTAATGGTGAAAATCGTGCTGCTGAAGCTGCGAAAAAAGCTATTTCTAGTCCATTACTAGAAACATCTATTGATGGAGCTCAAGGTGTTATTATGAACATTACGGGCGGTGCGAACTTAAGCTTATACGAAGTACAAGAAGCAGCAGACATTGTAGCTTCAGCTTCGGATCCAGAAGTAAATATGATCTTCGGTTCTGTTATTAATGAAGGATTAAAAGATGATATTGTTGTCACTGTAATTGCAACTGGTTTTGATGATAGTGCTTCGACGCAGCCACCAAAACCAATTATCCGTCCGACTGTGAATCACACGCAACAGCAACAACAGCCAGTAGCTCAACCTTCAAAACAACGTGAAGTTAAGCGTGAAATGAAACGTGAAGAGCCGGTTGTGCATGATCGTCATACAGATTCAGATGACATCGATATTCCAGCATTCTTACGTAACCGTCGTAGACGATAAAAGAAAAGGAGCTTTCATGCTCCTTTTTTGTTATTGGAATGAAAAAGATCTGCTTAGCAGGTCTTTTTTTTATTTGTAGATGAAGTTGTGAGAAAGAGGATGTAAATTTGCTTACATATAATTCAATTATTATGTATATAAGTAAGAAATTCATATTATTCTATGAAAAATACACTTTTATTTTTTACCGACAGATTATGTCTAGAAATCACAAAATAACAAAAAAACCCCTCCACCAATTGACACACTTTCCTATTGGATATGCATTATACTAGTCTCAACTTAAAAAAAGAGGTGAATTGTTTGGTTGTTTACGCCGACATTGTTTGGTTGTTAAACGCCTGCATTGATTTTCTTTTACTTTTATTAACAGCCACCGTGTTAAAAAAGAGAATCAAAAGATGGAGGCTTGTGTTAGGAGCATTTATAGGTTCAACTATTGTTATTTTCGCCTTTACTCCTTTTGCTTCTATGATGACACATCCAATTATGAAACTGTTGTACTCGTTACTTATTGTGTATACAGCATTTGGGTTTTCAACATTTAGAAATTATGCACAAACTGTTTTTACTTTTTATTTTGTAACTTTTATGGTTGGTGGAGGATTAATTGGAACTCATTTCTTTTTGCAAACGAATGAAATGGTAAATGGATTGGTTCAATCTCAATCAATTTCTTACGGTGATCCAATTAGTTGGTTGTTTGTTATTTTTGGTTTTCCAGTAATTTATTATTTTTCTAAAAAGCGTATTGAAAGCGTAGAGGTTACGAAAATACACTATGATCAAATTGTAAAAGTGAAGATTCGAGTAGGGGAAGAGGAACTAGAACTAGCCGGCTTAATTGATAGTGGGAATCAGCTTTATGATCCATTAACAAAAACACCAGTTATGATTATGCATATTTCATTATTAGAGTATTGTTTACCAGTTTGGTTAACAGAACAAATTTATTCCAAAACAGAAATTCCTCAAATACCAGAAAATGATTCTGGATGGGCGACAAAATTACGCTTAATTCCTTTCCGAGCAGTTGGAGTCGATAATCAATTTTTATGGGCAATTAAGCCAGACAGTGTGCAAGTTGATCATGAAGGAAGTTCTATTGTTGTGAACAAAGTATTAATTGGTTTAAATACACAACAATTATCTACTAACGGAGAGTACCAATGTATTGTGCATCCAAAAATGTTGATTTCACAAAAGATGGTAATTGCTTAATTATGAGAGGGCGGGATAATATGATGAAATTAAAATTTTATTTAGTATACCTTTGGTATAAAGTATTGCTGAAATTAGGAATTAAGACCGATGAAATTTATTACATTGGTGGAAGTGAAGCGTTGCCACCACCATTAACGAAAGAAGAAGAGGAAGTTCTTTTGAATAAATTGCCAAAGGGAGATCAAGCTGCGAGGTCATTGCTTATTGAACGTAACTTACGGCTCGTTGTATATATAGCAAGGAAGTTTGAAAATACAGGGATAAATATTGAAGATTTGATTAGCATAGGAACAATCGGCCTTATTAAAGCAGTCAATACATTTAATCCAGAAAAGAAAATAAAATTAGCAACTTATGCATCTCGTTGTATAGAAAATGAAATTTTAATGCATTTGCGCCGAAATAATAAAAATCGGTCAGAAGTTTCTTTTGATGAACCGCTTAATATTGATTGGGATGGGAATGAACTGTTGTTATCAGATGTATTAGGTACAGATGATGATATTATTACAAAAGATTTAGAGGCTACTGTAGACCGTCACCTTCTAATGAAAGCATTGCACCAATTAAATGATCGGGAAAAACAAATTATGGAGCTTCGATTTGGGCTTGCTGGAGAAGAGGAAAAAACGCAAAAAGATGTGGCGGATATGCTTGGGATTTCACAGTCATACATTTCGCGTTTAGAAAAAAGAATCATAAAAAGGTTACGAAAAGAATTTAATAAAATGGTGTAAAGAGTAAGACCAGCCTTTATGTAGGCTGGTCTTACTCTGTTTAGTTGTAGTAGAAGAGGTAACTAAAATGAAAAATGAAGAGAAAACCACATGCATAAAATCCCCTTCAAAGGAAATACTTTACACTGTACAGCAACTCCCGATAGGAGGGAACACTTTGACGAGAAACAAAGTAGAAATTTGCGGTGTTGATACAGCTAAACTTCCAGTACTAAAAAATGAAGAGATGCGTAAATTATTTCGTGAAATGCAAAGTGGAGAGATAAGCGCAAGAGAGAAATTAGTGAATGGAAACTTACGTCTTGTACTGAGCGTCATCCAAAGATTTAATAACAGAGGAGAATATGTTGATGATTTATTTCAAGTTGGCTGCATTGGACTTATGAAATCCATTGATAATTTTGATTTAGGCCAAAATGTAAAATTTTCAACGTATGCTGTGCCGATGATTATTGGGGAAATACGCAGATATTTGCGTGATAACAATCCAATTCGCGTATCTCGCTCGTTACGAGATATTGCGTATAAAGCATTGCAAGTAAGAGAGAAATTGATTGCTGAAAACTCGAAAGAACCGACAGCAATGGATATTGCCAAAGTTCTTGAAGTGACGCATGAAGAAATTGTTTTTGCGTTAGATGCTATTCAAGACCCAGTTTCACTATTTGAACCGATTTATAATGATGGGGGAGATCCTATTTTTGTTATGGATCAGTTAAGTGATGAAAAACAAAAGGACGAGCAGTGGGTTGAAGAACTAGCGTTGAAAGAGGGGATGAAGCGTTTAAATGATCGTGAGAAAATGATTATTCGAAAACGTTTCTTCCAAGGGAAGACACAGATGGAAGTTGCCGAAGAAATTGGGATTTCTCAGGCGCAAGTATCACGTTTGGAGAAGTCTGCTATTAAGCAAATGAATAAGACGATTCAAGGATAAGGCCCTCACCAGTTATGGTGAGGCCTTTTTTATATGATATTTTGCGCTCATAGTAAAGTAGGTCGGTTCATATAATGAAAATAAAATGGATGCTCTATTAGTAGCAGTTAAATACTATTTATCTCGCATCAACTGTCCGTAAAAGTCCGATTAGCATGGGGGAATAGTTAGTAGCGAGGAACAAAAGCTCCACTGATTAAGGTTGCACTTTATTTGAGAGCGTACTTACAATTCATGATATAAGGGAGAGGATGAATATGATACGAATTTCGGAGTTTCAAATGAAGGATGTTGTGAATATTTCAGATGGAAAAAGGCTTGGAAATATTGGAGATATTGATTTTGATATAGACACAGGAAAGATTAGGGCAGTAATTATTTCAAAGCAGACACGAATGCTTGGACTATTTGGAAAGGAAGTAGAATTTGTAATCCCTTGGGAGAAAATTATGAAAATTGGGGAAGATGTCATACTTGTGAGAGTGGATAATATTAATTCTGTAACAGAATCAATACAAACACCGACAATTTCTTAAAGAATATTACAAATTCCTCTTTTTTTTCAGTTGTCATTATGAAAAAATAAAAGTATGGTAAAATAGACAGGAAGTACCATGCTTTTTTATGTTATTTTAATTAAAAGGAGCCCTTTATGAGAGAACCATTTAAATATGTGGACGGTATACTGTATTTACAAGCGTGGAAAGAACTTGGAAACATTACTGTTGGATTTACGACAAAAGATGGTGGAGTAAGTACAGGCTCCTTTCATGCGATGAATTTAGGATTACATGTGAATGATATCGTGGAGAATGTTCATGAAAATAGAAGCATTTTAGCGAATAAGTTACAAAAACCATTAGAAAAATGGATTTGCTCTGAACAAATTCATGACCATCATGTTGAAAAAGTAGGATTGCAAGAAAAAGGGAAAGGCGTTTATTCATATGAAGACGGTATCCCAAAAACGGATGGCATTTATACGACGAACAAAGATGTTCTCTTAACATCTTGTTACGCTGATTGTGTTCCGCTCTATTTTTATGCACCATCACATGATATGATAGGACTTGCGCATGCTGGGTGGAAAGGGACTGTAACAGAGATTGCGAAAGAAATGATTCAAAAGTGGAATGCAGAAGGTGTTTCAAGTGATGAAATTCATGTCGCAATTGGGCCGGCAATCGGATCGTGTTGTTATGTTGTTGATGATCGTGTATTAACAGCAGCGCAGCAAGTAGTAAACGGATCTGTTCCTTATAAAGTAATTTCTGATGGTCAGTACGCAATTAATTTAAAAGAAGTTAATCGTATATTATGTGTACAAGCAGGTATAAAAGAAGAACATATTGTAATGTCATCTCTTTGTACAAGCTGTGAAGAACAATTATTTTTCTCTCATCGTCGTGATCAAGGTAAGACGGGGAGAATGTTGAGTTTCATAGGTTTTAAGGAGGAGTGAAGCAAGTGACAGTGCAAGGGAATTTAGCAGCTGTAAACGAAGCAATTAAAGAATCTTGTGCACGAGCTGGACGTTCGATGAAAGATATTAAGCTCGTTGCAGTTACAAAAACTGTAGGGATTGAAAAAACAAACGAAGTAATTGAAGCGGGAATTATTGATTTAGGTGAAAATAGAAATGAAGGTTTCTTACAAAAATACGAGCATTTCGGTTCAAAAGTGAATTGGCATTTTATTGGCTCATTGCAAACGAGGAAAGTAAAAGAAATCATTAACGAGATTGATTATTTACATTCATTAGATCGCCTTTCGCTTGCAAAAGAAATTCAAAAACGCGCTGAAAAGAAAATTAAATGCTTTATTCAAGTGAAAACATCATCAGAAGAATCAAAGCAAGGATTAGCGATAGAAGAAGCAATTCCATTTATTCAAAGTTTGCAAGAATTTGATAAAATTGAAGTGGTTGGACTAATGACAATGGCGCCTTTTACAGCTGAAGAGGAAGATATTCGTCGCTGCTTTAAGGAATTACGTATGTTACAAGCAGAGGTGCAAGAGCTAGAGTTGTTACATGCGCCATGTGAAGAATTATCAATGGGAATGTCCAATGATTACACGATTGCAATTGAAGAAGGGGCTACATATATTCGTTTGGGCACGATTTTAGTAGGGAAAGCGTAAAAGGAAGGAGAATATTATTATGAGTTGGTCAAAAGTAAAATACTTCTTTTTTGACACACCAGAAGAAAAAGAAGCAGCTCAATATAGTTATGAAAAGGAGCAAACAGACATGAAAAAGCAACAAGATCCCCCAGAAAAACAGGATGTTCCGTTTGCAAAAGTGCAACCGAAACAAAATGTTGTGAGCATTGAAACGGCGAAGCAATCTTCAAAAGTTGTTTTACTAGAACCGCGCACATATTCGGAAGCACAAGGGATTGCGGATCACTTAAAAGGTAGACGAGCTGTTGTAATTAATTTGCAAAGAATGTCTACAGATCAAGCGGTGCGTATCGTTGACTTTTTAAGTGGTACTGTATACGCTATAGGCGGGGATATTCAAAAAATAGGACCGAAAACATTTATGTGTACACCTGAAAATGTAGATATTGTTGGTGCAATTTCAGAGTTGTTCGGTGAAGAAGAAGAAACAAATATAAAGAGGTGGTAATACGCCATGGCAACAGTTTTAACAGTTTTACTTTATGCTATCGAGATTTACTCGTGGGCACTTATTATTTACATTCTCCTATCATGGTTTCCTGGTGCAAAGGAATCAACTTTTGGAGAGTTCCTTGCACGTATTTGTGAACCATATTTAGAACCATTTCGCAGGTTTATTCCGCCACTTGGTATGATTGACATCTCTCCAATCGTTGCGATTCTTGCGTTAAAGCTTGCTACAAATGGTTTAGTAAGTTTATTCCGCTATTTCTTATAATAAGAGGTTACTTGCATGAGCATCTACGAGCATTTTAGACCTGATGAAGAGGTCTTTGTGGATAAAGTATTAGAGTGGAAACAGGCGGCTGAGTACCATCAAGTCAAGTTAACAGATTTTCTTGATCCAAGACAGCAACAAATTGTCTCTATGGTAATAGGGCAAGGAGAGGTTGCTGTACGCTTTGATGGTGCGATGCCTGAATCTGAACGAAAAAGAGCACTAATTTATCCAGACTATCTAGAATTAAATGAAGAGGAATTTCAAATAGAAGTATTAGAAATTGACTATCCTTCCAAATTTTACACGCTAGAACACAGGCAAATATTAGGTGCATTTATGTCACTTGGTTTAACAAGAGAAAAATGTGGTGATATTTTGCTTCAAGAAAATCGTGCCCAAATCGCAGTTGCAAAAGAAGTTGCATCGTATATTGAAATGAACTTACAATCAATAGGGAAAGTGAAAGTATCTCTCGCGCCTGTACAAGCAGAACAAATTTTGCGTGTAGGTGAAAAGTGGGGAGAAAAATCTGGAACAGTTTCGTCACTTCGTCTAGATGTTTTGTTAGCTGAAATGCTACATATATCCAGGCAGAAAGTACAGCCTCTTATAAAAGGCGGCTTAGTAAAAGTCAATTGGAAAACAGTAGAGCAAACTGCGTATGAATGTTTTCCAGGGGATGTATTCTCGGTTAGAGGATACGGAAGAAGTAAAATATTTTCTGTAGAAGGTAGAACGAAGCGCGACAAATGGAGAATTTTGTATGGTATACTAAAATGATTGGTTTTTTTAGCAGGAAATCCTCCTATTTTGTCGAAGAAAAGATATAATTAAAAGAGGAAATTTAGATAACTACTTGGAGGTGGCGTTGTGCCGTTAACACCATTAGATATTCATAACAAAGAATTTGGTCGCGGATTCCGTGGCTATGATGAAGATCAAGTAAATGAGTTTCTTGATCAAATCATCAAAGATTATGAATTAGTCATTCGTGAGAAAAAAGCTTTAGAAGAAAAGGTTGCGCAATTAGAAGGAAAGTTAGATCATTTTTCTAATATTGAAGATACGCTAAACAAATCTATCGTTGTTGCACAAGAAGCAGCGGAAGAAGTAAAACGTAATGCGCAAAAAGAAGCGAAATTAATTGTACGTGAAGCTGAAAAGAATGCGGATCGTATCATTAACGAAGCGTTAGTAAAATCAAGAAAAGTTGCATTTGATATTGAAGAATTAAAAAAACAAGCAAAAGTATTCCGAACTCGTTTCCGTATGCTATTAGAAACACAGCTTGAAATGTTAAACAACGATGATTGGGATAAGTTAATTGAGTTAGAAGACGAAGTAGATGAGCTGTTGAAAAAAGAAGAAACAGTGTAAGCTTGACGTTTTTCTCATTATTACATATAATTTTAAACAACATATTTATTAAGAAAAACGAAGATAGGGATAAGTACCTTTTTCATACCTTATATAGCGAACTGAGGACGGTGTAAGCTCAGGATAAGGAGATAATGGGAATATCACCCTGGAGTTCCGCGCTGAACAAATGAAGTAAGCGTAGGCGTATATTCGCGTTAAGAATATAAAGAGGATTTTATACATATGTATAGGATCTACTAGGGTGGTACCGCGGGAGACTTTCTCGTCCCTTTTGGGATGAGAAAGTCTCTTTTTTATTCCGTTTTTTAGGTCTTTCTTTTATACATGTAAGGAGGAATTGAGCATGGAGTACAAAAATACATTACTAATGCCAAAAACAGAGTTCCCAATGCGTGGGAATTTACCAAAACGTGAGCCTGCAATGCAAGAAAAATGGGCTGAAATGAATATTTATGAAAAAGTACAAGAACATACAAAAGGCCGTCCTTTATTTGTATTGCATGATGGACCTCCATATGCGAATGGTGACATTCATATGGGACATGCATTAAATAAAGTGTTAAAAGACTTTATTGTTCGCTATAAGTCAATGACTGGTTTCAGTGCACCATATGTTCCGGGTTGGGATACGCACGGTTTACCAATCGAACAAGCATTAACGAATAAAGGTGTAAAACGTAAAGAAATGACAGTTGCTGAGTTCCGTAAGTTATGTGCAGAGTATGCATATGAACAAGTAGAACGTCAACGTGAACAATTTAAGCGTCTAGGTGTACGTGCAGATTGGGATAATCCATATATTACTTTAGAGCCAGCTTATGAAGCACAACAAATTAAAGTGTTTGGTGATATGGCGAAAAAAGGTTACATCTATAAAGGGCAAAAACCAGTTTACTGGTCTCCAACAAGTGAGTCTGCTTTAGCAGAAGCTGAAATTGAATACCAAGATAAAAAATCAGCATCTATTTATGTAGCGTTCCCTGTAAAAGACGGAAAGAACGTATTAGAAGGTGATGAGAAATTTATCATTTGGACAACAACTCCTTGGACATTACCTGCAAACTTAGGTATTTCTGTTCATCCAGAGCTTGAATATAGCATTGTAAAAGCAAATGACGAGAAATATATTATCGCTTCTGAATTATTTGAGACAGTTGCGAAAACGTTAGAGTGGGAAAATGCTGAAGTTGTGAAAACGGTAAAAGGTAGCGAACTTGAGTATACAGTTGCAAAACACCCATTCTACGATCGTGATTCATTAGTTATGCTAGGAGATCACGTAACAACAGATGCAGGTACAGGTTGTGTTCATACAGCACCAGGACACGGGGAAGATGACTTCGTTGTTGGTAAAAAGTATGGATTAGAAGTACTTTGCCCAGTTGATGATAAAGGTGTATTAACAAATGAAGCACCTGGATTTGAAGGCTTATTCTATGATAAAGCTAACAAGCCAATTACAGAAAAATTAGAAGAAGTAGGCGCGTTACTGAAACTAACATTCATTACGCATTCATACCCACATGATTGGAGAACGAAAAAACCAATTATTTTCCGTGCGACGGCACAGTGGTTTGCATCTATTGAAGCATTCCGTAAAGAGTTATTAGAAGCTGTTGCGGAAACAAAATGGGTACCAGCATGGGGAGAAACTCGTCTTCATAATATGGTTCGTGACCGTGGTGACTGGTGTATTTCTCGTCAGCGTGCATGGGGTGTGCCAATTCCTGTATTCTATGCAGAGAATGGTGACCCAATTATTACGGATGAAACAATTAACCATGTAGCAGATTTATTCCGTGAACACGGTTCTAACGTATGGTTCGAGCGTGAAGCGAAAGATTTATTACCAGAAGGATTTACACATCCAGGTAGCCCAAATGGTGAATTCCGTAAAGAAACAGACATCATGGATGTATGGTTCGATTCAGGTTCTTCTCACCAAGCGGTATTAGAAGAGCGCGAAGACTTACAACGTCCAGCCGATTTATATTTAGAAGGATCTGACCAGTATCGTGGTTGGTTTAACTCTTCATTATCAACAGCAGTTGCTGTAACTGGTAAAGCTCCATATAAAGGCGTACTAAGCCATGGTTTCGTACTAGATGGTGAAGGACGTAAAATGAGTAAGTCGATTGGAAACATCGTCGTACCGAAGAAAATTATGGATCAATTAGGCGGAGACATTTTACGCTTATGGGTATCTTCTGTTGACTATCAATCTGATGTACGTATCTCAGATGATATTTTAAAACAAGTAGCAGAAGTGTATCGTAAAATCCGTAACACATTCCGTTTCTTATTAGGAAACTTAGATGACTTTAATCCAAGTGAAAATACAGTAGCGGTAGCTGAACTTCGTGAAGTAGATCGTTACATGTTAGTGAAGTTAAATGATTTAATTACAAAAGTAAAAGATGCATATGAAACATATGACTTTGCTGCTGTATATCATGCAATTCACAACTTCTGTACAATTGATCTAAGTTCATTCTACTTAGACTTTGCAAAAGACATTTTATACATTGAAGGTGCAGATCACGCGGATCGTCGTGCAATTCAAACTGTATTATATAATGTTCTTGTTGCATTAACGAAACTTGTAACGCCAATCTTACCTCATACAGCTGATGAAGTATGGCCATATGTTCCTGGTGCAGAAGAAGAAAGCGTACAGTTAACTAATATGCCAGAAGCTGCAGAAGTAGAGGGTTCAGAAGCATTAAGAGCAAAATGGGATGCATTTATGACATTACGTGATGACGTATTAAAAGCTTTAGAAGTAGCTCGTAATGAGAAAGTAATTGGTAAGTCATTAAATGCGAGCATTACGCTATATACGACTGCAGAAATGAAGGCTATGTTAGAGTCTATTAGCGAAGACTTAAAGCAATTATTCATCGTCTCTGAGTATAAACTTGGTGGTACAATTGAAGAAGCGCCAACAGAAGCACCAAAGTATGAGCATACAGCTGTAGTTGTAGCACAGGCGACAGGTGAGACGTGTGAACGTTGTTGGGTTGTTTCAGAAACAATTGGTAAAGATGCAGAACATGAAACATTGTGTGAGCGTTGTGCAACAGTTGTTAAAGAAAACTATGTAAAATAATAAAAAACTGACTGCGAGTAAGTGCAGTCAGTTTTTTTGTTTTTTTTCGTTGATGATATATTGAAATAATTTTTACTCTCTTTCCTATGAAGGAAAAATGTGTGTGAGGTAAGCGTGAGAATTTCGGACACACTAATCGTACATTGCAGCTGGGAGGAATGTACACGTGAATGAAATATATATGGAAATAAAAGAAGAATTGCAATTGATGAGAAAAGAGTTGCAAGAGAGACTAGCTAAAGAAGTCATGCACAAATATGATACAGAGTTTAGCGGGGAGCTTGGATATGAAATAAAGGAAGAGATAAAGAAAAAATTGCTATTACATGATATAAAAGAAGATTTAAAAGATGTAGAACGTGCATTGTTTAAAATGGAAATAGATATGTACGGTATTTGTGAAGAAACTGGGAGAGCGATTCCTACAAAACAAATGAAAACAATGCCGACTGCTCGTACGATTCATGAATTTTTCTATGAAAAGGTAAATGTATGAATACGCACAACGATATTATGTTACCTTTTTTTAATTTATTTTATTCTTCTATAAAGGTTCATTGTGAAAAGGTAGCAGCTATGCTAAAATTTTGAGGTACACTGTCTTTGTGGGGGAAATGAAAATGATATATTATGTAATAGCGTTATTTGTCATTGCCATCGATCAAATATCGAAGTGGCTAATTGTAAAGAACATGGAATTGGGTACGAGCATTCCGATTATCGATAATGTATTATACATAACATCACATCGAAATAGAGGAGCTGCCTGGGGTATTTTAGAAAATAAAATGTGGTTCTTCTACATTATTACAGTCGTTTTCGTAGCATTTATCGTATTTTATATGAAAAAATATGCAAAAACGGACAAACTTCTAGGTATTTCATTAGGTCTAATTTTAGGCGGAGCAATTGGCAATTTTATTGATCGTGTATTTAGACAAGAAGTAGTGGATTTCATTCACGTGTATATTTTCTCGTACAACTATCCAGTATTCAATATAGCTGACTCAGCATTGTGTATTGGTGTTGTATTAATTATTATTCAAACAGTATTAGAAGGAAAGAAAACGAAGGAGTAATTGAATGAGTGAAGTAGTACAAGTAACAGTTGCAGAAGAACAAAAAAGCGAGCGAATTGATAAATTCGTTGCAGAAATAAACAGTGAATGGTCACGTTCACAAGTACAGCAATGGATTAAAGATGCCGTTGTGACAGTAAATGGGAAATCAGTTAAAGGGAATTATAAAGTAAAAGGAAATGATGAAATTACAGTAACAATTCCTGACCCAGAAGAGTTAGATATTCAACCGGAAGATATGAATTTAGAAATTTATTATGAAGATGCAGATGTACTCGTTGTAAATAAGCCACGTGGTATGGTTGTGCATCCGGCACCAGGACACACAAGCGGTACGCTTGTAAACGGACTTATGCATCATTGTACAGACCTATCAGGTATTAACGGTGTAATGCGTCCTGGTATCGTGCATCGTATTGATAAAGATACATCTGGACTATTAATGGTTGCTAAAAATGATATGGCGCACGAATCACTTGTAAATCAACTTGTAGCAAAAACAGTAACAAGACGCTACAAAGCGATTGTACACGGTGTAATTCCACATGATAAAGGAACAATTGATGCGCCAATTGGTCGTGATAAGAAAGAGCGTCAAAGTATGACAGTTGATGAAAATGGTAAGAATGCTGTTACGCACTTCCAAGTGTTAGAACGCTTTAAAGACTTTACACTTGTAGAATGTCGCTTAGAAACGGGACGTACGCACCAAATTCGTGTTCATATGAAATATATTGGTTATCCACTTGCAGGGGATCCAAAGTATGGTCCGAAGAAAACATTAGATCTGAATGGGCAAGCACTTCATGCAGGAATTTTAGGTTTCGATCACCCTCGTACTGGTGAATATATTGAGTTTGAAGCACCGATTCCAGAAGTGTTTGAAGAAGCACTAAATATTTTACGGAAATAGTATTGACAAATCGTAAGAAAACTGAGATACTGACAACAGTTAAATAATGATCCTTTAACACAGCCCCGTGAGGTTGAGAAGGTAACGGTTTGAAATACTTAGGGTATGTTGTACCCTTTTTTCAAAAGTCCTCTCGCACACGTTGAGAGGACTTTTTTTATACCATTACTCTCACGCAAGAAAAAAGCTTGGAGGTGTAGAGCATGCAAGAGAAAGCTGTCGTTTTAGATGACCAAATGATTCGCCGCGCTTTAACACGAATTAGTCATGAAATCGTGGAACGAAATAAAGGTGTCGATAATTGTGTTCTTGTCGGAATTAAAACTCGTGGAATTTTTATTGCACAACGTTTGGCAGAACGAATTGGTCAAATTGAAGGAAAAAAAATGGAAGTTGGAGAGTTAGATATTACGTTATACCGTGATGATCTAACACTACAATCGAAAAATGAAGAACCACTTGTAAAAGGTTCTGATATCCCTGTAGATATTACGAAGAAAAAAGTTATCCTTGTGGATGATGTGTTATATACAGGAAGAACAGTTCGAGCAGCAATGGATGCTCTTATGGATTTAGGTAGACCATCACAAATCCAATTGGCTGTTCTTGTTGATAGAGGTCATCGTGAATTACCAATTCGCGCTGATTATGTAGGAAAGAACATTCCAACATCTAGTGAAGAGCGTATCGAAGTTGATTTGCAAGAGACAGATCAACAAGATCGAGTAAGCATATACGATAAGTAAAGCCCTTTTAAATGTAGTCCTGTGAGGCTGCCAAAGGGTCTTGGCTTTCATATGTCAAATTTGGCATACGAAAGTATAGGACTCTTTGTGCACAGGCACAAAGAGTTTTTTTATTGCAAAGATTATAACTGAAGGAGGATGTAACAATGGAACAAAAGCCAGTGTTAGACATTCATGAAGTACCGAAACCGGGAAAATGGTTATTATTAAGTATACAACATTTGTTCGCGATGTTTGGATCAACAGTGCTTGTTCCGTTTTTAACAGGACTGAATCCATCAGTAGCTTTAATATCAAGTGGATTAGGAACGCTAGCGTTTCTTCTTATAACGAAAGGTCAAGTACCAGCATATTTAGGATCATCATTCGCCTTTATTGCACCAATTATTACAGCAAAAACAGCAGGTGGACCTGGAGCAGCAATGCTTGGTGGAATGCTAGCAGGACTTGTATACATCTTAATCTCAATCGGAATTAAGAAATCTGGATCAGAGTGGATTATGAAATTACTTCCGCCGATCGTAGTTGGTCCGGTAGTAATGGTAATCGGTCTAGCTTTAGCACATACAGCAGTTAATATGGCGATGAACGGTGCAGATGGCAAGTATAGCTTTACACACTTTTTAGTAGCATTAGTAACATTAGCAATTACAATTATCTGCTCTATATTCGGAAGAGGATTTTTCAGCATCATACCAGTACTGCTTGGCATCATCGGCGGATATATCTTCGCTTACTTCCAAGGGCTAGTAGACTTAAAGCCGGTAGCTGAGGCAAAATGGTTTGTTGTACCAAATTTCACAGTACCGTTTGTAACATACACTCCGGAGTTCTCGTGGAAGATTGTACTTTTAATGGTACCAGTTGCACTAGTAACAATTTCAGAACATATCGGACATCAAATTGTACTAGGAAATGTTATTAAAAGAGATTTGATTGAAAAACCAGGCTTACACCGTTCAATATTCGGTGATGGGATAGCAACATTGATCGCATCACTAATAGGTGGACCACCGAATACAACGTACGGTGAAAACATAGGTGTGCTAGCAATTACGAGAGCATACAGTGTATACTTATTCATCGGTTCAGCAGTGTTCGCAATCATGTTTGGATTTATCGGGAAGATTTCAGCACTGATTCATTCGATTCCAACACCGGTTATGGGTGGTGTATCAATCTTACTATTCGGTGTAATCGCATCAAGCGGTTTGCGCATGATGGTAGATGATAAAACAGACTTAAGCGACAAACGAAACTTAATGATTGCATCAGTTATACTAGTAATCGGTATTGGTGGGGCGGTACTACACGTAGGTGAATCATTCCAAGTAGAAGGAATGGCACTAGCAGCAATTATAGGTGTACTGTTAAATCTACTACTACCAGAAACAAAACAAGTAAAACAATCTAAGCAGATTGCTTCATAAAAACAACCTTTTAATTCAGTCCTGTGAGACAGAGAAGGGGGGCTTCTTCCTTGCACCCTAGTCTCACACGACTAGGGTATTTTTATGCAGATATTGTTATATAAATACAAAAGTGATAACATAAAATCAGAAAGATGAGGGATGACGATGAGCCATTTGTTAACGATGAGTGAATTATCGGAACTAGAAATTTCAGAAATCCTAAAAGACGCAGAAGATTTTGCGAATGGAAAAGAGAGAAAAACGACAGAGCAAACATTTGTTGCAAACTTGTTCTTTGAGAATAGTACGAGAACGAGATTTAGCTTCGAAGTAGCTGAGAAGAGATTAGGTCTTGACGTATTAAACTTTTCAGCAGATTCATCTAGCGTACAAAAAGGAGAAACTTTATACGATACGATAAAAACACTAGAATCAATCGGAACAAAAGCGGTAGTCATCCGCCATGAGCAAGATCGTTATTTCGATGAATTAAAAGATCAGGTAAACATCCCGATCTTAAACGCAGGTGATGGATGCGGAAATCATCCAACGCAATGTCTGCTGGACCTTCTAACAATTAAACAAGAGTTTGGAAGATTTGAAGGTTTAAAGATTGCAATAGTAGGAGATGTTCGTCATAGCCGAGTAGCACGTTCTAATGCAGAGGCTTTAACAAAAATGGGCGCGACAATTTACTTTGCAAGTCCAGAAGAATGGAAAGATGAAAATAACACATTTGGAACATACAAAGCATTAGATGAACTTGTTCCAGAAGTGGATGTGATGATGTTACTACGTGTACAACATGAGCGTCATGATCATTATGAAACAGACATCATGAAAGAGTATCACAAGCAACATGGATTAACAGTTGAAAGAGAAAAACGTATGAAAGAAGGAAGCATTATTATGCATCCAGCTCCTTTCAACCGTGATGTTGAAATTGCAAGTGAACTTGTTGAGTGTGAGCGTTCGCGCATATTCAAACAAATGGAAAATGGAGTTTACGTAAGAATGGCTGTACTAAAACGCGCCTTACCAAATGTATTAGGAGGAATGAAACATGAATTATTTGTTTAAAAATGGTCGTTATATGAATGAAGAAGGAAACATCGTAGCAACAGATCTTCTCGTACAAGACGGTAAAATTGCGAAAGTAGCAGAAAATATTACGGCAGATAATGCTGAAGTAATCGACGTAAATGGAAAGTTAATCGCACCTGGATTAGTAGATGTACACGTTCATCTTCGTGAACCAGGTGGTGAACATAAAGAAACAATTGAAACGGGAACATTAGCAGCAGCAAAAGGTGGATTCACTACAATTTGTGCAATGCCAAATACACGTCCAGTACCAGATTGCAGAGAACATATGGAAGACCTGCAAAAACGTATTAAAGAAAAAGCACATGTCAACGTACTACCATACGGAGCAATTACAGTACGCCAAGCAGGTTCTGAAATGACAGATTTCGAAACATTAAAAGAACTTGGAGCATTTGCTTTCACTGATGATGGTGTAGGCGTACAAGATGCGAGCATGATGTTAGCTGCTATGAAGCGTGCAGCGAAATTGAATATGGCAGTAGTTGCACACTGTGAAGAGAATACACTTATTAATAAAGGTTGTGTACATGAAGGGAAGTTTTCTGAGAAACACGGACTAAACGGTATCCCATCAGTATGTGAATCTGTACATATTGCAAGGGATATACTGCTTGCTGAAGCGGCAGATTGTCACTATCACGTATGTCACGTAAGTACAAAAGGATCTGTACGTGTAATCCGTGATGCGAAACGCGCTGGAATTAAAGTAACAGCAGAAGTAACACCGCATCACTTAGTGTTATGTGAAGATGATATCCCGTCAGCTGATCCTAACTTTAAAATGAACCCACCGCTTCGTGGAAAAGAAGACCACGCAGCGTTAGTTGAAGGGCTATTAGATGGAACGATCGATATGATCGCAACTGATCATGCCCCGCATACAGCGGAAGAGAAAGCACAAGGAATTGAAAGAGCACCATTCGGAATTACTGGTTTTGAAACAGCATTCCCGCTTCTATACACAAACCTTGTGAAAAAAGGAATTATCACACTTGAGCAGTTAATTCAATACTTAACAGAAAAGCCAGCTGATACATTCGGTTTAGAAGCAGGTCGCCTGAAAGAAGGTAGAGCAGCTGACATTACAATCATTGATTTAGAACAAGAAGAAGAAATTGATCCAACAACATTCTTATCAAAAGGAAAAAATACACCATTCGCAGGTTGGAAATGCCAAGGATGGCCGGTAATGACAATCGTTGGTGGTAAGATCGCATGGCAAAAGGAGAGTGCATTAGTATGAAAAGACAACTTATCTTAGAAGATGGAACAGTATTAATTGGAAAAGGTTTCGGAGGAGAAATCGAAAAGTCAGGTGAGGTTGTATTTACAACAGGAATGACTGGATATCAAGAAACATTATCTGATCCATCATATTGCGGTCAAATTGTAACATTTACGTACCCATTAATCGGAAACTACGGCATTAACCGTGACGATTTTGAATCAATTCACCCATCTGTAAATGGTTTAATCGTAAACGAAATTTGTGATCACCCATCAAACTTCCGTAATGAAATTTCGTTAAATGATTACTTAAAAGGAAGAAACATCCCAGGATTAGCAGGAATTGATACGAGAAAATTAACGAGAAAAATTCGTCAATACGGTACATTACGCGGACGTCTTTGCAATATGGATGTGGATGTAGAGGACATCGTTAGCCAATTGAAAGCAACTGTCTTTACAGATCATGTAAAACGTGTATCAACAAAAGATCCATATCCAAGTCCAGGTCGTGGTCATCGTGTTGTACTTGTAGACTTCGGAATGAAACATGGTATTTTACGAGAATTAAATAAGCGTGACTGTGATGTAATTGTAGTACCTTACAATACAACAGCAGAAGAGATTTTACGCCTTAGCCCAGATGGAATTATGTTAAGTAATGGACCTGGAGATCCAAAAGATGTACCAGAAGCAATTGAAATGTTAAAAGATATTATCGGTAAAGTTCCTTTATTCGGAATTTGCTTAGGACATCAATTGTTCGCTCTAGCATCTGGTGCAAATACAAGTAAGTTGAAATTCGGTCACCGTGGTTTAAATCATCCAGTGAAAAATCTTGCAACTGGAAAAGTAGCAATTACATCTCAAAACCATGGTTATGCAGTAGAAGAAGAATCAGTTAAAAATACAGAACTTGAAATTACACATGTTGCTTTAAATGATGGAACAGTAGAAGGTCTTCGTCATACGAAGTTCCCGGCATTTACAGTACAATACCATCCAGAAGCTTCAGCAGGACCAGAAGATGCAAATGATTTATTCGAAGATTTCTTAGCAATGATTGAAAACTTCAAGAAAGAAGGGGAAGAGTTATGCCAAAACGCCTAGACATTAACACAATTTTAGTAATCGGATCAGGACCAATTGTAATTGGGCAAGCAGCAGAGTTTGATTACTCTGGTACACAAGCTTGTCAATCTCTTAGAGAAGAAGGTTACAAAGTAATCCTTGTTAACTCGAACCCAGCAACAATTATGACAGATACTGCAACAGCAGATAAAGTATACATTGAGCCATTAACATTAGAATTCGTAAGCCGTATTATTCGTAAAGAACGTCCAGATGCAATCTTACCAACATTAGGTGGTCAAACAGGATTGAATATGGCTGTTGAACTTGCGAAATCAGGCATACTTGAAGAGTGCGGAGTTGAAATTTTAGGAACAAAATTATCAGCAATCGAGCAAGCGGAGGATCGTGATTTATTCCGTACATTAATGCAGGAATTAAATGAACCAATTCCATCTAGTACGATTATTCATACGCTGGAAGAAGCACATGAATTTGTAAAAGAAATTGGTTATCCAGTTATTGTTCGCCCAGCATTTACAATGGGGGGAACAGGCGGCGGAATCTGTAGTAATGAAGAAGAACTAATTGAAATCGTATCAGGTGGATTAAAACATAGTCCAGTAACACAATGTTTATTAGAAAAGAGTATTGCTGGTTGTAAGGAAATTGAATATGAAGTAATGCGTGATTCAAATGATAACGCGATTGTAGTATGTAACATGGAAAATATTGACCCAGTAGGGGTACACACAGGTGATTCAATCGTTATAGCGCCAAGCCAAACATTAAGTGACCGTGAGTATCAAATGTTACGAAACACTTCATTACGAATTATTCGCGCATTAGGAATTGAAGGTGGATGTAACGTTCAGCTTGCACTTGATCCACATAGCTTCCAATACTATGTAATCGAGGTAAACCCACGTGTAAGTCGTTCATCTGCACTAGCATCTAAAGCAACTGGATATCCAATTGCGAAGTTAGCGGCGAAAATTGCAGTCGGTTTAACATTAGATGAAATTATAAATCCAGTAACACAAAAAACATACGCTTGCTTCGAGCCAGCATTAGACTACGTCGTTTCAAAAATTCCACGTTGGCCATTTGATAAGTTTGAATCAGCGAACAGAACGCTTGGTACACAAATGAAGGCAACTGGTGAAGTTATGTCAATCGGACGTAACTTAGAACAATCCTTATTAAAGGCAGTTCGTTCTTTAGAGCTTGGTATCTATCACTTAGAGTTAGACCACTTAAAAGAGCTTGATAAAGAAACAATGAAAAAACGTATTATAAAAGCTGATGATGAGCGTCTGTTCGTTGTAGCAGAAGCAATCCGTCAAGGTGTAACGAAAGAAGAAATTAACTCATGGTGTGAAATGGACTTCTTCTTCTTACAAAAAGTTGAAAATATCGTAAATATGGAACGCGAAGTAAAAGAAAATGTAGGAAATATGGAAGTATTACAATCTGCGAAAGAAATGGGCTTCAGCGACCATTACATCGCCAATGCTTGGAATAAAACAGAGCGTGAAATTTACGATATACGTAAAGAAAGCAAAATGACTCCTGTTTATAAAATGGTAGATACTTGTGCGGCAGAGTTTGAATCTGCAACACCATATTACTACAGCACATATGGTGACGAGAATGAATCGATTTTAACAGATCGTAAGAGTGTAGTTGTACTAGGGTCTGGTCCAATCCGTATTGGTCAAGGGGTTGAGTTTGACTATGCAACAGTTCACTCTGTATGGGCAATAAAAGAAGCTGGATATGAGGCAATCATTGTTAATAACAACCCAGAAACAGTTTCAACAGACTTCAGTATTTCTGACAAATTATACTTTGAGCCATTAACAATCGAAGATGTAATGCACATTATTGATTTAGAAAAGCCAGAAGGTGTTATCGTCCAATTCGGTGGCCAAACAGCAATTAACTTAGCTGCTAAATTAGAAGCACACGGTGTGAAAATCTTAGGAACATCACTTGAAGATTTAGACCGTGCAGAAGATCGTGATAAGTTTGAATCAGCTCTAACACAGCTTGGTATCCCGCAACCAGTTGGTAAAACAGCAACGACTGTAGAGCAAGCAGTAGCAATCGCTGACAAGATTGGTTACCCAGTATTAGTAAGACCGTCTTACGTACTAGGTGGACGTGCAATGGAAATCGTATATCGTCAAGAAGAACTGCTGCACTACATGAAAAATGCCGTTAAAGTTCACGCAGATCACCCAGTATTAATCGACCGTTACATGGTTGGTAAAGAAATTGAAGTAGATGCAATTTCAGACGGTGAGAATGTATTCATTCCAGGTATTATGGAACATATTGAACGCGCTGGAGTTCACTCTGGTGACTCAATCGGAGTATATCCACCACAGAGCTTATCTGCAAAACTGAAAGAACAAATTATTGAACATACAATTGCACTTGGAAAAGGATTAAACATTATTGGATTACTAAATATCCAGTTTGTAGTATTCGAAGATCAAGTGTATGTAATTGAAGTAAACCCACGTGCGAGCCGTACGGTACCATTCTTAAGTAAAATTACAGGCGTACCGATGGCGAATGTCGCAACGAAAGTTATTTTAGGGCAAAACCTTGTAGAACAAGGATATGGAACTGGCTATCACCCAGAAGAGAAAGAAGTGTATGTGAAAGCACCGGTATTCTCATTTGCGAAATTACGCTCAGTTGATACAACATTAGGACCTGAAATGAAGTCAACAGGGGAAGTAATGGGGAAAGACTTAACACTTGAAAAAGCCTTATACAAAGGGTTAGTTGCTTCTGGAATTAACATCCCAACGCACGGATCAGTAATCATCACTGTAGCGGATAAAGATAAAGAAGAGGCGATGGAAATTGCAAAACGTTTCCACGAAATCGGTTATAACTTATTAGCGACAGCTGGAACAGCACAAACATTAGCAGAGCAAAACATTCCAGTACAAGTTGTAAACAAAATTGATTCTGAAGACTACAACTTACTAGATATTATCCGTCAAGGAAAAGCACAGTTTGTAATCAATACATTAACAAAAGGAAAACAACCAGCGCGTGATGGTTTCCGCATTCGCCGTGAATCAGTAGAAAATGGTGTGGCTTGCTTAACATCACTTGATACAACGAGAGCAATCTTACGAGTATTAGAATCTATGACATTCTCAGCTCATTCAATGAAAGAAATTACGCAAACGAAGCGTCACGAGGTGGTACATGCATGATGCAAAAGCAAAATATGATTGTCGTTAACCAAAAAGAAATCGCAAAAAACATTTACGAATTAGTGCTTCAAGGAACTTTAGTACAGCAAATGAACGAACCAGGGCAGTTTGTACACATTAAGGTAGCAGAGGGCATTGCGCCCCTTCTGCGCCGCCCAATTAGTATTTGTAATGTAGATCAAGAGAAGAACGAATTTACAATGCTATATCGTGCGGAAGGACAAGGAACAAAAACATTAGCAAAAAGAAAACAAGGCGAACTTGTAGATGTATTAGGACCACTAGGACATGGTTTTCCTGTAGAAGAAGCGGAAGCTGGACAAACGGCTCTATTAGTTGGAGGGGGAATTGGTGTACCACCACTATATGAATTGTCACAGCGTCTTGTAGCAAAGGGAGTACGCGTTATTCACATCTTAGGTTTCCAAACGAAAGATGTTGTCTTCTATGAAGAGAAATTCGCAGAGCTTGGTGATACGTATGTTGCAACAGTTGATGGTACGCATGGTACAGAAGGCTTTGTAACAGATGTAATTGATAGCTATGGAATTGACTTTGACATTCTATACTCATGTGGACCTTTAGCGATGCTTCGTGCATTAGAAGGACGCTATAAAGAGAGAAAAGCCTACATTTCATTAGAAGAGCGTATGGGCTGTGGCATTGGAGCATGTTTCGCATGTGTATGCCATCTGCAAGCAGATCCGAGTGGACATTCTTACAAGAAGGTGTGTAGCGACGGACCAGTATTTCCAATCGGGGAGGTTGTACTATGAACAGATTGCAAGTTGAATTACCAGGGTTATCATTAAAAAATCCAATCATCCCAGCATCTGGTTGCTTCGGATTTGGTCGTGAGTATGCACAGTTCTATGATTTAAGTGTACTTGGATCAATTATGATTAAAGCGACAACAGAACAACCACGATATGGAAATCCAACGCCTCGTGTTGCTGAAACACCAGGCGGAATGCTAAATGCAATCGGGCTTCAAAATCCTGGATTAGAAAAGGTAATGAATTCTGAATTACCTTTTCTCGAGCAATTTGATCTTCCGATTATTGCAAATGTTGCTGGCTCACAAGCTGAGGATTATGTAGCAGTTGCGAAGGAAATTTCAAAGGCACCTAATGTTCATGCGCTAGAATTAAATATTTCTTGTCCAAACGTAAAAACGGGTGGTATCGCTTTTGGTACGAATCCTGAAATTGCTGCTGATTTAACGAAGCGAGTAAAAGAGGTTTCTGAAGTACCGGTATATGTGAAATTGTCACCGAACGTGGCAAACATTGTGGAGATTGCAAAAGCAATTGAAAATGCAGGTGCGGACGGTTTAACGATGATTAATACATTGCTTGGTATGCGTCTAGATTTAAAAACTGCAAAACCAATTTTAGCAAACCGTACAGGCGGACTATCAGGGCCAGCAATTAAGCCAGTAGCAATTCGTATGGTACATGAAGTAAGTCAAGCGGTTAACATTCCGATTATCGGAATGGGTGGTATTGAAACAGCGGAAGATGTAATTGAATTCTTCTATGCTGGCGCAAGCGCGGTTGCAGTTGGCACAGCGAACTTCATAGATCCGTTCGTATGTCCGACAATTATTGAAGAGTTACCAGCGTTACTAGATGAATTAGGATTTGATCACATTTCGGAGTGTCAAGGAAGGAGCTGGAAGCAAACATGTCACAGTCGTTAATTGTTGCACTAGATTTTCCAGGGAAACAAGATGTAGAACAATTCTTACACCACTTTGAAGGGGAAGAGTTATTTGTCAAAGTTGGTATGGAGTTATTTTACAAAGAAGGCCCTGCGATTATTACGTACTTAAAAGAAAAAGGGCATAAGATCTTCCTAGATTTAAAACTTCATGATATTCCGAATACAGTAAAAAGCGCTATGCGTAGCCTAGCTAGTCTAGATGTTGATATGGTAAATGTTCATGCTGCTGGGGGAAGCAGTATGATGAAAGCTGCGATTGAGGGGTTAGAGGAAGGTAAGCAAGAAGGAAAAGAGAGACCGATTTGTATTGCAGTTACACAACTAACAAGCACTTCGGAAGCTATGATGAAAAAAGAGATTGGCATTGAGAAAACGTTAGAAGAAGCGGTTGCTCATTATGCAAAATTAACGAAAGAAAGTGGGCTTGATGGAGTTGTTTGTTCAACACTTGAAGTTCCAAAATTACGTGAAGTATGCGGAAATGAATTTGTAACAGTAACACCGGGGATTCGTCTTGCAAGCGATGATGTGAATGACCAAGTGCGCGTAGCAACACCGAAACGTGCGAGGGAACTTGGTTCAAGCTACATTGTAGTTGGACGTAGTATTACAAAAGCAGAAAATCCGCTTGAAGCGTATAAAACAGTAAAACAACAGTGGGAAGGTGTAACAGTATGAAAAAAGAAATCGCATCGCATTTATTAGAAATTGGAGCAGTATTTTTACAACCGAATGATCCATTTACTTGGTCTTCTGGTATGAAATCACCAATTTATTGTGATAATCGTTTAACTTTATCTTATCCAAAAGTACGCCAAGCGATTGCAGCTGGATTAGAAGAGTTAATTAAAGAGCACTTCCCAACTGTAGAAGTTATTGCAGGAACAGCAACTGCTGGTATTGCGCACGCTGCATGGGTAAGCGATCGTATGGATTTACCAATGTGCTACGTACGTAGTAAAGCAAAAGGTCACGGAAAAGGGAACCAAATCGAAGGAAAAGCTGAAAAAGGTCAAAAAGTAGTAGTAGTAGAAGACTTAATTTCAACTGGCGGTAGTGCAATTACATGTGTAGAAGCACTTCGCGAAGCTGGCTGTGAAGTATTAGGAATCGTATCAATCTTCACATACGAGCTAGAGTCAGGAAAAGAAAAATTAGAAGCAGCTAACGTAGCTTCATATTCTTTAAGTGATTACAGTGCATTAACTGAAGTTGCAGCAGAAAAAGGTATGATCGGACAAGCTGAAACGAAAAAATTACAAGAGTGGCGTAAAAATCCAGCTGACGAGGCTTGGGTCACAGCGTAACATGAAAAAAGACGACTGCGGGGGAACGCAGTCGTCTTTTTATATCATCGTTAAAACTTCATGTAAAGAACATATAGTAGGAACATCACACTTGCGTTGAGAGTTATCTCGATTTAACCATATCCCTTGCATTCCAGCTACTGTACTACTAATTGCATCAGTCTCTAATCGATCACCAATATAATAGCAATCTTTCATTTCAAGATTCGATTGTAATACGGCTCTGTGAAAAATTTCAGGGTCTGGTTTTGATATACCAATTTCACTAGAAGTAAAAATATATTTGAAATATTGTAGAATGTTTAGAGCTGTTAATTTTTCGATTTGTTGTTCATAGTTACCATTACTAATGATACCTAATGAGTGGCCTCTTTGCTGCAAGGTTTTTAATGTATAGAGTACATCTTCAAACAGGGTCCAGTTGTTCTTATATAGTTCTATATATTGATTGAATCTGTGCTGAGATTCCCAGGGTGATAAGTTTACTCCGTATGTTTTAAATAAATGATACATTCGCATCCCTTGTTGTTCTTGAAAAGATAATTCCTTGGATAAAAACTTGTTGAAATATTTTTCTGATAATGCATTCCAGACTTTTGTGGCTTCTAATTCATTACCTGAAAAAAGGGTGTTATATGTTTGAAAGAAATCTATAATACCTTTACTTTCAGCGGTATCATAATCAAGTAAAGTTCCATCAATATCAAAGAAAATCATATTATAATCTCCCTGCTAACAACTATTTAGCGTTTTCCACAACCTCATACCCTCTCACAAACAAGAGCGTCATGTAAGAAACGATAAATGAGAAGATGCTGTACATGCCAACCCAAAAGAAAAATTTTGGAGTAAAGGCGATAACACCTATTATTAAAAAACTAGCAAACGTTACAACCGGCATTACGTAATACGTTTTCGTCTTACGTGTTCCAATAACAGAAACGATAAAGATAAGCAATGGACAAATTAATAAGACGAAAATCAATTCATTCATAGTTATGTCCCCTTTTCTAATTGAAGTAATCTGTTTCTCGTAAACGTTTTGAAATAAATACTCTCCTAATATAACTTCGCTGCCATATACATAATACCTTTTGAAAGCCGGTAATAGATGATGAATTTTACAATAAAAAACCGTAAGCAAGAGAATATTTGCTTACGGTTATAAAATAAACATCGCAACGATAGTGGTGACGATTAAGCCGATAACAACTGGTAAAAAGTTTCGACGTGCGAGTTCAAATGGATCTACTTTACATATAGCAGCGGCAGGAATAAGTGCCCAAGGAATTAACGTTCCTCCCCCGGTCCAGATTGCTGCAATTTGTCCGAGTGCTGTTAATGTAGCTGTTCCATGCCCAAGTGCTGTTCCGAAAAGGGTTGCAATCGAACCAGCAAGCGAAATACCGGAAAAGCCAGATCCGTCTAAACTAGTAATAACACCAACGATAGTTAATGTCCCTGCCGATACATATTGATTTAAAGGAACAGTTTGAGATAAGGCGATTCCTAAGTCGTTGATGATTCCATGTGAACCTTTCGGTAAATAATCTCCAATAATTTTCACAAATCCGCTATCTCCTAAATAAAAGAGTGCAGCAATTGGAATAACTGGTCCGAAAATTTTAAAGCCAAATTGGAGCCCTTCTATGAAATAATCGGTCGTTTTATTTAATCCATTTCCTTTGTAGGCGATGAGAGAAATAATGATAATCATAATAACAGTCGTTCCGCCGATAAGTGCAGTTGCATCGCTTCCTTGTAGTTTAAATTGAATCATACAAAGATATCAAAGATATATATGATAGGGATACATATAGCGAGCCATTTCTTTATGTGAGGGGATAATAAAATAGTAGTTTTAGATGGTTCAGTTGATGAAGAGGAATCTTGTAAGGATAGTCCTGTATGAAATTCTTTTCGTAAGAAGAAAAATGCGACGGAAGTTGTCACAATGCCTATAACAATTACGAGGGGAACACTGGCAGAAACAACGCTGGAAACAGGAAGACCAGCAGCGTCTGCAGTTAATTTCAGTGCACCTTGAATAACGAAGTCACCTGATAAAGATGGAACAAAATCACGCAACAAGCATTAGCGGACATTAGGAATCTGTTCTATAAAGAACCGGATTCCTTTTCTGTCTTTATTTGGGGTTCAGCCGAGATATGTGTAAAGATAGGTCATACCCTTACTTTTATTTCCAGTCGAATAGGAGGGAAGTATCAACCTCTACTACTACAACAAACCCAACACATCTAAAAAGATAAACACTGGTATCATCGTAATGACATATATAATAATTTTACAAATAAAAGGAATCTTAATACCTAACTTATTCGGAAGAAGCCATACCGACAATCCCAACAGCGTACGCCCTACAGCCAAATATAATTGCGGTAAAAGAACATTATCCATTCTTACCTCCATATACTCTTTACCAGACTCAAACAATACAGCATATAGGATCAATATAATGAAATAAAGAATAAACACTTTCACATAACTTTTCCATTTGTTTTTTCTCAACTTATAAAAACGCCTTTTATTTTCCATTCCCAGCGATGCCCTCAACAATTTCCCTTGCTGATTTTCTGTTTTTATTTATTTCGATTATCTCACTTAATCCTTTACGTACATCAGCAAAGCCTTGTTCGAATGTAGCTTGCAATCCAGTATGTACATTCTTTAAATCGTCCATCTTACTTTCTACCGAGGTTAATTTAATATCTAAATTAACCATTCTACCGTCCAACTTATCGACCTTCTTTTCCATTGATACTACCTTGTCATATATCTGTTCAATCAATTTCTTTTCATTTTCTGTCATCGCAGCAAGACCTCCCAAAAGTTTTTAGAAACCATCGCAAAATTATCTTTTATCAAAAATGTCTATTCATTATTAACAAATGGCAAGATACACCCTCTTAAAGTAAAGCCCCCGTTAGTTGAAAAAGAAATTACTCAATACTCAACTATATTTAGCCATTGACCATCGGGACCAATGGTTATATGAGGAACCTTATTTAATTGAAGCATTTTGTAAATGTCCAAATTCTTTTTGGTTAATTTACTTAATTGTTCCGATACATCGGTCTCGGAAAATATCAGATAATCCATTGTAGTTGACCGTAAATAAAATTCATAGATATATCGTTTTTGACTGTCTTTTAAATAACCCATATAACCCATTTCCCTTGGAAAAGTACGTGGTAACGGGAATTTGTTAACTTCAATAAAGTCATTTGAAAGTTCATTTAATAGGTCTTGTTCATATTCAGGAATAATCGCATAGATATAACACTCTTGCTTGTAAATGCTATTGATTATGCTAACAAACTCTTGTTCATCAATTTCTTCATCGAGTAATATTTCCTGTTTTTTCGAAATGTTTTTCAAAGACCAATCACCCCTTTTTTATGATTATACAATTAGACTGGAGATGTTTCCTTTTTCAAGTAACCTGCCCGTTAGTTTAATTATAGGGTACCCCCCTATCAAGTAAAAGTTAATTTCGTTAGAATCGTTCTCAGCAACACGCCTTGTGCCTGAAAAAGTTTTAAAAATGTGGTGTGTTTTTTTCATCTATCAGACCGACATATATATAGGTCGCCCACCCATAGTACGGTCTGTAGCTTCACTAGTTCGTTATGATCTTTGTTAGAGGATTATCTATATTGTTGGTAATAGCTCAGTAATGGCGTAAATGAAACTTTGAAAAATACCGCTAATAGCAAGAGGGATAGAACTTGTAGCGGTTAATGCTAATAAAAAGATAAAAACGATACAAATAATCGTCGTATCTTTCCGGAGAATAAAAAAGGTAATAATAGTGAGTAAACAAAGAATATAGAGAGCGTGCAACAGCGTTAATTCAACTCCCATAACATTCGCATCCTTTAGGCATTTGTGTAGTTTACTGTATGAAAGCAGTGAAAGTATGTGAGTGTAGAAAAATTTCATGTACTGTAATGGTAAGAATAAAAAATGGATGTTACAATACAATTAATCCTAAAAATGGAATTTAAGGAGGGGCTATGCACAAAAAAATTGGATTTTGGGGATTCATCATATCTTGCAGTCTATTAATCATTTTAAGTCAATTTACAAACAATGAATGGGTAAGTATCATACCTGTTTTCGGGTTTGTTTTTGTACTGTTATATAACTGGGATGATATGAAACAATATAGCAAGAAAAGTATCGGAATTATGATAGGTATCACTGTTGTTTGCTCATTTTTCGTAGGGTTTATTTTAATAGAAGGGCAGAAACAAATGGAGAAAATGTCTATTTTTCAAGAATGGATGTCTTCTGCAAAAGGTCTTTATATTGTACTTGTAGTTGTTATTTTTCTAAGAATTGTTATAAGCATAGCAAGTTACATATTAAAGGCGAAGTAGAATGGGGGAGTACGAATGAGAGAGAAAATAGGGTATTATGGTGTGCTCGTTTGTTTACTATTATCAGTTATTTCAGGGCAATTTCTTAAAAGTGAATGGGTACCAGTTATATTATGTATAGGAGTATTGATTTTTGCTCCTATGTATCGCTGGGATGAATGGAAAGCATATAGTCGAAAAAAGAAAATTGTTTTCAGTATCGAGTTTGTTATTATAATTAGCGCGATTCCGTTTTTGTTATTGAAAGGAAATGAGATAATAGATGGAATTGTAATGTTTCAAGGGTGGTTATTTATTGCAAAATTGCTATATTTAATATGCATTTTAATTTCGGTAGCGGTAGTCGCTAAAAAAGTAAACGAAAAGTTATTCGTTAATGAATAAAAGAAAATGCCACCTTATTCGGTGGCATTTTCTTACTTTACTGAATGATCTTTTTGCATCTTTTTAATTAAACGAATTTGTCCGCGATGGTTGATCTCATCTTCAAATACGTGAAACCACTTAAAGTAGTTATTTGCTGGTTTGTCATGCCAAAAGTCTGTCGTTTTAAATAGCCACTCGTCAGGTAACGATTGAAAAGTTTCAATCGTTTTGGAACGTACTTCTTGTAATGTATTGATGTAAAATTCAATGGAGTTTCCTTTTATTTTCTCACGTCCAAGATTCCCTAACTCAACAGCAGGTAACCAACGTTCTAATTCAGCATCTGTCGGTTCACGATCTTCAAAGGTATGAATTTGGTAGTAAAATTCAATAGCGGCCATATGGTACAATAACATGCCAATTGAATTTGCTTCATCATCATATAAATAATCAAGTTCTTCAATTGTTAAACCTTCCACCGCTTGCATCGTTGTGTAACGAGCGTAATTCATCATGGAAACAAGTTTTGAAAATTCAACTTGTAAACCATCAATTTTATCAATTACAAAATTCAATTAAAATTCCCCCTCTTTAAACGATGACTCCAGAGAAAGAATTCTATGTGTAGAGAAAAACTCCTTTTAAAAAAGGCCATGCTTTTAACAAGGAATAACAATTAGTTCTCTATTTGACTTTGTAATAACTTCATATCCGTCTTTTGTAATGACGATATCATCTTCAATTCTACAACCGCCCCAGTTCGGTATGTAAATACCCGGCTCAACCGTAACAACCATACCTTCTTCTAAAGTAGCCTTACTTTCTTGGGATAGGCGAAGAGGTTCATGTATTTCTAAACCAAGACCATGCCCGGTAGAGTGGCCGAAATATTGACCGTATCCATGCTCTGTAATGTAATCTCTTGTTATATCATCGATACTTTTCGCAGTTTCTCCAGGTTTAATTGCTTCAGTTCCACGTTTTAATGCTTCAAGTACAACATTGTATATCTTTTTGAATTCTTCTGATGGTTCCCCGATTGCTACAGTGCGTGTTATATCGGAACAATATCCGTCGTAAAGTGCACCGAAGTCTAATGTAACGATATCGCCTCGTTCGATTATTTTATTTGATGCAACTCCATGAGGAAGTGAAGAACGAATGCCAGAAGCTACAATAATTTGAAATGATGAGGAGGTAGCTCCTTTTTTTCGCATGAAAAATTCTAACTCATCTCGAACATCATTTTCACTTATTCCCGGTTTTAGAAACGTAATGATGTGGTGAAATGCTTCATCAGCGATATTAGCAGCGATTTTCATTGTTTCTATTTCAGGCGTGTCTTTAATAATACGAATATTTTCGATGATTTCGCACACTTGAATCATTTCCGCATGTACATATTTTTGTAAGTTTTTATATTGTTGCAATGTCATGTTGTTTTCTTCAATTCCGAGTTTTTGAATGTTTAATCTCGATACTTGATTTGCAACTTCTTCTTCCAAATTCCCTTTATGCATAATGATTTCCGCGTCTTTTATTTGTGATTTCGCTTGATCTACATAGCGAAAATCAGTTATGAAAACCGCTTGATCTGCAGAGATTAAGACGACGCCAGCGCTACCTGTAAAGCCTGTTGCATATTGGCGATTTTCTTTTTTTGTAATAAGTAATCCGTCAATTTCATAGTTTTGTAGTTGATTTTGGATTTTATTAATTTTTAAAGTCATGTTAATTCCCCCTATTCACAGTATTGAATAAAGCAAATAGCGTGCCAAAATGTATATTTGAAGAAAAGATAGTAGGAACTACATATGTTTTAGGGGAGATAAAAAATTAGCCCGCTATTTGTGGGAGGCGGTTTGTTCATAAAATCAAGATTACTTCAATAATCAGTGGGGGGATGAAAAAATATTGATTGGAGGTGCACTTTATATACATACTGTCAAAAAATTTATACAGATGTGAAATGACACTGTCAATTTTTTTGACAATATTGAAGGGAAGAAAGATGTTATGAATTAGTGAATGGATATATGAACGGAATTGAAACCATATAAAAAATGCGTCGCTTGCAAGCGACGCATTTTTTTATATTTATGCTTTTAATTTCATTACAGTATCAGCATCCGGTGTTACATATACAGTTTGCTGATTGTCATATGTAACAAAGCCAAGTTTTGCACCACTCGGTTTTTTTACATGACGTATTTTCGTGAAATCAACGGGTACAGAGCTAGACTCTTTTGCTTTACTGTAATAAGCGGCGATTTTTGCAGCCTCTAGTACAGTTTCTTCAGCCGGTTCCAAAGAACGAATGACAACGTGAGAGCCAGGTATGTCTTTCGTATGTAACCAAATTTCATCACGACGGGCAAATTTCGTTGTTAAATAATCATTTTGTTTATTGTTTTTGCCGACGAAAATTTCTGTTCCATCACTAGCTAAATATTTGTCCAATACCGGTTTAGTTGGTTTCTTCTTAGCATTTTTTGCTTTGCGATTGCGCATATAACCTTCTTCGGCTAATTCCTCGCGAATTTCTTCGATGTCTTTTGAAGAAGCAGCTTCCATTTGTTGAAGTAAGCTATCAAAATAAAGAATTTCTTCATTTGTTTTTTCGATTTGTTCTTCTACAACAACAACTGAATTTTTTGCTTTTTGATATTTTTGGAAATAGCGTTGTGCATTGTCGGATGGTGTTTTTAAAGGATCTAATGTGATTTTTACAGTCCCACCATTTTCGTCGTAATAGTTAACGACTTCAATATCTTTGTCACCTTTTTTCAAAGCATACATATTGGCTGTAAGTAGCTCTCCGAAAAGTTGGTATTTATCTGCTTTCCCGGCATCTTGTAATGTTTTTTCTAGTTTAATGAGTTTTTTCTCGTTTTTATTTTTTTCGTTTTGCATAAAGCGCTCTAAATCATGCGCCTGTTGTTTTACACGATCACGCTCTGCTTTACCGAAGAAGAAGCGATCTAACAATTCGCTTACTGATGAGAATGTTTTTTCTTTTCCTTGCAAGTGCGTAAGAGGGAAAAGATAAAAGAATTCTTTCCCGTTTGCAGTACTCATTGTTGGTGAATATGTATGAGTTAGTAATGGCTTCTGTATGGAGAAAAATGCTTCAGATAATGCTTTTTCATTTACCATACTTGCTTTTTTCACTACTTCTTTTGCGAATAACGGTGATATTCCCGTAAAGGTGCCGACAAGCTGTTTATCCATGTTTCCAGATAGAAAGTCTAGCGGTCTAATAAATTCATCATCTGTTTCAATCTGAAGCGGGTTAATTTTATGTTGTGCTGGTGGTGCAATATATTCAGCTCCAGCGTATACAGTTCGATGTCGGTTTACTGCTAAAGAAACGTGTTTTAAGCTATCTAAAATATTGTTTGTTTTTGTGTCTACTAAAATGATGTTACTATGTCGTCCCATGATTTCAATTACTAATGTCTTTAGCGATTCATCACCAATTTCATTTCTGCTGCGGACTGTAATTTGAATAATGCGCTCTAAATCAATTTGTTCAATCTTTTCAATGAAACCACCTTCTAAATGCTTGCGGAGAAGCATACAAAACATTGGTGGAAGTGCAGGTGAATCGTAATTTTGGTTTGTTAAGTGTAAACGTGCATATGTCGGATGAGCGGAAAGAATCAGTTTTTGATTCTTTCCGTTTGCGCGAATATGTAATAAAATCTCGTATTTTGAAGGTTGATATATTTTGGAAATTCTTCCCGTGTAAAGAGAATTTGCAATTTCATGTGTAATCGCTCTTGTAAATAATCCATCGAATGCCATAAATGAACACTCCTTTCTAACTAAAAGTTAATTATAGCATTTTTTTGGACGAGGCTGAATAAGCTTTCATTAGAGTATGTCTGGAATCAGGAGGTCGATGGCAAGATGAATTGGTATGAAATGCGAGCACATGAAGTGGAGGAAAGAACGAATACGAATGTGGAGGTAGGTCTTACAGAGCAAGAAGCAGAGGGGCGATTAAGGAAATTTGGTACAAATGAATTGCAAGAAGCAAAGCGGCCTTCTGCACTTATGGTGTTTTTAGCGCAATTTAAAGATTTTATGGTACTTGTTTTATTTGGTGCAACAATTATTTCAGCTTTTTTAGGAGAATATATCGATTCAATTGCAATTGTTGCAATCGTTATTATCAATGGTATCCTCGGTTTCTTTCAAGAAAGGAAAGCTGAAAAATCGTTGGAAGCTTTAAAAGAGTTGGCAGCTCCTCAAGTTACGGTACTAAGAAATGGAAAGTGGATAAAAGCACCGTCTAAAGCGCTTGTCTTAGGTGATATTATCAAGTTTTCTAGTGGTGATCGTATTGGCGCGGATGTTCGTCTTGTGGAATCTTCGAGTTTATATATCGAAGAGTCTGCTCTTACAGGGGAATCAGTACCGGTACAAAAGAAGGTAGAAGCATTACAAGGCCAAGATGTTTCAATTGGTGATCAAAAAAACATGGCATTTATGGGGACGATGATAACGAGAGGTGCTGGAACAGGGGTAGTCATAGCGACAGGAATGAATACAGCTATGGGCCAAATTGCGAATATGTTGCAAAATGCTGAGCAAATGGAAACACCATTACAAAGAAGGTTAGAACAGCTAGGGAAAATTTTAATTATTGTCGCTCTTATTTTGACAGCTCTTGTAGTATTAGCTGGTGTATATCAGGGGAATGAAGTGTATCACATGTTTTTGGCTGGGGTTTCGCTCGCAGTTGCGGCTATTCCGGAAGGATTACCAGCTATCGTTACAGTTGCGCTATCACTTGGTGTACAGCGTATGATTAAAAAGAGAGCAATTGTGCGAAAGTTGCCAGCTGTAGAAACGTTAGGGTGTGCTTCTGTTATTTGCTCAGATAAAACAGGAACAATGACACAAAACAAAATGATGGTAACACATATGTGGTCAGGCGGAGAATTGTGGAAAGTAACAGGTCAAGGCTATGAGCCAACGGGTTCGTTTATGAAAGGTGAAGAAGTAATTGACCCTACTAAGACGAAATCACTGTATCAACTACTCACATTTGGCTGTTTATGTAATAATGCGAATGTTATTCAAAAGAAAAAGACGTATGTGTTAGATGGAGATCCAACAGAGGGAGCTCTCGTAGCTGCTGCAATGAAGGCGGGAATATCACGTGAAGCTCTTAAAGGAAAGTTTGAAGTGATTCGTGAATTTCCTTTTGATTCAACTAGAAAAATGATGAGCGTTATCGTTCGTGATCGTGAAGGGAAAAAATTTGTTATTACAAAAGGAGCGCCAGATGTTCTATTGCAAATGAGCCAAACGATTTTATGGGGGAATAAACAGCAGCCTTTAAGTGAAATGTATCGAAAAGAAGTGCAGGCAGCGATTCATAGTTTAGGAAGTCAAGCTTTACGAACGATTGCGGTGGCATTTAAACCGTTAAAAGCTACAGATTCAATTGAGCATGAAAGAGAAGTAGAGCAGGATTTTATGCTTGTTGGAATACAAGGAATGATAGATCCGCCAAGACCAGAAGTGGCGCAGGCGGTGAAGGAGTGTAAGGAAGCTGGTATTAGAACGGTAATGATTACAGGAGATCATAAGGTGACAGCAATGGCAATTGCGGAACAGTTAGGGGTTTTACCAGCGGGTGGGCGCGTTGTTGAAGGTGTAGAACTTGCGAATATGGATGTAGAGGCATTAGAAGATATTGTAGAAGATACGTATGTATTCGCTCGAGTGTCTCCTGAGCATAAATTGAAAATCGTTAAGGCGCTGCAAAATAAGGGGCATATAGTAGCTATGACAGGTGATGGAGTGAACGATGCTCCAGCTATTAAAACAGCTGATATAGGGATTGCGATGGGAATTACAGGAACAGATGTTGCAAAAGAAGCTTCTTCACTTGTTTTGTTAGATGATAACTTTGCTACGATTAAATCGGCGATTAAAGAAGGTAGAAACATATATGAAAATATTCGGAAGTTTGTTCGATATTTACTAGCATCTAACGTTGGTGAAATTTTAGTTATGTTATTTGCGATGTTACTTGCACTGCCATTGCCGATGGTTCCAATTCAAATTTTATGGGTGAACTTAGTTACTGACGGTTTACCAGCGATGGCATTAGGTTTGGATAAGGCTGAAGGAGATGTCATGAAGAGAACACCACGCCATCCGAAAGAAGGGGTGTTCGCTAGAGGGCTTGCCTGGAAAATTATAAGTCGTGGTTTTCTAATCGGAGCAGTGACATTAGTAGCGTTTATTATTGCATTTAACCAGCATCCAAATGAATTAAAGTATGCACAAACGGTAGCCTTCGCAACATTAGTACTTGCTCAGCTTATTCATGTATTTGATTGTCGTAGTGAACATTCTATATTTCATCGTAACCCGTTTGGAAATATATATTTGGTAGGGGCGGTTATTATTTCTTTACTGTTAATGCTTGTAGTTATATATTATCCACCATTACAGCCGATTTTTAGCACAATGCCGATACAAGCACGAGATTGGTTGTTAATTGGAGGATTATCATCTATTCCGACTTTTTTATTAGTAGGATCTTTATTAACAAGAAAAAAGGATCAAAAGAAAAAGCCACTGTTATATAAGAAGGGATTAAACTTGAAATAGTCAATGATATGAAAATATGATATAATTTACAGAAGGTAGTAGAGCCTTGTCTCTATTACCTTTTTCATTGAGTTATTTCATGGCTTGGATGTGATAAAGATGATTTGTAGTATGACAGGATTTGGAAGGTCGAAAGTAGAAAATGATACTTTTCAAATAACAGTAGAAATGAAGTCGGTGAACCATCGCTTTTTAGAAATGAGTATTCGACTTCCGAAGCAAATGATGGTGTTTGAAGACAAAATTCGTAAAATAATTGCAGGACAAGTTCGCCGTGGACGTATTGAAGTGTCTATTAGTATAACAGGTGAAGGGCTTGTTGAAAGAAAATTAAGTGTGAATTGGGAGCTTCTCAAGCAGTACCAATCCATTATGGAAGATATAAAAGGGAAATTTCAATTACAAGATTCTATTACACTCGGGCAACTAATGGGAATGCCAGAAGTAACGGCAATTGAAGAAATAGAAAATGTAAATGAACAATTTGAAAACAGTTTATATGAGGCTGTTCGCCAAGCTGCTCATATGTTAAAAACGATGAGAGATGGCGAAGGAGAACGATTACATAAAGATATAGCGTATCGTTTGCAAGAGATTCACAATTGTGTAAATGCAATTATTCCACATGCACCAATTGTTACACAAAAGTATCGTGAACGATTAGAAAATCGCTTAAAAGAATTACATAATCAAGATTTAGATGAACAAAGATTGCTAACAGAAGTCGCAATGTTTGCAGAGCGTTGTGATATTCACGAGGAGTTAGTTCGTTTACAAAGTCATTTAGATCAATTTCGTGAAACACTGCAGATTGAAGAGCCTGTTGGAAGGAAAATGGACTTCATCGTGCAAGAGATGCATAGAGAAATTAATACGATTGGTTCTAAGGCAAATGACTTAACAATTTCAAAATATGTTGTAGAAATGAAAAATAACCTTGAAAAAATTCGTGAACAAGTACAAAATATTGAGTAGCTTTCAAAAAATATATAAAGTTATACGTGGTGGAGAAATCGGATAGACTTACTAGGAGGCGCAAACTATGGCCATGCGGTTTTTAAATATTGGATACGGAAATATTGTATCTGCTCATCGAATTATTGCTATTGTAAGTCCGGAGTCAGCTCCTATTAAACGAACAGTACAGGAAGCACGTGAACATAATGCTTTGCTTGATGCTACGTATGGGAGAAAAACAAGGGCGGTTATTGTAATGGATGATGGGCATGTAGTATTAAGTCCAATTCAGCCAGAGACGATTGCACATCGTTTGAATAATAAAGAAGATTTAAGTGAGGAAGGGTAGGTTTTACATATTTATGAGAAGTAGAAGAGGATTGCTCATCGTTCTTTCAGGACCTTCTGGGGTTGGGAAAGGAACGGTTCGAAAAGAGCTGTTTAGCCATGAGGATACACGTTTTCAGTACTCTATTTCAGTAACGACGCGTAAACCGCGTGAAGGTGAAGTAGATGGTGTGGATTATTTCTTTAAAGAGAGAGAAGAATTTGAAGAAATGATTCGTAATGAAAAGTTACTTGAATGGGCTGAGTTTGTTGGTAATTATTACGGAACACCAATTGATTATGTTGAAAAAACATTACAAGAAGGAAAAGACGTGTTCCTAGAAATTGAAGTACAAGGAGCAATTCAAGTTAAGAAAGCCTTCCCTGAAGGTGTATTTATTTTCTTAGCACCTCCAAGTTTATCTGAACTAAAGAACCGAATTGTCGGTCGTGGTACAGAAACTGAAGATGTTATTGAAAATCGTTTAACTGTAGCGAAAGAAGAAATCGAAATGATGGACGCTTATGACTATGTTGTAGAAAACGATCAAGTTGAATTAGCTTGCGACAGAATTAAAGCAATTGTGGTTGGCGAACATTGCCGCCGCGAAAGAGTAGCAAAATATTATAAAGAAATGACGGAGGGTCTATAATTATGTTAAATCCATCAATTGATTCATTATTAACAAAAATCGATTCTAAATATACGCTTGTAACAGTAGCTGCAAAGCGTGCGCGCGAAATGCAACTTGCGAACAATTGTGTTATTGAAAAGCCTGTTTCTCATAAATGTGTAGGTAAATCATTAGAAGAAATCGATGCAGAAGTATTAAAATATGTACCAAGCGAAGACAAAATCATCGATTAAGACATTCTTTTCGACAAATTAAAACATAGACTTTATAATTTTCTATGTAACGGTAACAACCTATTTACAAGTAGGTTGTTATTTTTTTACGATAGGGAAGAAATAATCGTAAAAAGGTGGAACAACATATTGGTACTGACGAGCTGAAAATTCTATTTCAGTAGAATAAGTTTGAAAAAGAAAGAGGACGAGTCATATGCTAAAAGGGAAAAAGATACTTCTATGTGTAACAGGAGGCATTGCAGTTTTTAAGGCAGCTGCGTTAACGAGTAAATTGACACAGGCGGGTGCTACTGTAAAAGTAATGATGAGTGAATCGGCAATGAAGTTTGTTACACCTCTTACATTTCAAGCGCTTTCTCGCCACGATGTATATACGGATACGTTTGATGAAAAAGACTCAGCGGTTATCGCTCACATTGATTTAGCGGATTGGGCAGATGTTGTACTTGTGGCACCTGCTACAGCGAATTGCATTGGGAAGTTAGCGAATGGTATTGCGGATGATATGATAACGACTACGTTGTTGGCTACTACAGCTCCAGTTTGGATTGCGCCTGCTATGAATGTGCATATGTATGAAAATAAAATTGTTCAAAAAAATATGATGACGTTAAAAGCGTTAGGATATACATTTATTGAGCCTGGCGAAGGTTTTTTAGCATGTGGTTATGTAGCTAAGGGAAGACTGGAAGAACCTGAGGTAATTATTGGAAGGTTAGAAGAGGTTTTCTCAGAACAAAAACCATTGCAAGGAAAGCGAATATTAATAACGGCTGGCCCGACACGTGAAAAGATTGACCCAGTCCGTTTTATGACGAATTTTTCTTCTGGAAAGATGGGGTATGCGATTGCAGAAGTTGCAGCAAGCTTAGGTGCTGATGTCATACTTGTGTCAGGACCGACAGCATTAAATCCGCCATTACATGTAACAACAATACAAGTAGAATCTGCACAAGATATGTTAGAGGCGGTTCTTCAAAATTATCAGAATGTAGATGTTGTTATCAAGACAGCGGCAGTTGCAGATTATCGCCCAAAATATGTTCACGATAATAAAATGAAAAAGCAAAATGGCGATGCTGTTATTGAATTGGAAAGAACAGTAGATATTTTAAGAACATTAGGTGAGAAAAAAGAGCGACAGTTACTTATCGGATTTGCAGCTGAAACGACGAATATAGAGGAATATGCGACGAGAAAATTACGTGAGAAAAATGCAAATATGATTGTTGCGAACGATGTGAAGGCGCAAGGAGCTGGCTTTGGTACAGATACGAATATTGTAACAATGTATAGAAAAGATGGAGAGATTATTGAGTTACCACTTTTAACGAAGAAAGAAGTGGCTCGTGAAATATTAAAGCAAATCGAAATGATGTTAGAAGATGATTGTGTATGAAGTTTGCAAGTGTAATTGTTGATGTACCAGCACGTCAAACAGATCGTCCGTTTGATTATATCATCCCTAAAAAATGGGAAGATATCGTGCAAACAGGAATGCGTGTAGTAGTTCCATTCGGTCCAAGAAAATTGCAAGGTTTTATTATTGGCATAAAAGACTCGGCTGAGGTAGAAAGTAAAAAATTAAAGGCACTCCATGAAATATTAGATGTTACTCCGGTTTTAAATGAGGAATTATTAGGGCTTGGATATTGGCTTACAAGTGAAACGTTATGTTATATGATTTCAGCTTTTCAAGTGATGCTTCCGACAGCGATAAAAGCGACGTATAAAAAACGGTTACAACTTCGTAAACAAGAAGAAGTAACGCCAGAAATCCTTAGTTTATTCCATGGGAAGGAAACGATAGATTGGGAAGCTGTCGAGATGCAACCGCATCTATATCGCACTATTCAACAAGAAATTAAAAATGGAACGATTGAAGTTGTTTATCAGGTAAAGGATAAAGTGCAAAAAAAGAAACAAAGAGTAGTACAGCCGGAGTTACCAGAAGATAAATTAGAATTAGCGGCATTTGAACTGAAAAGTAAAAAACAACAAGATGTACTCTATTATTTTGTGGAAAATTATAAAAGTGTACCGTTGAAAGTGATAACAGAAGAGTTGCAAATAACAGATGCTCCAATAAAAGCACTTGTTAAAAAGGGGCTAATCTCAGAAAAGTATGTGGAAGTATATCGGAATCCATATGACGATGATGATTTTGAACAAACGAAACCATTTCCGCTTACTGAGGAACAAAAGCAAGTTATTACACCGATCTTATCATCAATTGCAAATGAAACTTATAATCCATTTTTACTATATGGTGTTACAGGAAGTGGGAAGACAGAAGTATATTTACAATCTATAGCAGCGGTGTTGAAAAAGGGAAAAGAAGCTATTGTACTTGTTCCGGAAATCGCGTTAACGCCTCAGATGGTAGATCGTTTCAAAGGTAGGTTCGGTTCGCAAGTTGCGGTTCTTCATAGTGCGCTTTCAGTTGGTGAAAAATATGATGAATGGCGAAAGATTTTAAGGAAAGAAGTAAAAGTTGTAGTTGGTGCACGTTCAGCTATTTTTGCTCCTTTTGAAAATTTAGGAATTATCATTATAGATGAAGAGCATGAATCGAGTTATAAGCAAGAAGATAATCCGAGATATCATGCAAGAGATGTAGCGGTGTGGAGAGGGCAATATCATAAGTGCCCGATCGTTCTTGGAAGTGCAACCCCAACACTTGAATCATTTGCTAGAGCAAAAAAGGGTGTCTATGAGCTGCTGACGATGGAGAAACGTATGAATGAACAAGCTTTGCCGACCGTAGAAATTGTAGATATGCGTGAAGAACTTCGTGATGGAAATCGTTCAATGTTTTCAAAGGCACTACATGAGAAAATAGCAGATCGATTAGAAAAGAAAGAACAGATGGTTCTCTTTTTAAATAGAAGGGGGCATTCTACGTTTGTGATGTGCCGTGATTGTGGATATGTCGTACAATGTCCGCATTGTGATATTTCGTTGACATACCACAAAATGAATCATCGTTTAAAATGTCATTATTGTAGCCATGAGGAAAATATGCCAACAGAATGTCCGGCTTGTAATAGTACATATATTCGTTTCTTTGGTACTGGTACACAAAAGGTAGAAGAAGAAATCACAAAACTATTTCCACAGGCGCGAGTCATTCGAATGGACGTAGATACAACAAGCCGTAAAGGAATGCATGAAAAATTATTAAAGGCATTTGGAGAAGAGAAAGCAGATATATTACTGGGAACACAAATGATTGCAAAAGGACTTGATTTTCCGAAAGTGACGCTTGTAGGTGTATTAACGGCAGATACGATGCTTCACCTACCTGATTTTCGAGCGAGTGAAAAGACCTATCAGCTATTGACGCAAGTGAGTGGACGTGCTGGAAGGCATGAATTGCCAGGGGAAGTTGTAATTCAAACGTATACACCGGAACATTACAGTGTAGAATTAGCAAAGAATCAGCAATATGATGTGTTTTTTGAACATGAAATGCAAATGAGACGAACCAGACAATATCCGCCGTATTATTACGTCGTGCTTGTAACCGTATCTCATCCAGAATTATTAAAGGCAGTCCAAGTGACGGAAAAAATTGTCGGTCATTTACGAACGCATTGCTCGCAGCAAACAATGGTGTTAGGCCCAGTTGCTTCAGCGATTCCAAGGATAAAAGATAGATATCGTTACCAATGCATGATAAAATACAAACGGGAACCAAACTTAAAGAACGTGCTCAAAATGGTAAATGAACATTATCAAGCAGAAATGCAAAAAGAGCTACAAATCTCAATTGATTTTAATCCAACAATGTTAATGTAGCGGAGGGAAATATGGCAGTTTTAGAAATTGTAAAGCATCCAAATGAAGTATTAGAAACACCATGTGAAAGAGTAATTAACTTTGATAAAAAGTTAGTGAAATTGTTAAAAGATATGCATGAAACAATGTTAATTGCAGACGGCGTTGGTTTAGCTGCGCCACAAGTAGGTGTGAGCTTACAAGTTGCTGTTGTTGATATCGATGATGATACGGGTAAAATAGAATTAATAAATCCGGTTATTTTAGAAAAACGTGGTGAACAAGTAGGTCCCGAAGGCTGCTTAAGCTTTCCGGGACTTTATGGTGAAGTGGAGCGTGCAGATTACATTAAAGTGCGTGCGCAAAATCGTCGTGGGAAAATATTCTTATTAGAAGCAAAAGACTTCTTAGCACGTGCGATTCAGCATGAAATCGATCATTTACATGGTGTTTTATTTACATCTAAAGTGACGAGATATTATGAAGAAAACGAATTAGAATAGGTGTTAAAAGGAGCGGTTTTTGAATGATAAAAGTAGTATTTATGGGAACACCGGACTTTTCTGTACCGGTGCTTCGTCGTCTTATCGAGGATGGATATGACGTAGTGGGTGTTGTAACACAACCTGATCGTCCAGTAGGTAGAAAAAAGGTTTTAACGCCTACTCCAGTTAAAGTTGAAGCGGAGAAACATGGTATTCCGGTGCTACAGCCACTGAAAATTCGTGAAAAAGACGAATATGAAAAAGTATTAGCACTAGAGGCGGACTTAATTGTAACAGCTGCGTTCGGTCAGATTGTACCAAACGAAATTTTAGAAGCACCAAAGTACGGATGTATTAATGTCCATGCATCATTACTTCCAGAGCTTCGCGGTGGTGCGCCGATCCATTATGCGATCATGGAAGGAAAAGAGAAAACAGGCATTACAATTATGTATATGGTAGAAAAATTAGATGCTGGTGATATCTTAACACAAGTAGAAGTGGAAATTGACGAGCGTGAAACGACGGGCTCGTTATTCGATAAGTTAAGTGAAGCCGGTGCACATCTTCTATCTAAAACAGTACCTTTATTAATTCAAGGTAAGCTAGAACCAATTAGACAAAATGAAGATGAAGTAACGTTCGCATATAATATAAAACGTGAGCAAGAGAAAATTGATTGGACAAAAACAGGTGAAGAAGTATACAATCACATTCGCGGATTGAATCCATGGCCAGTTGCTTATACAACTTTAGCAGGACAAGTTGTAAAAGTATGGTGGGGAGAGAAAGTTTCTATGGCAGAGAAAGCTGAACCAGGTACAATAGTAGCTCATGAAGAAGATGGATTTGTTGTTGCAACAGGTAATGAGACAGGTGTTAAAATTACTGAATTACAACCGTCTGGTAAAAAGCGCATGAGTTGTTCACAGTTTTTACGTGGAACAAAGCCTGAAATTGGTACGAAGTTAGGAGAAAATGCATGAGACAAAATGTTCGTGAGTTAGCTCTTGATGGTTTAATTCAAGTAGAAAAAAGTGGCGCATATAGCAACTTACTTTTAAATAACCTGATTGAAAAAAGTGCAATTGATAGAAAAGATATAGGCCTATTAACTGAAATTGTATATGGAACAATTCAACGTCGTGACACATTAGACTACTATTTACAACCATTTTTAAGAAAGAAGGTTGAGGCTTGGGTAAGAGTGTTGCTTCGCCTATCTTTATATCAAATGCTATATTTAGACCGAGTTCCAGAAAGAGCGGCTATTCATGAAGCTGTTGAGATTGCGAAACGTCGTGGGCATAAAGGGATTTCAGGCATGGTGAACGGAGTATTACGTTCAATTCAGCGAGAAGGTGTACCATCGTTAGAAGAAATCAAGGATCCGGTAGAACGTCTTGCGATTACAACGAGTCATCCAGCTTGGCTTGTACAAGACTGGGTATCTGAATACGGTTTAGAGACAGCAGGGAAAATGTGTGAAGTAAATATGTTACCACCTGTACCGACAGCGCGTGTGAATGTTGATAAAGTTACGGTGGAAGAAGCGATTGGGCTATTAGCAAACGAGGGTATAGAAGCGAAACGTGGCGATTTGTCAGATGATGCAATTCAAATTGAAAGAGGGAATGTAGCGCATACAGAAGCGTTTAAAAAAGGATTTCTCTCTATTCAAGATGAAAGCTCTATGCTGGTGGCACGTGCTTTAGAACCAAATGAGGGCGATGCAGTCCTTGATAGTTGTGCTGCCCCAGGCGGGAAAACAACGCATATTGCAGAGCGATTAAAGGGAACTGGTAAGGTAATGTCCCTTGATTTACATGCACATAAAGTGAGTTTAATTAGACAACAAGCAGATCGACTTGGTCTAGAAAATGTAGAAACAAAGGCATTAGATGCTAGAAAAGTTCAAGAGCATTTTGAAAATGAAACCTTTGATAAAATATTAGTAGATGCGCCATGTTCAGGATTCGGTGTTATAAGACGTAAACCTGATATTAAGTTAGGGAAAGATAAGGGCGATAGTGAACGATTATCAACGATTCAATTTGCGATATTAGAAAAAATAGCACCATTATTAAAACAAGGTGGTCGCCTTGTTTATAGTACGTGTACAATTGAAAAAATAGAAAATGAACAAGTAATAGAACGGTTTTTACAAGAGCATCCTGAATTTGAGTGGGATACTACGATAAAAGAACGTATGCCAGAAAAATTAAGTAAGTACATTGATGAAGGTCAAGTACAAATTTTACCGCATTATTTTGCAACAGATGGCTTTTATATTGCTTGTTTAAGAAAGAAGGTGTAGCATCATGGAAACAACTGTAAAAAAACAAAAGAAAAATCTAGAAACAAAGAAACCGTCAATTTACTCTTTACAACTTCATGAAATGCAAGATTGGTTAAAGGAACAAGGGGAACCTAAATTCCGTGCAGGGCAAATTTTTGATTGGTTATATAAAAAACGTGTAAAAAATTATGAGGATATGTCAAACCTTTCTAAAGGATTGCGCGATAAATTGTCGAATTCCTTTGATATTACTACTTTAAATACATTAGTAAAACAAACGTCTTCGGATGGAACAATTAAATTCTTATTCCAGTTATACGATGGATACTCTATTGAAACGGTATTAATGCGACATGAATATGGAAATTCGATTTGTGTAACAACACAGGTTGGTTGCCGAATTGGCTGTACGTTCTGTGCTTCTACACTTGGTGGGCTAAAACGAAACCTAGAAGCTGGAGAAATTGTAGCGCAAGTAGTGGAAGTTCAGCGTGCGCTTGATGAAACAGAAGAGCGTGTAAGTTCTCTTGTTGTTATGGGAATTGGAGAGCCGTTTGATAATTACGACAACTTAATGTCATTCTTACGCATTGTAAACCATGAAAAAGGAATTCATATTGGTGCAAGGCATATGACAGTTTCAACAAGTGGAATTGTTCCGAAAATTTATAAGTTCGCTGAAGAAGATATGCAAATCAATTTTGCGATTTCATTGCATTCTGCAAATACAGAGTTACGTTCAAAATTAATGCCGATTAACCGTGCGTATAAGCTACCAGATTTAATGGAAGCTGTTAAATACTATGTAAATAGAACAGGGCGTCGTATTACATTTGAATATGGCTTATTTGGAGGAGAAAATGACCAAGTTGAGCAAGCTGAAGAACTTGCTGCGCTCTTAAAAGGTGTAAAATGTCATGTAAACTTAATTCCGGTAAACTACGTGCCAGAACGTGATTATGTACGTACGCCACGAGAGCAAATTTTCTTATTTGAAAAAACGCTAAAAGATCGTGGAGTGAATGTAACAATTCGCCGTGAACAAGGTCATGATATTGATGCAGCCTGCGGTCAGTTGCGTGCAAAGGAGCGCAAAGAAGAGACGAGGTGACGAGATGAAAGCCGTGTTTCTATCGGATAAAGGGAAAGTTCGTCAACATAATGAAGATAGTGCAGGAGTTTTTCACAATTTAGATGGAAATATTTTAGCGGTAGTAGCAGATGGAATGGGAGGTCATCGAGCTGGCGATGTAGCTAGCTCGATGGCTATTCAATTATTCCATGATTATTGGAAGCAAACGCATAATATGAATGAGCCTAAAAAGGTAGAAAAGTGGTTACATACTAACGTTGGAATTATTAATGAGCGTATATATGCTTACTCTAAGCAGCATGTAGAATGTAATGGCATGGGAACAACGGTTATCGTAGCGATTTGTACACCTAGTTTTGTAACAATAGGTCATATAGGAGATAGTCGTTGTTATATGGTATCAGAGGGAGAAATATCGCTTATAACGGAAGATCACTCACTTGTAAATGAACTTGTTAGGCACGGTGAAATTTCAAAAGAAGATGCAGAATATCACCCGAAAAAGAATGTTCTATTAAGAGCGTTAGGAACAGAAGAGACAGTCGGATTAGATGTTAAAACATTAGTTCTCGAAGAAGATGATCAATTGCTTCTTTGCTCTGATGGATTGTCTAACAAAGTCCCTATGGCTGATATGCAACAAATTTTACAATTGAATGAACAGCTCGAGGCGAAGGGAGAGCATTTCATTCAATTAGCAAATGATCGTGGTGGAGAAGATAATATCACTCTCGTTATTATTGATTATGCGGATTCGGCAAACGAAAGTAGGTGAAGTGCAACGTGCTGATTGGAAAACGCTTAAATGACCGTTATAAGCTGCTGAAAATGATTGGCGGTGGAGGAATGGCCAATGTATATTTAGCTCATGATGAAATACTTGGCCGAGATGTAGCGGTAAAAATATTAAGACTCGACTATTCAAATAATGAAGAGTTTATTAAACGTTTCCATCGAGAAGCGCAATCTGTTACAACGTTGTCGCATCCAAATATTGTGAATATGTATGATGTTGGGGAAGAGGATGGTATATATTATCTTGTAATGGAATATGTACCTGGACGAACATTGAAGCAATACATAATTGATCGAGGGATGTTACCGATAGGAGAAGCTCTTGATATAATGGAGCAGTTAACGTCCGCCATGGCACACGCCCATCATTTTGAGATTGTGCATCGTGATATAAAACCGCACAATATTTTGATTCGAGATGATGGAGTGATAAAAGTCACAGACTTTGGAATTGCGACAGCTACAAGTGCAACAACAATTACGCATACAAATTCGGTGCTCGGTTCTGTACATTATTTATCACCAGAACAAGCACGTGGTGGTATAGCGAATAAACAATCAGATATTTATTCACTTGGGATTGTTATGTTTGAATTGTTAACAGGAAGACAACCGTTTTCGGGTGAATCTGCTGTTGCAATTGCTTTAAAACATTTACAAAATGAAATACCATCTCCAAAAAGATGGAATGAAAATATTCCACAAAGTGTTGAAAATATTATATTAAAGGCAACTGCGAAAGATCCGTTCCATCGATATCAATCTGCTAACGCGATGAAACGGGATATTGAAACAGCGCTATATCCTGAAAGAATAAATGAACAACCATTTTACATACCAGAAGATATGGAAGCAACGAAAGCGATTCCAATTATTCAACAAGAACAATTATTCCAAAATGTGAGTGATGAAACAATTGTGCTAAAAGGAAGTAAAGTGGATGAACAAGTAAGAAAAGAAGAGACCGAATCAGGTAAGAAGAAAAAGCGCAGTAACAAATGGCTGAAGGTTTTAATTACAACATTTTTACTTTTAGCGATAGGGATAACATTAGCACTTACTGTTATTCCAGGCTTCTTTATTCCGAAAGATGTGAAGGTTCCTGATGTGGCTGGTATGAAGTATACGACAGCTGTAAATACATTAGTTGAAAAAGGCTTTGAAGTTACAGAACCTAACATTGTATATACAGATAATGTTGAAGCTGGAAAAGTGATAAAAACAGATCCAATAGCAGGAAGAGTAGTGAAAGAAAGCTCTAAAATTACTATCTATCAATCAGGTGGAAAAAAGAAAAGTAAAATGAGTGACTTCACAGGAAAAGATTTCGAGAGTATAAGAGCTGAGCTAGAAGAAAAATATAAACAGGTTACCGTTAATTTTATTGAAAATGATAAGCCGAAAGGTGAAATCGTAGAGCAAATACCAACGCCTGATCAAATGGTTATAGAGGCAGAACAAGACCTGAAGATTTGGGTAAGTAAAGGACCTTATCAAATTAGGCCAGGTGATTTTTCAGGATGGGCTGAAAACAGTGTAAAAGGTTACTTAAATGAAAGAAAGCTTGTTTCTGATATAAAAAGGGAGTATTCAGATACTGTTGAAAAGGGACTTGTTATTTCTCAATTCCCAAAACCTGGGACTCCTTTGAAAGAAGGAGATAAAGTAACAATTGTTATCTCTGATGGTCCGAAGCCCAAAGTGACGAAAACAGTAAAAGTGGATAATATTTCTATTCCATATGAAGCTTCTGCAACAGGTGAGAAAAAACCGCAAACAATAGAAATTTATAAAGAAGATATGCAGCAAAAAATGGATAGACCAGTTGAAACGAGAACGATTACTGAGTCAGCGACTATTTCTTTGGAATTTGTAATTCAAGAAGGTTCAAAGGGACATTATAAAATTGTTCGAGATGGAGTAACGATTATAGAAAAAGAAGTCCCATATCCAGCTCAATAATAATGGATTCCATTCTTGTTTCATAGGGGATGGAATTTGTCCTGCTATCTGTTGGTAGTAAGACTCTCGCCTCAAAATTCGGCTGTAAAGCAGAGAAGATAGGCAGGAATTGACTGCCCGTAAAAGCCCGATTGGTGAGGGCTTTTACTAATCAGAAGGGATCGATAAAACCCCAATGATTAAAGTTTCACTTTATTACTCTTGCCTGTTATCTGTCTATATAATGGATGGTGTAGCAGGCAAAAATATATGATTCAAAAGCTATAAAGGTGATACTATTGTGAATAATATTTTGAATGTGATGGTAGTTTAAATATATTAACTGGGTATATATTTAGTTAGTTTTAAATAATTGTTTAAAGAACTCTAGTCAATTCATTATTAATTACAGTTTCACTTTATACAAAATAAAGGAGAATTATATGCCAGAAGGAAAAATTGTAAAAGCTCTAAGTGGATTTTATTATGTGCAGCATGAAGAAGGAATTACACAGTGTCGCGGGCGTGGTGTATTTAGAAAGAATAAAATTACGCCACTTGTAGGAGACCAAGTCGTTTTTCAAGCAGATAATCCGAGTGAAGGATATGTGTTAGAAGTATTTGATCGAAAAAACGAACTTGTTAGACCTCCTATTGCTAATGTTGATCAAGCGATTCTCGTTTTCTCTGCAGTAGAACCAGATTTTAATCCCGGACTGTTAGATCGATTTTTAGTACAGATTGAATATCATAATATTAAGCCGATTATTTGTATTAGTAAGATGGATTTAGTGGATGGAAAAATGAAGGAAACTGTTGAAGCTTTTGCAAATGATTATCGTGAAATAGGTTATGATGTATTATTTACTTCTATAAATACATCGGAAAGTATCGATATTTTGAAACCATTCTTAGAAGGCTGTGTTTCTGTCGTTGCAGGACAATCTGGTGTTGGAAAATCTTCAATGTTAAACGTTTTACGTCCAGATTTAGAATTGAAAACAAATGATATTTCTTCACATTTAGGGCGCGGGAAACATACGACAAGACACGTGGAATTAATTACAGTGGGGAGCGGGCTTGTTGCGGATACACCTGGTTTTAGTTCGCTTGATTTCATAGATATAGAGGTAGAAGATCTTACATATTGTTTTCCAGAGTTGAAAGAAGCGAGCCAATACTGTAAATTTAGAGGGTGTACACATCTTTCTGAGCCGAAATGCGCGGTGAAAGCTGCGGTTGAAGAAGGAAAGATAACTGAATATCGTTATAAGAATTACAAACAATTCGTAGAAGAAATTAGAGAGAGAAAGCCGAGGTATTAGTCATGATTAAAATTGCACCATCGATTTTATCAGCAGATTTTTCAAAATTAGGGGAAGAAATTAAAGATGTAGAAAAAGGTGGAGCTGATTATATTCACGTCGATGTAATGGATGGACATTTCGTACCAAATATTACGATTGGACCATTAATTGTAGAAGCTATCCGTCCGATTACATCATTACCATTAGATGTACATTTGATGATTGAAAATCCTGATAACTATATCCCGACTTTCGCAAAAGCGGGTGCAGATATTATTACTGTTCATGTAGAGGCGTGTCCTCATCTACATCGTACAATTCAGTTAATTAAATCTCATGGCATTAAAGCAGGGGTTGTATTAAATCCGCATACGCCAGTATCGGTAATTGAACATGTATTAGAAGATATAGATATGGTATTACTAATGACAGTAAATCCTGGATTTGGTGGACAGAAGTTTATTCATTCTGTATTACCGAAGATTAAAGAAGTTGCAGAAATGGTTAAAGAGCGAAATCTAGAAGTAGAAATTGAAGTTGATGGTGGTGTAAACGCTGAAACGGCAAGACTTTGTGTTGAAGCAGGAGCGAATGTTCTTGTAGCAGGATCAGCAGTATACAATCAAAAAGACCGCGGTGAAGCAATTCGTATAATTCGTGGATAAAGAATGGATGGCCTTTATTCTAGTGAAGCATCTAGTCAATTAAGACTTCACTATTTTATACAGGATAGAGCGAAAAATAAGGAGAAAGGCAATCTACCGAATGGCAGATTGCCTTTTTACAATAGAAGGGGAAGAAAAAATGATTGTTCATATTTTGGCAGGAGGACCTGTAGAATACTGCGCAGATTTTTCTCGATATGAAAATGAAGAAGTAGTGTGGGCGGCGGTTGATAGGGGAGTGTACCGTTTGTTAAAAAGTGGAATCACTCCGGCCATTGCGTTTGGGGATTACGATTCAGTTACTGAGGATGAGCTAGCATGGATGAGGCAGCAAACAAATGAGTTACATATTGTTCCGCGAGAAAAAGATCAAACAGATTTAGAAATTGCAATTAGCTGGGCTTTAGAACAAAAACCGAAATTAATTCGTATGTTTGGCGCGACTGGTGGAAGACTTGATCATGGTTTGGCAAATATACAAATGCTTTTAAAAGGTTTAGCGGCAGAGATAGAAATGTGTATTGTAGACAATAAAAATGAAATAACAGTAAAAAAAGTTGGTACACATATAATTGAAGAAAATGAAAATTTTCCTTATGTATCTTTTGTACCGGTTACTGAAACAGTTAAAGGTATTACATTACGTGGATTTAAGTACTCTCTTACTAACAAAACAATAGAGTGGGGATCGACACTTTGTATTAGTAATGAACTCATTGTGGAAAAAGGTACTTTTTCATTTACTTCGGGCATATTAATGATGATAAGAAGCACTGATTGAAGAAACAATTTTGCTCCTTGCATCATATAGTAAACAAGTGGAGTAATGGGGATTAGGAGGGAAACCATGAGATTTTATACAATTAAGTTACCTAAATTTCTTGGTGGAATTGTACGTGCGATGTTAAATACCTTCAAAAAAGACTAAAAAAAGCACCTATTACCGGTGCTTTTTCCATTGGTATAATAAAAAAAGAGCCTAGCGGCTCTTTTTTTTATTATTAAACACGTTCGATTTTGCCAGATTTTAATGCTCTAGCAGAAACGTAAACACGTTGAACTTTTCCGTCGATGCGTACGCGAACTTTTTGAAGGTTAGCGCCCCATTTACGTTTTGTAGCGTTCATTGCGTGAGAACGAGAGTTACCAGAACGAGCTTTTCTTCCAGTGATAGCACAAACACGAGCCATTTATATTTCCCTCCCTTGATACCTTACCATACGTAATTTTTCAATGTTAGTCTTTTTTGCGATGCTAAAAACACTACTATAATTTAACACAACTAAAAAGAGAATGCAACACCGTAGAAAAAAGAAATCAAGAAAAATTACTTGACACCATATATCAATGAAGAAAAGCTGAAATCAAGAAAAATTGCTTGACATATTATAGTGGTACATGTTGTATAATAACAATGGACTATTTTGCTCATCATAGAAAAGTGTAGTATAAAACATAAAATATGAGAGTGAAAAGAAAGAACGATGGAATTTTCTTTAAAAAGATTATATGATAGTAACTAAAGTAGTCTAGCTCACTTTCACCATTTATGAAGGGGGAAACGAGATGTCAATTGAAATTAAAACGAAGTACGGTCAAATTGATATTAGTACAGATGTAATTGCAACGATTGCTGGAGGTGCCGCAGTAGATTGCTACGGTATCGTAGGTATGGCATCAAAAAATCAGTTAAAAGATGGATTAACAGACATTTTACGAAAAGAAAATTTCACTAGAGGTGTTATTGTTCGTAAAGATGAAGATGAAGTACATATTGATATGTATATTATTGTGAGCTATGGTACGAAAATTTCAGAAGTAGCACATAACGTGCAGACTAAAGTGAAATATACATTAGATCAAACTGTAGGACTAGCAGTAGATTCTGTAAACATCTACGTACAAGGAGTTAAAGTAATAAACTTGTAATGTGCATTAAGGAGGAAAATCTGTGTCAATTCAAAAAATTGATGGAAAACGTTTATCACAAATGATCATTCAAGGAGCAAATAATTTAACAAATAATGTTCAGCTTGTTGATGCATTAAACGTATTTCCAGTTCCAGATGGCGATACCGGTACAAACATGAACTTATCAATGACTTCAGGCGCACGTGAAGTGAAAGAAAATCCTTCACTGCATGCTGGTAAAGTCGGCGTAAGTTTAGCCAAAGGATTATTAATGGGAGCTCGTGGTAACTCTGGGGTTATTTTATCTCAGTTATTCCGTGGTTTTTCTAAATCCATTGAACAAAAAGAAGAATTAACAACAGTTGATTTTGCTGCAGCTTTAGAAGCTGGAGTAGAGGCAGCTTATAAAGCGGTTATGAAACCAATTGAAGGAACGATTTTAACGGTTGCAAGAGAAACGGGTAAATATGCAGTGACAGTTGCGAAAAAACAGCGCGACTTTGTTTTGTTTATGGAAGACGTTGTAAAAGAAGCGAATGCATCGTTAAATCGTACGCCAGATTTATTACCTGTATTAAAACAAGTTGGCGTTGTAGATAGCGGTGGTAAAGGTCTTGTCGTTGTATATGAAGGATTTTTAGCTGACTTAAAAGGAGAAACGATTTCTTCTAATGTGCAGACGCAACCATCTATGAATGACATGGTACGCGCAGAACATCACCGTAGTGTACAAAGCCAATTGAGTACAGAAGATATTAAGTATGGATATTGTACGGAATTCATGGTGAAATTAGAGCCTGAAAAAATGAAGGAACATAATTTCTCTGAACAAAAATTCCGTGAAGATATTAGTGTGTACGGAGATTCGCTACTTGTTGTATCAGATGATGAGGTTGTTAAGGTTCATATTCATGCGGAACACCCTGGAGATCCTATGAACTATGGACAGCGCTACGGTAGTCTAATTAAGATTAAAGTAGAAAATATGCGTGAACAGCATACGGCTTTATTAGATGAACCTACTATGGTGCCTGAACAAACGAATCAACCAAAAGAGAAGCAACCGTATGGTATTGTGACTGTAGCTATGGGATCTGGTATTAAAACTTTATTTGAGAGCATTGGCGCAACGAAAGTTATCGAAGGTGGCCAAACGATGAATCCGAGTACGGAGGATATCGTGAAGGCGATTGAAGAGGCGAATGCTGAAAAGATCATTATTTTACCGAATAACGGAAATATCGTAATGGCAGCAGAACAAGCAGCTTCAGTAGTAGATCAAGAAGTTATTGTTGTTCGTTCGAAAACAGTTCCTCAAGGTATGGCTGCAATGTTAGCATTTAATCCAGTTGGAACGTTAGAAGAGAATAAAGAAAACATGAACGAAGCTTTATCTCATGTGAAAACAGGTCAAATTACGTATGCTGTTCGTGATACGGAAATTGACGGTGTGGCAATTCAAAAAGATGATTTCATGTGTATTGCAGATGGAAAAATCGTATCAACAAACGCTGAAAAAGTAGGAGCTGCGAAGCAATTACTGGAAGCACTAATTGATGAGGATTCTGAAATCGTAACGATTCTACAAGGTGAAGATGCAACAGACGAAGAAGTGGCTGAATTAGTTGCGTTTGTTGAAGAGAACTTTGAAGATGCAGAAGTAGAAGTACATGCAGGGAACCAACCGGTGTACTCTTTCATCTTCTCTGTAGAATAAGAAAAGATTCGTTTTAAAAATAAATGGATTACTTACTTGCTAATGGATGAAAAGTAGTGATATGAAATTTATTACTAGTTTTTATTCAAAGGGCTAGCATATTGATGATAGAAAAGAGCCTTGCTGCTAATAGTGAGGCTCTTTTCTTACGTGTTGTATATCTTTGTTTTGTCCCGCTATTTGTGGGTAGTAAAATTTCCACCCCTAAATTCGGCTGGAGCAAAGAAGTTAGGTGGGGGATTAACTGCCCGTAAAAGCCCGATCGGTGAGGGCTAATAATTAGTGGGGGATGAACAAAACCCCCACTGATTATAGTTTCACTTTATATAGAGGGATTAGAGTAGTTTCTCTTAGAATGCCTATGATAGAATATATAGGGTGAAAGAGAGCGATTATAGATGTCGATGGTGTTAATAGAGAATCAATAGAATGAATCGAAGAAAATAATGTGACGGAGCGTGAGAATCTTGAATGAAGTTGTACAAGTTCCTGTTACGGATGTAAAGGGAATCGGAGGAGAAACATCTGAGTTATTACACGAGATGGGAATTTATACAGTTTCTCATCTATTAGAACATTTTCCGTACCGTTATGAAGACTATGCGATGAAAGATCTTGCTGAAGTAAAGCATGATGAGCGTGTGACGGTTGAAGGGAAAGTACATAGTGCTCCTTTACTTCAATATTATGGAAAGAAAAAGTCGCGTCTTACAGTTCGTGTTCTTGTTGGGCGTTATTTAATTACAGCCGTATGTTTTAATAGACCATATTATAAACAAAAGTTAAAGCTAGATGAAACGGTAACGATTACTGGTAAATGGGATCAGCATCGCCAAACGATCGCTGTATCAGAACTTCATTTTGGACCGGTTGTGCGTCAACAAGAAGTAGAGCCAGTATATTCAGTGAAAGGGAAATTGACAGTAAAGCAGATGCGCCGTTTTATTGCCCAGGCTTTAAAGGAATATGGAGACTCTATAATTGAAGTGTTACCTGACGGTTTGTTAAGTAGGTATAAATTATTACCACGTTATGAAGCGCTCAGGGCGTTACATTTTCCAGTGGGACAGGAAGACTTAAAGCAAGCGCGGCGCCGTTTTGTATATGAGGAGTTTTTCTTGTTCCAGTTGAAAATGCAAACATTGCGGAAAATGGAAAGGGAAAATTCAAAGGGCACGAAAAAAGAAATTTCGTCAGTAGAATTGCAAGAGTTTACTGATGCACTTCCGTTTCCGTTAACTGGCGCACAAAGCCGGGTTGTAGATGAAATAATGAAAGATATGACATCTCCCTATCGCATGAATCGATTATTGCAAGGGGATGTAGGATCTGGAAAAACAGTTGTTGCTGCGATTGCCCTTTATGGAGCAAAATTAGCTCATTATCAAGGTGCTATGATGGTTCCTACGGAAATTTTAGCTGAACAACATTATCAGTCGCTCGCTGAGACGTTTTCACATTTCGGTATGAAGGTTGAACTGCTAACGAGTTCTGTTAAAGGTGCGAGACGACGAGAAATTTTGGCGAGATTAGAGCAAGGGGAAGTAGATATCCTTGTTGGGACGCACGCTTTAATTCAAGATGAAGTTATATTTCATAGATTAGGTCTTGTTATTACTGATGAACAGCATCGATTTGGTGTAGCGCAGCGCCGGGTTTTACGTGAGAAAGGTGAAAGTCCAGATGTGTTGTTTATGACGGCGACCCCAATCCCTCGTACGTTAGCTATCACTGCATTTGGAGAGATGGACGTTTCTATTATCGATGAAATGCCAGCTGGTAGAAAGGTGATCGAAACGTATTGGGCAAAACATGATATGTTAGATCGCGTTCTCGGTTTTGTGGAGAAAGAGATAAAAAAAGGAAGACAGGCATATGTTATTTGTCCTCTAATTGAAGAGTCTGAGAAACTTGACGTACAAAATGCTATCGACTTACATAGTATGCTGACTCACCATTATCAAGGGAAATGCCAAGTTGGATTAATGCATGGGAGACTATCGTCTCAAGAAAAAGAAGAGATAATGGGACAGTTTAGTGAAAATAAAGTGCAAATTCTTGTATCGACAACAGTTGTTGAAGTAGGTGTGAATGTACCGAATGCGACTGTTATGGTTATTTATGACGCGGAGCGTTTCGGTTTATCGCAGCTTCATCAGCTCAGGGGGCGTGTTGGGCGTGGTAGTGAACAATCGTATTGTTTATTAATTGCGGACCCGAAATCGGAAACGGGAAAAGAAAGAATGCGCATTATGACTGAAACAAATGATGGATTTGTATTGTCAGAAAAAGATTTAGAGTTACGAGGTCCTGGAGATTTCTTTGGAAGTAAGCAAAGTGGTCTACCAGAGTTTAAGGTTGCTGATATGGTACATGATTATCGAGCGTTAGAAACAGCGAGACAAGATGCGGCGATACTAGTTGATTCAGAAGCGTTTTGGCATAATGATCAGTATGCTTCGTTGCGTACTTATCTTGATGGAACAGGTGTGTTCCAGGGAGAGAAGCTTGACTAAGAGTAGTCTGCAAAAGTTTTTGTTGCATTCTACTTTTAATGATTATATACTACTGTTAGTACCTAGTCATAAAAATGGATGGTGCGGTATGAAAAAAAGAAGAAGTAAAAAAGAAAGACAAGAATTATTACAACAAACAATAGAAGCGAATCCTTTTATAACGGATGAAGATTTAGCGGAAAAATTTCAAGTGAGCATACAAACTGTTCGTCTTGATCGTATGGAATTATCTATTCCTGAATTAAGAGAACGAATTAAGCATGTGGCCACAAAACAACATGAAGAAGATGTGAAATCTTTACCGTTAGAAGAGGTTGTCGGAGAAATTATCGATATAGAATTAGATAGACATGCGATTTCTATCTTTGAAGTAAAGGTAGAACATGTATTTAAAAGGAATCAAATTGCTCGTGGGCATCATTTGTTTGCACAAGCAAACTCACTAGCTGTTGCAGTTATTGATGAAGAATTAGCTTTAACTGCAAAGTCTACCATTCGATACATTCGTCCTGTAAAATTAGGAGAACGTGTTGTTGCAAAAGCACGTGTTGAAGATGTAGAGAATGATAAAGGACGGACGGTTGTCAAAGTGCGTAGCTTTGTTGGAGAAGAACTTGTTTTTACAGGCACTTTTGAAATGTATCGATCTAGTAATTATAGTGAGGAAGGTAACAACTTATGAAAATCGCAATAGATGCAATGGGCGGCGATCATGCTCCAAAGGCTGTAGTGTTAGGGGCAATGAAAGCTATTAAGGAATATTCAGATTTACATATTACGTTAGTAGGGAAAGAAGAGGGAATTCGTCAATACTTAACGAGTGAAGAGCGAATTACTATACTTCATACAGACGAAAAAATTGAATCGACAGATGAACCAGTAAGAGCGGTTCGTCGAAAAAAACAAGCTTCAATGGTACTAGCAGCAGAGCAAGTAAAGAACGGCGTAGCGGATGCTTGTATATCAGCAGGAAGTACAGGAGCTTTAATGGCAGCAGGATTATTTGTTGTTGGTCGTATGGAAGGAATTGAACGACCAGCTTTATCGCCTACAATGCCAACTGTTGATGGAGAAGGTTTTGTGATGTTAGATGTTGGAGCGAACGTTGATGCAAAACCAATTCATTTATATCAATATGCAGTAATGGGCTCTGTTTATGCAGAGAAGGTAAGAGGAATTGAAAATCCTCGCGTTGGACTTTTAAACGTTGGAACAGAGGACGGTAAAGGAAACGAGCTTTCAAAACAGGTCTTTGCTATGCTCAAGGATGCACCAATTAATTTTGTTGGAAACGTTGAATCAAGAGACTTATTGCAAGGTGTAGCAGATGTTGTTGTATGTGATGGTTTTACAGGTAACGTAGCTCTAAAATCATTAGAAGGAACAGCACTTGCATTATTCTCTATGTTAAAAGAGCAATTAATGAGTTCGTTTACGAGCAAATTAGCAGCAGCGGTATTAAAACCAAAACTTATGGTATTAAAAGATAAAATGGATTATTCGGAGTATGGAGGAGCGGCATTATTTGGCTTAAAAGCTCCTGTCATTAAGGCTCACGGTTCTTCAAATGACCAATCGATATTTAGTGCGATTCGTCAAACAAGAGAAATGGTAGCGAAAGAAGTAATTCCTACAATTTCAAGTGTAATGGAGAAAGAGCCGCTTCGATAAGAGGAGGATTTGAAATGGGAAAACTAGCATTTCTTTTTCCGGGCCAAGGTTCACAGGCAGTTGGAATGGGTAGACAGTTAGCGGAGAATAATAACGAGGTTGCGAAAGTGTTTGCGAAAGCGGATGAAGTTCTGCAAGATTCACTTTCAGAAGTGATTTTTGAAGGGCCACAGGAAAAGCTTACATTAACGACAAATGCGCAGCCGGCATTATTAACGACGAGTTATGCAATTTTGACAGCTTTGAAGGAGTACGATATTACACCTGATTTCGTAGCAGGACATAGTTTAGGTGAATATAGCGCTCTTGTGGCAGCTGGTGCATTAACTTTCGAAGATGCTGTATATGCTGTAAGGAAACGCGGGGAATATATGGAAGAAGCCGTTCCGGGTGGGGAAGGTGCAATGGCAGCTATTTTAGGTGCTGATCCGGAAATGCTGAAACAAGTTACAGAAGAAGTAACAAGTGAAGGACATGCGGTGCAAATTGCTAATATGAATAGCACGAAGCAAATTGTTATTTCTGGAACAAATCAAGGAGTAGAACTTGCTTCTCAAAGAGCGAAAGAAAATGGTGCTAAAAGAGCAATTCCTCTTAAAGTAAGTGGACCGTTTCATTCCTCACTTATGAAGCCAGCTGCTGAGAGATTCCAAAGTGTTTTAAATGAAATTACAATTCAAGACACGAATATTCCTGTTATTGCAAATGTTACAGCGGACGTTATTACACGTGGTACAGATATTAAAGAAAAGCTGATTGAACAGCTCTATTCGCCTGTATTATGGTATCCATCCATTGAGTATATGGTGAATCAAGGGGTAGATACATTTATTGAAATCGGCCCTGGAAAAGTACTTGCTGGTCTTATGAAGTCGATTGACTCTTCTGTGAAAGCATATGCGATATATGACGAAGAGACATTAAAAGATACCATTTCGAATTTGAGAGGAGAAAACTGATGTTAAAAGGGAAAGTAGCATTAGTAACTGGCGCTTCACGTGGAATTGGTCGTGCGATTGCGATTGATTTAGCAAAACAAGGGGCGAATGTTGTAGTAAATTATGCTGGTAATGAGCAAAAGGCGAATGAAGTAGTCGATGAAATAAAGAAATTAGGTTCAGATGCTATTGCGGTAAGAGCAGATGTTGCAAATGCTGAAGATGTTACGAATATGGTGAAACAAACTGTAGATACGTTTGGACAAGTAGATATTCTTGTAAATAACGCTGGTGTAACAAAAGATAATTTATTAATGCGTATGAAAGAAGAAGAATGGGATACAGTTATTAATACAAACTTAAAAGGTGTTTTCTTATGTACGAAGGCAGTATCTCGTTATATGATGCGTCAACGTCATGGACGTATTATTAATATTGCTTCTGTTGTCGGAGTAACAGGAAACCCAGGACAAGCAAACTATGTTGCTGCTAAAGCTGGTGTAATTGGATTAACAAAAACATCAGCAAAAGAATTAGCGAGCCGAAATATTACTGTAAATGCAATTGCTCCAGGGTTTATTGCGACTGATATGACGGATGTATTAGATGAAAATATAAAAGCCGAAATGTTAAAGTTAATTCCTGCAGCTCAGTTTGGTGAAGCGCAAGATATCGCAAATACTGTAACGTTTTTTGCTGCTGATCAAAGCAAATATATTACAGGACAAACGTTAAATGTTGATGGCGGAATGGTAATGTAATAAAAGAATCGATTTCACCTAGTTTTTTTGGACAATATTTTATATAATATTTGAGGGGAGGTGAATGGAATGGCAGATGTTTTAGAGCGTGTAACAAAAATCATCGTTGATCGTTTAGGTGTAGAAGAAACTGAAGTAGTACCAGCTGCGAGCTTTAAAGAAGATTTAGGCGCAGACTCCCTAGATGTAGTAGAGCTTGTAATGCAATTGGAAGATGAATTCGAAATGGAAATTTCTGATGAAGATGCTGAAAAGATTGCTACTGTTGGCGATGCTGTGACTTACATAGAGAGTCATCTATAATGCTTAAGTGAAGTCCCGTTTTTTAGCGGGGCTTCTCGGCTTATATCTGGAGGGACCTATGCCGTACCGAAAACATAGAGAAAAAAAATACGAAACAAAATATCGTGAAGCGTTTAAAGTATTTCAAGAAGAGATAGGTATTACGTTTTCAGATGAAAAATTATTGATTCAAGCATTTACGCATTCATCGTATGTGAATGAGCATCGAAAAAAACCGCATGAGGACAATGAGCGTCTTGAATTTCTTGGTGATGCTGTATTGGAACTCACTGTATCACAGTATCTGTTTCAAAAATATCCGACAATGAGCGAAGGAGAGTTAACAAAACTACGTGCAGCTATTGTATGTGAGCCATCTCTTGTTCGTTTTGCAAATGAATTGTCATTTGGTAGCCTTGTTTTATTAGGGAAAGGTGAGGAAATGACGGGTGGACGTGAACGACCAGCTTTATTAGCGGATGTCTTTGAAGCGTTTATTGGTGCCCTTTATCTTGATCAAGGGCTTGAAACAGTTTGGGGATTCTTAAAAGAAGTTGTATATCCGAAAATTAATGAAGGTGCTTTTTCTCATGTGATGGATTATAAGAGTCAATTGCAAGAATTGATTCAGCGTGATGGTAGTGGCAATATTGAGTATCAAATTTTGCAAGAAAAAGGACCGGCCCATAACCGAGAATTTGTGTCACGTGTAACTTTAAATAATGAGGCATTAGGTCTTGGAAGTGGTAAGTCAAAAAAAGAGGCAGAGCAACAAGCTGCTGCAGAAGCATTGAAAAAATTAAAAGAACAATCATGAGGAATCCCCCTTTGAATGAGGGGGATTCCTTATGCATAGAATGAAACTTTCCTTTTGTTTATAAATAAAAGGAGTGGGAAATCCGTATAGTAGCTTGTTTTCGTACAGACAATGTTTACGACAACGGAGAATAGGAGGAAGGCCTTTCGTGTTTTTAAAAAGATTAGAAATAGCAGGATTTAAATCTTTTGCTGAGCGTGTATCTGTCGATTTTGTTCCAGGTGTAACTTCTGTAGTAGGACCTAACGGGAGCGGGAAAAGTAATATTACTGATGCGATTCGCTGGGTACTTGGTGAACAATCTGCAAAGTCATTACGCGGTGCAAAAATGGAGGATATTATTTTTGCGGGTAGTGATACGAGAAGAGCGGTTAATATTGCTGAAGTAACATTAACTTTAAATAATGAAGACCAACGATTACCGATTGAATATAACGAGGTGTGTGTAACACGTCGTGTATCTCGCTCGGGTGATAGTGATTTTTATATTAATAAACAATCTTGTAGACTGAAAGATATTATTGATTTATTCATGGACTCTGGTATGGGAAGAGAAGCTTTTTCAATTATTAGCCAGGGGAAAGTCGAAGAGATTTTAAGTAGTAAATCAGAAGAACGTCGTGGTGTATTTGAAGAGGCTGCTGGTGTGCTGAAATACAAACTTCGTAAAAAGAAAGCCGAAGGGAAATTAGCAGAAACACAAGAAAACTTAAATCGTGTGCAAGATATTATACATGAATTGAGTAGTCAAGTAGAACCACTAGAAAGACAAGCTTCTATAGCGAAAGATTTTCTTGAGAAAAAAGAAGAATTAGAAAAAGTAGAAGCGGCGCTTATTGTACATGAAATTGAAGAATTACATGAAAAGTGGGAAGCGCTTCGAAATCAATTTGGGCATAATAAAGATGAAGAAGTTAAGATGTCGACGAATTTACAAAAAAGTGAAGAAGAGCTTGAGGAATTACGTGGACAATTACAAGCGGTTGATGAATCTGTAAACTCCTTACAAGAAGTTCTTCTTCTTTCTAGTAAAGAGCTAGAAAAACTAGAAGGGCAGCGTGAGTTGTTAAAGGAAAGAAAGCAAAATGCGACGACGCATTGTGCGCAGCTTGAAAAGCTGATTGTTGAATTGGTAGAGAAAGCTCAAAGTTATGATGGTGAAATTGAAACAAGTACCGAAGCGTTAATGCAATTTGCGAATCAAGTAAAAGAGTTGGAGAAGAAATTGCATGATAATGAGCAACTACTTGCAACTTTTGCCGTGAATCTAGAGGAACAGATTGAGAATTTAAAAGGTGATTATATTGAACTTTTAAATCAACAAGCAAGTCTGCGTAATGAATTATCTATGATTGAAGAACAATCTAAACAGCAAAATTCTAAAAATGAACGCCTTGATGAAGAAAATGAAAAATATGTACAGATGCGTATGGAAATTACAGCGAAAAAAGCGAAACTTGTAGAAAGTTATGAGCAAGTGAAGGAGAAAGTAGCTGGCATTATTTCTAACATACAGAAGACAGAAACGGCACTTGGGAAATGTAAGTCTCAGTATAGTGAAAATGAAACGAAACTGTATCAAGCGTATCAATTTGTGCAACAGGCGCGTTCTCGAAAAGAAATGCTAGAAGAAATGCAAGAGGACTATTCTGGTTTCTATCAAGGGGTACGTGAAGTATTAAAGGCTAGAGAAAATAGATTGCAAGGTATCGAGGGAGCTGTTGCAGAACTTCTGACTGTGCCGAAAGAATATGAAATTGCGATGGAAATCGCCCTTGGGGCAGCGATGCAACATATCGTAGTACAAACAGAAGAACATGCTCGTAATGCAATTGCATTTTTAAAGCAAAATAAACATGGTCGTGCAACGTTTTTACCTCAAGCTGTTATTAAAAGTAGATCGTTATCATTTGAACAATTACGCATTGTGAATCAACACCCAGCATTTGTCGGTGTAGCGGCAGAACTTGTGCAGTACAACAATAAATATGGGAATGTAGTTTCAAGCTTATTAGGTACTGTTGTTGTTGCGAAAGATTTACGCGGTGCAAATGAATTGGCGAAACAATTACAATATCGCTATCGTATTGTAACACTTGAAGGTGACGTAGTGAATCCTGGTGGTTCTATGACTGGTGGGGCTGTAAAACAGGCGAAATCTTCATTATTAGGGCGCCAGCGTGAACTTGAAGAATGGACTAAAAAGCTAGCTGATATGGAAGAAAAAACAACGAAGCTAGAAAACTTTGTTAAAGCAGTAAAGCAAGAGATTCAAGAAAAAGAAGTGAAAATACGCGAACTGCGCCAAGGTGTAGAAACTGAGCGTGTAGATGAACAGAAATTAAGAGAAGAAATTAATCGATTAGAATTAGAAGAGCATCGAATTAATGATCGTTTATCTATATACGATTTAGAGATAGAAGGATTTTTACAAGATCAAGTGAAAATGCAAGGGCGTAAAGGAGAGTTAGAAAAGATTTTAGCAACTCTTCAAGCAGAAATCTCGGAATTAGATGGCAAAATCGTCGCATTAACGAAACAAAAAAGTGAGCAACATTCTTCAAAAGAGAAAGTTCAGAAGGAAATGACTGAGCTAAAAGTACAAGCAGCTGAACAACAACAACGTTTATCTAATCAAAAAGAAAAAGTTGAACGATTAACGAAGGAAAAAGAAGAGACTGATACGACGCTTGTAAAAACGAAAGAAGATTTAGCGTTCTTAAAACAAGAGATGACGTCTAATTCAAGTGGCGAAGACCAAATTACGAATATGATAGAGAAGAAAGCGTATGATCGTAATCAAACTTCGGATTTAATTCGTTCGCGTCGTGAACAACGCGTATCATTGCAAGAGAGAGTGGAGCATTTAGAACGCGGTGTGAAAGCAACAATAGGTAAACATAAATATATTCTTGAGATGTTGAAAGATCAAGAAGTGAAAATTAACCGACTTGATGTAGAGTTGGAAAATAGATTGCAACATTTACGTGAAACATATACTATTTCATTTGAAGCAGCAAAACTGAAGTATACAATGACGATGCCAGCAGAAGATGCGCGTAAAAAGGTGAAATTAATTAAACTATCCATTGAAGAGTTAGGCGCAGTAAACTTAGGGGCAATTGATGAATACGAACGTGTAGCAGAACGTCATACATTCTTACTAGAGCAAAGAGATGACCTAGAAGAAGCAAAATCGACGTTACATCAACTTATTACGGAAATGGATGAAGAGATGAAAAAACGCTTTTCTACTACATTCGAAGGAATTCGAACGGAGTTTCAATCTGTATTCTCTGAATTATTCGGGGGCGGAAGAGCGGATTTAGTAATGACAAATCCAGAAGATTTATTAAATACTGGTATTGATATTGTAGCGCAACCGCCAGGGAAGAAACTACAAAACTTAGGTTTACTTTCAGGTGGAGAGCGTGCTTTGACGGCAATTGCGCTCTTATTTGGTATTTTAAAAGTACGCCCAGTCCCATTCTGTGTGCTAGATGAAGTAGAAGCGGCTCTTGATGAGGCTAACGTTGCTCGTTTTGCGCAGTATTTAAAGAAATTTAGTGATGAAACGCAGTTTATTGTAATTACACACCGAAAAGGTACAATGGAAGAGTCTGATGTATTGTACGGTGTAACAATGCAAGAATCAGGGGTATCTAAGCTTGTTTCTGTTCGTTTAGGTGATGGCGAAGAACTTGTAGCAAGTAAATAGGAAGGATGGGAAGTATGAGCTTTTTTAAAAAATTAAAAGAAAAAATTTCAAAACAAACGGATACAGTAACAGAGAAGTTTAAACAAGGATTAGAAAAAACAAGAAATTCATTTGCTGATAAAGTAAATGATTTAGTGTATCGTTACCGTAAAATAGACGAAGACTTCTTTGAGGAATTAGAAGAAATTTTAATTAGTGCAGATGTTGGAGTCTCGACAGTAATGGAATTAATTGATCAGTTGAAAGAAGAAGTGCAACGTCGTAACATTCAAGATCCAAAAGAAGTACAGGCTGTGATTTCTGAGAAGTTAGTGGGAATTTACAAAGGTGATAGCGACTTTAGTAATGAAGTTAATATACAAGAGGATCAATTAACAGTTGTTTTATTTGTTGGTGTTAACGGTGTAGGAAAAACGACGACAATTGGTAAGCTTGCACATAAATTTAAATCGGAAGGTAAGTCTGTCCTATTGGCGGCAGGAGATACATTCCGTGCTGGAGCGATTGAACAATTAGAAGTATGGGGCGATCGTGTTGGTGTAGAAGTAATTAAACAAGGATCAGGGTCTGACCCGGCGGCTGTAATGTACGATGCTGTACAGGCAGCGAAGGCTCGTAAAGTGGATGTGTTGCTATGTGATACAGCAGGGCGCCTGCAAAACAAAGTCAACTTAATGAAAGAGTTAGAGAAAGTGAAGCGTGTAATTGAGCGTGAAGTACCAGGAGCTCCTCATGAAGTATTACTTGTTATTGATGCAACAACAGGACAAAATGGTTTAAGTCAAGCGAAAACATTCCGTGAAGCAACGAATGTTACTGGTATTGTTTTAACGAAGTTAGACGGAACTGCTAAAGGTGGTATCGTATTAGCAATTCGTAACGAAATGGATGTACCGGTGAAGTTTGTTGGATTAGGAGAGCAAATGGATGATCTGCAGCAATTTGATCCAGAGCAATATGTGTATGGATTATTCGCGAACTTGGTAGAAACTGAAGAAGTGTAAGAAAAAGAAGCGGTATTTCCGCTTCTTTTTCTATAAAAAACATGTGATGTTAAGAAAAAAACTTGACACTCTTTTATACTCCATGTAAACTAATTCATGTAAAGGGAAATCACTTAACAAAGGATGATCCAACATGCTCGAAAAAACAACGAGAATGAACTATTTATTTGATTTTTATCAATCGTTGTTAACGCAAAAACAAAGAAGTTATATGTCGCTTTATTATCTAGATGATTTATCTCTTGGTGAAATTGCGGAAGAATTTGATGTAAGCCGCCAAGCCGTGTATGATAACATTAAACGGACTGAAGCGATGCTTGAAGAATATGAAGATAAATTAGTATTACTTCAAAAGTTTCAAGAGCGACAGCGACTTGTTGCAAAGCTAAAACAGCTAATCAGCGAAGAAGAGCATGTGAATGAAGAAATGAAACAAGTTGTTGAAGCTATCGAAAAATTAGATTAGGAGGGCGGCAATATGGCATTTGAAGGATTAGCCGACCGACTTCAACAGACAATGCAAAAAATCCGCGGCAAAGGAAAAGTTTCTGAAGCCGATGTGAAAGAAATGATGAGAGAAGTTCGTCTAGCTCTTTTAGAAGCAGATGTTAACTTTAAAGTAGTAAAAGATTTTATAAAGCGTGTGTCTGAGCGTGCTGTCGGACAAGATGTAATGAAAAGTTTGACACCTGGACAACAAGTAATTAAAATCGTACAGGAAGAACTTACAGAACTTATGGGCGGAGAGCAAAGCAAAATTGCTGTTGCTAATAAGCCACCGACTGTTATTATGATGGTTGGTCTGCAAGGTGCGGGTAAAACAACGACAACAGGTAAGCTTGCGAATTTACTTCGTAAAAAGTATAATCGTAAACCGATGCTTGTTGCAGCAGATATTTACCGTCCAGCAGCGATCAAACAGCTTGAAACATTAGGGAAGCAATTGGACATGCCTGTTTTCTCTTTAGGAGATCAAGTAAGTCCAGTTGAAATTGCGAAACAAGCGATTGCAAAAGCAAAAGAAGATCATCATGATTATGTTTTAATTGATACAGCGGGTCGCCTGCATATTGATGAAGAACTAATGGATGAACTAGCGAAAGTGAAAGAAGTTGCGAAACCGGATGAAATTTTCCTTGTTGTCGATGCGATGACAGGACAAGACGCGGTAAATGTAGCACAAAGTTTCCATGAACAGTTAGGTTTAACAGGTGTTGTATTAACGAAATTAGATGGTGACACGCGCGGTGGTGCGGCATTATCTATTAAGGCTGTAACAAACACACCAATTAAATTTGCTGGTATGGGTGAAAAGCTAGATGCGATTGAAGCGTTCCATCCAGAACGTATGGCATCCCGTATTTTAGGGATGGGCGACGTCTTAACATTAATTGAAAAAGCGCAAGCTACAGTTGATGAAGAGAAAGCAAAAGAACTTGAGCAAAAAATGCGTACGCTTTCGTTTACACTTGACGATTTCCTAGAACAACTTGGACAAGTGCGTCAACTTGGACCGCTTGACGAATTGTTAGGAATGCTTCCTGGTGCAAATAAAATTAAAGGGCTGAAAAATGCACAAGTTGATGAAAAACAAATTGGGCATATTGAGGCAATTATTCGTTCTATGACTAAATTAGAACGAGAACAACCGGAAATAATTAACGCTAGTCGAAAAAAACGCATTGCCAAAGGTAGCGGTACAACCGTACAAGAAATCAATCGTCTAATCAAGCAATTCGATGATATGAAGAAAATGATGAAAACGATGACTGGTATGCAAAAAGGTAAGAAAAAAGGACTAGGTGGAATGAAGTTTCCATTCATGTAAGGAAAAAAGATGGCTCTGTTAAGAAAAAATACTTTACAAAGCAATAGTCTTTTTGCTAATATAATTATCTGTGTGAAATAAATTCGGAGGTGCTTTATAAATGGCAGTTAAAATTCGTTTAAAACGTATGGGAGCTAAAAAAACTCCTTTCTATCGTGTAGTTGTTGCAGATTCTCGTTCTCCTCGTGACGGACGTTTCATTGAGGAAATCGGTACTTACAATCCGGTTGCTCAACCAGCTGAAGTTAAGATCAACGAAGAAGCAGCATTAAAATGGTTAGGAAACGGTGCTAAACCGTCTGATACAGTTCGTAACTTATTCTCTAACCAAGGTATCATGGAGAAATTCCACTTATCTAAACAAGGTAAGTAATTGAGGCAATGACTATGAAGAAGTTAGTCGAGACGATTGTCAAGCCTCTTGTCGATCATCCTGAAGATGTAAAAGTTACACAGGAACTTTGCAACGGAGAGATAAAGTATCGATTAACTGTACATCCTGAGGATGTTGGAAAAGTCATTGGAAAGCAAGGGAAGGTTGCGAAAGCAATTCGAATGCTCTTGTATTCAGTGGGACATCATAATGATGAAAAAGTAACACTGGAAATTCAATAAACGTAAAAAGGGCGAGGAGTTAATTCCTCTCCCTTTTTTAACATTTAAAGAGAAGTTGCATGTTCCATATGTGAAATGGAGATGCTTAATTTATATAGAAACCAGGGGTGACATACTATTTATGACAAAATGGTTTAACGTAGGGAAAATTGTAAATACTCATGGCGTAAGAGGAGAAATTCGTGTAATTTCTCGTACTGATTTTCCAGAAGAGCGATATAAAGTAGGAAACACGTTATACATATGTAATGAGAAAGACACAGACTATCTTCCAGTGAAGGTAACTTCTCATCGTCAACATAAGACATTTGATTTATTAACACTTGAAGGATACAACAATGTAGATGAAGTAGAGAAGTTGAAAGGTTCTTTAATAAAAGTACCAGAAGAGCAGTTAGGCGAACTAGCTGAAGGTGAATACTACTATCATGAAATTATTGGTTGTAGTGTTGTAACGGAAGAAGGAGAAGCGTTAGGAATGATCAAAGAGATCTTATCTCCTGGTGCGAATGATGTATGGGTGATTAAACGTCCAAAAGGTCAAGATCTTTTAATTCCTTATATTGATGACGTTGTGCTTCAAGTTAATATTGAGAATAAATTAGTAACCATTCATGTAATGGAAGGATTGCTATAATGAAGATTGACATTTTAACATTGTTTCCAGATATGTTTACAGGTGTGTTTGGGTCTTCAATTTTAAAGAAAGCACAAGAAAAAGAAGCGGTAGAGCTTCGTGTTGTCAATTTCCGTGATTATACAACTAGTAAGCATAATAGTGTAGATGATTATCCGTATGGTGGGGGTGCTGGGATGGTATTAACCCCTCAGCCTATCTTTGATGCGGTGGAAGAGTTAACGAAGGAAACAGACCGTAAACCGAGAATCGTCTTAATGTGTCCACAAGGAGAGCGTTTTACGCAGAGGAAGGCAGAAGAGCTTGCTGAAGAAGAGCATGTTATTTTTGTATGTGGCCATTATGAAGGGTACGATGAACGAGTTCGTGAACATCTTGTAACAGATGAGATTTCTATTGGTGATTACGTATTGACGGGTGGAGAACTAGCCTCAATGGTGATTACTGATAGTGTTGTACGTCTCCTGCCAGGAGTACTAGGGAATCAAACGTCACAAGTGGAAGATTCTTTTAGCACAGGTTTGTTAGAACACCCACATTATACACGTCCTGCTGATTTTCGTGGTATGAAGGTACCGGATGTATTAATGTCAGGAAATCATAAAAACATTGATGAATGGCGCCATAAAGAATCCTTGCGTCGTACGTATACGCGTAGACCAGATTTACTAGAAGAGCGAGAATTATCTAAGCAGGAAGAGAAATGGCTGGAGCAAATTAAAAAAGACCAATAAGGGCTTGATATATTTTCTGTTGCAACAGTCCTAGCAATATGCTATTATAACATTTGTGCTACTGAAATCAGTAGCCGTATTAACGATGTTCCGCTGTAATTTATTAAGACTTTATAAGAGCATCTGTTTAAAGGAGAGAATTTAATATGCAACAATTAATCGCAGAAATTACAAAAGGCCAATTAAAAACTGACCTTCCTTCATTCCGTCCTGGAGACACTTTACGTGTACACGTAAAAGTAGTTGAGGGAACTCGTGAAAGAATTCAGCTTTTCGAAGGTGTTGTAATCAAACGTCGTGGTGGCGGAATCAGTGAAACATTCACAGTTCGTAAGATTTCTTACGGCGTAGGTGTTGAGCGTACATTCCCAGTTCACACGCCAAGAATCGCGAACATCGAAGTACTTCGCCGTGGTAAAGTACGTCGTGCTAAGTTATACTACTTACGTAACCTTCGCGGTAAAAAAGCACGTATTAAAGAAATTCGATAAGACATGTATGGGAGCTTGTAAATGCGCAAGCTCCCTTTTTCCAATCTATATAAAATTTTGATATAATACGAGCAGCTTACATAACTGTGGAGGGGAAATGCATGAAGAAAGAAAAGAGTTCACTTTGGGAATGGATCAAAGCAATTTTGATTGCAATTGTATTAGCGGGCGTTATTAGACAGTTTTTCTTTGCGCCAATTCTCGTAGATGGTGTATCGATGTCACCAACTTTACATGATCGTGATCGAATGATTGTTAATAAAATAGGTTATCACATAGGTGATCCGAAGCGCTTTGATATTATTGTATTTCGAGCGACGGAAGAAAAAGATTATATTAAGCGTATTATCGGCCTACCAGGCGATGAAATCGAATATCGTAATGATAAACTATACGTTAATGGAAAAGCTTATGAGGAGCCGTACTTAGACAAACAAAAAAAACAAATTTCTGACGGACCGCTTACATATGATTTTACTCTGGAAGAAATGACTGGAAAGAAAACTGTCCCAGAAGGTCAATTATTTGTTTTAGGCGATAATCGCCGTTTTAGTAAAGATAGCCGGACAATTGGTACAATTTCAGTGGACCAAGTAATTGGTAATGCAAATATGTTATATTGGCCGTTAAAAGATGCACGTATTGTGAAATAACAGAAAAAGAAGGTGGCAACATGGCAATTCAATGGTTCCCAGGGCATATGGCAAAGGCTAGACGCCAAGTAACAGAAAAATTAAAGTTAATCGATGTTGTAATTGAGCTTGTAGATGCTCGATTACCTTTATCTTCTCGAAATCCGATGATTGATGAAATTATTACACATAAACCGAGGCTGGTTGTTTTAAATAAGGCGGATATGGCAGATGATCGTTTAACGAAACAATGGATTGCATATTTTAAAGAAAAGGGCCATAAGGCAATTTCAATTAATGCGCAAGCTGGACAAGGTATGAAAGAAATTGCAGCAGCTTGTAAAATCCTTGTTAAAGAAAAATTCGATAAAATGGTTGCTAAAGGTATTAGACCGAGAGCGATTCGTGCTTTAATTGTAGGTATTCCAAATGTTGGTAAATCCACTTTGATTAATAAATTAGCGAAGAAAAATATCGCGAAAACAGGAGATCGTCCTGGAGTAACTACAGCTCAGCAGTGGATTAAAGTTGGAAAAGAAATGGAGCTACTTGATACACCAGGTATTTTGTGGCCTAAATTTGAAGATCAATTAGTTGGTTTACGTCTAGCTACGACTGGTGCAATTAAAGACTCTATTTTAAATCTACAAGATGTAGCTGTTTATGCATTACGCTTTATGGAGAAACATTATCCAGAACGATTAAAAGAGCGATATAATTTAAATGACATTCCAGAAGATATTGTGGAGTTATTTGATGCAATCGGAAAAAACAGAGGTTGCCTAATGGGTGGCGGCATGATTGATTATGATAAAACATCTGAACTTGTACTTCGTGAGCTTCGTGGTGGTAAACTTGGAAAAATGACGTTTGAAACACCAGAAGAGTTTGCAGAGCAGGTAGAAGATGTGGAAAAAGCAGAAGAAATATAAGACGTGCGTTTGTGCGTCTTTTCTTTTTGGATACGTTTAAAAAGGAGTATAGATAGATGCAAAAAATAACTATACAAGAAGCCGAATGTTTGCTACAAGAAATTATAAATGAAGAAGATGAGCGTTTTCAAATGTTAGTGAAAGACGAGAGAAAAGGTGTTCAAAAATTAATTTTGAAGTGGTATAAACAAAAAGAGTTGGCACACAAGGAAAAAGAGAAATTTCTAGAAATGTCTAAGTATGAACATGCTTTGCGTGAAAAAGGAATCACGTATATTGCGGGCATTGATGAAGTGGGACGAGGACCGTTAGCTGGACCTGTTGTGACAGCTGCTGTGGTCCTTCCGGAAGAATTTTATATTCCAGGATTAAATGACTCGAAAAAGTTGAGTGAAGCGAAACGAGAGCGTTTTTATGATGAAATTAAAGAGCATGCGATTGCAATTGGAGTTGGAATTGTATCACCACAAATTATTGATGAAATCAATATTTATCAAGCAACAAAGCAAGCGATGTTAGATGCAGTTGCTAATTTATCATGTACACCAGAATATTTATTAATCGATGCGATGAAGTTGCCTACATCAATTCCGCAAACATCAATCATTAAAGGTGATGCGAAAAGTATATCTATTTCAGCTGCATCTATTATTGCGAAAGTGACAAGGGATCGTATGATGAAAGAGTTAGGAAAAAAGTATCCTGCATATGGATTTGAACAACATATGGGGTATGGGACGAAACAGCATTTAGAAGCGATTGAATTACATGGAGTGTTAGAGGAACATCGGAAATCATTTGCGCCAATTAAAGATATGATTTAAAAATAAGCTGTGAATATACAGCTTATTTTTTTATTTTGGTATATGAACATTATTATTTTCAAAAAAGAATAAAGCGATTTCAGTTTTCTGACACTTTATTGTAGACAGCGTGCCAATCATCTTATACAATGGCAATGTAATGTTTTTTAAACATTAAAAAACTTTTCGAGTAAAACAGGAAAACAGGGGAGGATGGGACCATGAATATCCATGAGTACCAAGGTAAGGCAGTCCTTAGAAGCTATGGGGTTAGCGTTCCGAACGGGAAGGTTGCATTTACAGTAGAAGAAGCTGTAGAAGCAGCTAAAGAATTAGGAACGGAAGTATGTGTAGTTAAAGCACAAATTCACGCTGGTGGACGCGGCAAAGCTGGCGGAGTAAAAGTTGCGAAAAATTTAGAAGAAGTTCGTACATATGCAGAAAGCATTTTAGGAACTACACTTGTGACGCATCAAACAGGTCCTGAAGGTAAGGAAGTAAAACGCTTACTTATCGAAGAAGGTTGCGATATTAAAAAAGAATATTATGTAGGTCTTGTATTAGATCGTGCAACTTCTCAAGTTGTTTTAATGGCATCTGAAGAAGGTGGAACAGAAATTGAAGAAGTAGCAGAAAAAACACCTGAAAAAATCTTTAAAGAATATATTGATCCAGCAGTAGGTTTACAAGGTTTCCAAGCACGTCGAATCGCGTTTAACATCAATATTCCAAAAGAGCTTGTAGGACAAGCTGTGAAGTTTATGATGGGCTTATATAGTGCGTTTATCGAAAAAGATTGCTCTATCGCTGAGATTAATCCACTTGTTACAACAGGTGACGGTAAAGTTATGGCTTTAGATGCGAAATTAAACTTCGATTCTAATGCGTTATATCGCCATAAAGACATTTTAGAACTTCGTGATCTTGATGAAGAAGATTCAAAAGAAATTGAAGCTTCTAAATATGACTTAAACTACATTCCTTTAGATGGAAATATCGGTTGTATGGTTAATGGTGCAGGTTTAGCAATGGCTACAATGGATATCATTAAACATTACCATGGTGACCCAGCTAACTTCTTAGATGTTGGTGGCGGCGCAACAGCTGAAAAAGTTACAGAAGCATTCAAAATTATCCTTTCTGACAAAAATGTAAAAGGTATCTTCGTTAACATTTTTGGTGGCATTATGAAGTGTGATGTTATTGCAGAAGGTGTTATTGAAGCAACGAAGCAAGTAGGTCTTGAGTTACCTTTAGTTGTACGTCTTGAAGGTACAAACGTAGAGTTAGGTAAGAAGATTTTAAATGAGTCTGGCTTAAATATTGTTGCAGCAGAATCTATGGCAGACGGTGCACAAAAAATTGTTTCACTAGTGGGCTAATAGAAAGCGGGGGAGAAAAATGAGCGTATTAGTTAATAAAGATACAAAAGTTATTGTTCAAGGTATTACAGGTTCTCAAGGATTATTCCATACAAAACAAATGATTGAATACGGTACGAAAATTGTCGGTGGTGTAACGCCAGGTAAAGGTGGCACTGATATTGAAGGTGTACCAGTATTTGATACTGTAGAAGATGCAGTGAAAGCAACAGGCGCAAATGCTTCAGTTGTATACGTTCCACCCGCTTTTGCGGCTGATGCAATTATGGAAGCAGTTGATGCAAAGATTGATTTAGTAGTATGTATTACTGAAGGAATCCCTGTATTAGATATGGTAAATGTAAAGAGATATATGGCAGGTAAACATACACGTTTACTTGGACCAAACTGTCCTGGTGTCATTACACCTGATGAATGTAAAATTGGTATTATGCCAGGATACATTCATAAAAAAGGTCATGTGGGTATCGTATCTCGCTCTGGTACATTAACGTATGAAGCTGTACATCAGTTAACACAAGAAGGTATTGGCCAATCTACTGCTGTAGGTATCGGTGGGGACCCTGTTAACGGTACAGACTTTATTGATGCGTTAAAAGCATTTAATGAAGATGAAGAAACACATGCTGTAATTATGATTGGTGAAATCGGCGGTACGGCAGAAGAAGAAGCAGCTGAGTGGGTAAAAGCTAATATGACAAAACCAGTTGTCGGCTTCATTGGTGGCCAAACTGCGCCTGAAGGCAAACGTATGGGCCATGCCGGTGCAATCATTTCTGGCGGTAAAGGAACTGCTGCGGAAAAGATTAAAACAATGGAAGCTTGTGGTATTAAAGTTGCTGAAACGCCAGCTGTTATGGGTGAAACATTAATCTCTGTTTTAAAAGAAAAGGGATTATTTGAAACTTGTAAAAACTATTAATCTTTTTGAAAGACACCTTCTTGTTTGAGGGTGTCTTTTTACACTTTTCCTGTTTACATAATAAAAATTATGGGTAAGGAGAATTAAGATGAAAAGAGAACGATTATTGCACCTACATTACGTGTTGGCGGATCATTGGAAAGCGATGGAGAGGATACTATATGTTGATCCGGAATTGAATAGGATGTACACTTTTAGTGCAGAGCAATTTGAATATTACGCTGGAATATCCTCGAAAAAATCTTCAGAACTAGTAAATTTTCTTCAGAATGCAAGTCTCCCACAATATATCTCCTATTTAGAAAAAAATCGAATGTTTTATATGACTATATGGGATGAGGATTATCCAAAATTATTGCGAGAAATACAAGATCCTCCTTTTGTTTTATATGGAAAAGGGGAGAGGGATTTTCTTAGTAAAGTAAATAAATTAGCGATTGTTGGGACGAGAGATCCGTCTTTATACGGAAAGAAGAGTATGAAATTTATTTTACACCCTTTACTTGAAAAGGAGTGGCTTATTGTTAGTGGGTTTGCAAAAGGGATAGATAAGATTGCTCACGAAGTCACAGTAAGTCAGCATTGCCCGACTATTGCAATCTTAGGACATGGATTATCTTATATGTATCCGAAAGAGAATAGACGGTTATATGACACGTGGAAAGACTATATATTGTTATTGACAGAGTATCCGCCGCATTATGCACCGAAAAAATGGTATTTTCCAAAAAGAAATCGAATTATTAGCGGAATAAGTAAAGGGGTTTTAGTTGTAGAAGCAAAATCAAGAAGTGGATCACTTATTACTGCAGACCTTGCATTAGAGCAAAATAGAGAGGTATTTGCCCTTCCTGGACCAATATTTATAGATAGTGCATCAGGAACGAATTATCTTATTCAACAAGGTGCAAAATTAGTACGAAATGCAGAGGATATCCTGGAGGAAATTATAAATTAGCCATATATTTTTATGTTTTTATTAAACAATTATTGACAAATGGTAGATTGTCACTGTATGGTATATTCATTCTTGATTGACAAAAACAAGAGAAATCAATAAGATTGATGAAGACTTGAATCCACCTCTTAAGGAGGCACTAGCATGTCAGATTACCTCGTAATCGTGGAGTCGCCTTCTAAGGCGAAGACCATTGAGAAATATTTAGGGAAAAAATACAAAGTCGTTGCGTCCATGGGACATGTTCGCGATTTACCTAAAAGCCAAATGGGGATAGAAGTAAAGAATAACTTCACCCCGAAGTATATTACCATTCGTGGTAAAGGTCCCGTTTTAAAAGATTTAAAATCAGCGGCAAAAAAAGCAAAGAAAGTCTATCTCGCGGCCGATCCAGACCGCGAAGGGGAAGCAATTGCTTGGCATTTAGCAAATACGTTAAATGTGGACGTTGAATCAGATTGCCGAGTGGTATTTAATGAGATTACAAAAGATGCAATAAAAGAATCATTTAAACATCCTCGGGCAATTAATATGGATTTAGTAGATGCGCAACAAGCAAGGCGTATACTCGATCGTCTTGTTGGTTACAATATTAGTCCTTTATTATGGAAGAAAGTAAAAAAAGGATTAAGTGCAGGACGCGTACAATCTGTAGCAGTTCGTTTAATTATCGAACGTGAAAGAGAAATTCAAAACTTTGAACCTGAAGAATTCTGGACAATTAAAACAGAATTTGTGAAAGGTAAAGACACATTTGAAGCAAGCTTTTACGGTGTAGATGGTGAAAAAGTTCAATTAACGAACGAAGAACAAGTGAACGAAATAATCGAAAAGATGAAAGATAATGCGTTTTCGGTTGAAAATGTAACGCGAAAAGAGCGGAAGCGTAATCCAGCATTACCGTTTACAACATCTTCCTTGCAACAAGAAGCCGCACGTAAATTAAATATGCGAGCAAAGAAAACAATGATGCTTGCGCAGCAATTGTATGAAGGGATAGATCTTGGAAAACAAGGGACTGTAGGTCTTATTACGTATATGAGAACCGATTCAACAAGGATCTCAGAAACAGCTCAAACAGAGGCTCGTACTTATATTACAGAGTCGTTTGGTGCGGAATACATAGGGACAGAGAAGAAGAAAGAAACGAAAAAGTCGAATGCACAAGATGCGCATGAGGCGATTCGTCCTACTTCGGTAATGAGAAAGCCAGAGGAACTAAAAAGTTTCTTAGGTCGTGATCAATTACGTTTGTATAAACTGATTTGGGAGCGATTTGTTGCAAGTCAAATGGCATCTGCTATAATGGATACTGTTACAGCGAGACTCATTAATAATAATGTTCAGTTCCGTGCAAGTGGATCGCTTGTAAAGTTCCCAGGATTTATGAAAGTGTATGTAGAGTCGAAAGATGATGGTGCGGAAGAAAAAGATAAAATGTTGCCACCTTTAGAAGTAGGGGAAACTGTATTTTCAAAAGATATAGAACCGAAGCAACATTACACACAGCCTCCGCCGCGTTATACAGAGGCTCGTCTAGTAAGGACACTTGAAGAGCTTGGAATTGGGAGACCGTCTACTTATGTACCGACACTTGAAACAATCCAAAAACGAGGATACGTTGGTTTAGATAATAAACGCTTCGTTCCGACTGAGCTTGGTGGAATAGTAATCGAACTTATTTTAGAGTTTTTCCCAGAAATTATTAACATTGAATTTACTGCCAACATGGAGCAAAGCCTTGATGAAGTAGAAGAAGGAAATGCAAATTGGGTGAAAATTGTTGATGATTTCTACGTAGGATTTGAACCGCGCTTAGAAAAAGCGGAAAAAGAAATGCGTGAAGTGGAAATTAAAGATGAACCAGCTGGGGAAGACTGTGAATTATGTGAGCACCCAATGGTCTTTAAAATGGGTAAATACGGGAAGTTTATGGCATGTTCGAATTTCCCAGATTGTCGTAATACAAAGCCGATTGTGAAAGAAATTGGTGTTACTTGTCCGAAGTGTGATAAAGGACAAATTATTGAACGTCGAAGTAATAAAAAGAAACGTCTTTTCTATGGGTGCGGTACGTATCCAGAGTGTGACTTTGTATCTTGGGATAAGCCAATTGGCCGTAAATGTCCGAAGTGCGAAGGTATGCTTGTAGAGAAGAAGTTGAAAAAAGGCGTGCAAGTACAATGTATTTCGTGTGATTATGAAGAAGAACAACAAATGTGAGCGTAACTGCTCACATTTTTTTCGGGAAGAAAAGGAAAGGTGATATATATGACAACACAAGTAGTAAACGTCATTGGCGCAGGTCTTGCAGGAAGCGAAGCAGCTTACCAAATTGCAAAACGTGGTGTCCAAGTGAAATTATATGAAATGAGGCCGGTACGACAAACGCCAGCTCACCACACAGATAAATTTGCGGAACTAGTATGCAGTAACTCGCTTCGTGCGAATACATTAACGAATGCTGTTGGGGTTATTAAAGAAGAAATGCGCCTAATGGACTCTGTTATTATTCGTGCAGCTGATGAGTGTTCTGTACCAGCAGGAGGGGCTTTAGCTGTAGATCGTCATGAATTTGCAGCTAAAGTAACTGAGTATGTGAAAAATCATCCAAACGTAACTGTTATGAATGAAGAAATCACTGAAATTCCAGAAGGACCAACTATTATTGCGACAGGTCCACTTACGTCTCCTGATCTTTCTGCACAATTAAAAGAACTAACAGGTGAAGATTATTTCTATTTCTACGATGCAGCAGCACCAATCGTTGAAAAAGACAGCATTGATATGAACAAAGTATATTTAAAGTCTCGTTATGATAAAGGGGAAGCGGCATATTTAAACTGTCCGATGACAGAAGAAGAATTTGATCGTTTTTATGAAGCTTTAATTGCTGCTGAGACAGTACCTTTAAAAGAATTTGAAAAGGAAATTTTCTTTGAAGGTTGTATGCCAGTGGAAGTTATGGCAAGCAGAGGAAGACAGACGCTAGTATTTGGACCAATGAAACCTGTTGGATTAGAAGATCCGAAAACAGGGAAAACGCCATATGCTGTTGTTCAGTTACGTCAAGATGATGCAGCGGGAACGTTATACAATATTGTAGGTTTCCAAACGCATTTAAAGTGGGGACCACAAAAAGAAGTGTTACAGTTAATTCCAGGACTGGAGAACGCAGAAATTGTACGCTACGGTGTAATGCATCGTAATACGTTTATTAATTCACCTAACTTGCTTCGTCCAACATATCAATATAAACAACGTGATGATTTATTCTTCGCTGGTCAAATGACTGGAGTAGAGGGATATGTTGAATCGGCGGCGTCAGGATTACTAGCGGGTATTAACGCTGCTCGACTTGTGAAAGGTGAAGAACCGGTTGTGTTACCACCTGTAACTGCAATGGGAAGTATGGCGAATTATATTACTGCGACAAATGCGAAAAACTTCCAACCAATGAATGCAAACTTCGGTTTGTTTGCGCCGTTGGAGAAGAAAATTAAGAAGAAAGCAGAACGAAATGAAGCATATGCAACACGCGCTTTAGAAACAATTCAAAATTTTGTAAATATTTAGTTAAATTTCTTGCAAAGGCTACTAAGTTGTGATACGATTTAGTAGCCTTTATTGAGGTGAATTATGTGAATGTGAAGAAATTGTTACAATTATTCGTTGGATATTTACAAATTGAAAGAAATTATTCAAAATATACAATTGCAAGTTATCAAAATGATTTAGAACATTTTGTGCAATTTATGGAGCGAGAAGGCATATCCTCTTTTTTAGATGTTACATACGCGGATGTTCGTTTGTACTTAACAACGTTGCACGATGAAAAGTTAGCCCGTAAATCTGTCGCAAGAAAAGTATCAAGCTTACGAAGTTTATATCGTTTTTTGATGCGTGAAGGTTATCGGAAAGATAATCCGTTTGCACTTGCGTCACTCCCCAAAAAAGAATTGTCAATCCCAAAGTTTTTATATGCTGAAGAATTAGAGGAATTATTTGAAGTTTCTGATACGGAAACACCGCTAGGTCAAAGGAATCAAGCGTTATTAGAGTTGATGTATGCAACTGGGATCCGTGTGAGTGAATGTACCAATTTACAACTTACCGATATTGACTTCGCAGTGGGAACAATTTTAGTGATGGGAAAAGGAAAAAAACAAAGGTATATTCCGTTCGGAAGTTATGCACAAGATGCTTTAATTACTTATATAGAGAACGGGAGAAAACAGTTAGCTAACAAGACTGAAGAACACTCTCATATGGTATTTTTAAATGCGAAAGGTACGCCGCTAACAAGTCGGGGTGTACGTTATGTATTAAACGAACTCATTAAGAAGGCTTCATTGACAATGCGGATAAGTCCCCATATGTTAAGGCATACATTTGCTACACACATGTTAGATGAGGGGGCGGATTTACGTACTGTACAGGAGCTGTTAGGTCATGAAAATTTGTCGACGACACAAATTTATACGCATGTCTCTAAAGAAAGATTGCGTTCTGTTTACATGAAGCATCACCCGCGGGCATAAATTGCTATTAAAGCTATAAAAACATATAAAGGAGTTTTTTCTATGGGGAATTTCCACGCTACAACGATATTTGCAGTTCATCATAATGGAGAATGTGCAATGGCTGGAGATGGCCAGGTGACAATGGGAAATGCTGTTGTAATGAAACATACAGCTCGTAAAGTTCGCAAACTTTTCCAAGGTAAAGTTTTAGCTGGTTTTGCAGGTTCAGTTGCTGACGCATTTACTCTTTTTGAAATGTTTGAAGGGAAATTAGAAGAGTATAATGGCAACTTGCAGCGTGCTGCTGTTGAAATGGCAAAACAATGGCGTGGCGATAAAATGTTACGTCAGCTAGAAGCGATGCTCATTGTCATGGATAAAACAACTATGCTCCTTGTTTCAGGTACAGGAGAAGTGATTGAACCGGATGATGGTATTTTAGCAATTGGATCAGGTGGGAATTATGCACTTTCTGCAGGTCGTGCTTTAAAGCAATATGCAAGTGAACACTTAACAGCGAAACAAATTGCGAAAGCGAGTTTAGAGATTGCTGGAGATATTTGTGTTTATACGAATCACAACATAATTGTTGAAGAATTGTAGAATCGTAAGGGAGGCATTTTATATGCATTTACATTTTACTCCGCGCCAAATTGTGGAAAAATTAGATCAATACATCATCGGTCAAAAAGATGCAAAGAAAGCGGTTGCTGTAGCGTTGAGAAATCGATACCGTCGTAGTAAATTAGCTGAAAATTTACGTGATGAAATAGCACCTAAAAATATTTTGATGATTGGACCGACAGGTGTTGGGAAAACAGAGGTAGCACGACGAATGGCGAAACTCGTTGGAGCACCTTTTATTAAGGTTGAAGCTACGAAATTCACAGAAGTTGGATATGTGGGTAGAGATGTAGAGTCGATGGTACGTGACCTTGTGGAAACGTCAGTTCGCATCGTAAAAGAAGAAATGGTAGTGAAAGTTCAAGATAAAGCAGAAGAGCAAGCGAATCAACGTCTTGTTGAAATTTTAGTGCCGAGTCCGGAGAAGCAATCTGGATTTAAAAACCCGTTAGAAATGCTTTTTGGCGGTGCTCAAAATTCGAATCAAACATCTGATGCACAGGAAGATGCTGAAATCGAAAAGAAACGTCTAGACGTGGAAAGAAAACTTGCTGCAGGACTTCTTGAAGAAGAAATTGTATCGATTGAAGTGACTGAGCAACAGTCTTCAATGTTTGATATGTTACAAGGAACGGGTATGGAACAAATGGGTATGAATTTCCAAGATGCATTAGGAAGTTTTATGCCGAAAAAAACGAAAAAACGTAAACTTTCTGTAAAAGAAGCGAGAAAACTCTTGACAAATGAAGAGGCACAGCGCTTAATTGATATGGATGAAGTTACACAAGAGGCTGTTTATCGTGCTGAACAGCTCGGGATTATTTTTATCGATGAAATTGACAAAATTGCTGGTAAGCAGTCGAATAGCGTAGATGTATCACGTGAAGGTGTGCAACGTGACATTTTACCAATTGTAGAAGGGTCGAATGTTGCGACAAAATACGGATCAGTAAAAACGGATTATATTTTATTCGTTGCAGCTGGAGCGTTCCATATGTCTAAACCGTCGGATTTAATTCCGGAATTGCAAGGGAGATTTCCGATTCGAGTAGAATTAACAAAATTATCGACAGACGATTTTGTTAAAATATTAATCGAGCCTGACAATGCGTTAATTAAACAATATATGGCATTATTAGCGACTGAAGGTATAGAAATTGAATTTTCAGACGAAGCTATTCGTAAGATTGCTGAGATTGCTTATCAAGTTAATCAGGATACAGATAATATTGGAGCAAGAAGACTTCATACGATTATGGAGAAACTCCTTGAAGATTTATCGTTTGAAGCATCTGAAATTACGTTAGAGAAAATAACGATAACACCTCAATACGTTGAGGAGAAATTAGCAACAATTGCTAAAAATAAAGATGTGAGCCAGTTTATTTTGTAATAGTGTCATCAGGTGACTCGCCCTAGTTTCCAAGTGATGAAAAAATATGTAAGTAACATGTAGGAGGAACTTTTGAAATGGAATTATTAGCAAAAACGAGAAAATTAAATGCGTTATTACAGAGCGCAGCAGGGAAGCCTGTAAACTTTAGAGAAATGTCTGACACAATGTGTGAAGTAATTGAAGCAAACGTGTTCGTTGTAAGTCGTCGTGGTAAATTACTAGGTTATGCAATTCACCAACAAATCGAAAACGAGCGTATGAAACAAATGCTTGCAGAGCGTCAGTTCCCAGAAGAATATACACAAAGCTTATTCAACATTACAGAAACATCTTCAAACTTAGATGTGAACAGTGCTTATACAGCATTCCCGGTAGAAAACAGAGAATTATTCGGTCAAGGTTTAACTACAATCGTACCAATCGTTGGTGGCGGTGAGCGTCTAGGTACATTAGTATTAGCTCGTCTTGGTCAAGAGTTCTTAGATGATGATTTAATCCTTGCTGAGTACAGCTCAACTGTTGTAGGTATGGAAATCTTACGTGAAAAAGCAGAAGAAATCGAAGAGGAAGCACGTAGTAAAGCTGTTGTTCAAATGGCGATCAGCTCATTATCTTACAGTGAGTTAGAAGCAATTGAGCACATCTTCGAAGAATTAAATGGAACAGAAGGTTTACTTGTTGCAAGTAAAATTGCTGATCGCGTAGGAATTACTCGTTCTGTAATCGTAAATGCACTACGTAAATTAGAAAGTGCTGGTGTTATTGAGTCTCGTTCTTTAGGTATGAAAGGAACATACATTAAAGTGCTAAACGACAAGTTTCTACAGGAACTTGCTAAATTAAAAACAAACTAATTTATATAAAAACTCTCCTCGGTTGAGGAGAGTTTTTTGTTTTTTTAAGAGAATGATTTTGCTTACGTAAGGCGTCATGACAACGTTCATTAGAAAACTATTAATTAACCTTCACCGCCTTGCTTAAAGGAAGTGAAGGTTGGGAATACTAGAATTCGAGCGTGAAAAAAAGAAAGTTTTACATTGTTCGCATTTTCGACTTGATTGTAATATTTCAGTATGATATAGTAAGCAGTGGTGTCAGTACAAAGTACACACGTTTACTGATTTAAGTGTTGGTGCTACGTTTGTAGTTTCGCTTAGAGTTGAAGTAAACGGAGGATATCAAAAACCATTTAGGAGGAACTAAATTATGTCAGTAATTTCTATGAAGCAATTGCTTGAAGCTGGTGTTCATTTCGGACATCAAACTCGTCGTTGGAACCCAAAAATGAAGCGTTACATTTTCACAGAGCGTAACGGTATCTACATCATCGACTTACAAAAAACTGTGAAAAAAGTTGAGGAAGCTTACAGAACGATGCGTGACATCGCTGCTGAAGGTGGAGACATCTTATTCGTAGGTACTAAAAAACAAGCACAAGAAGCTATTAAAGAAGAAGCAACTCGTGCTGGTATGTACTTCGTTAACCAACGTTGGTTAGGTGGAACTTTAACAAACTTCCAAACAATCCAAAAGCGTATCAAGCGTCTTAAAGACATCGAAAGAATGCAAGAAGATGGTACTTTCGAAGTACTTCCTAAGAAAGAAGTTGTTCAACTTAAAAAAGAGTTAGAGCGTCTTGAGAAATTCTTAGGCGGTATTAAAGATATGAAAGGTCTTCCAAGTGCATTATTCGTAGTAGACCCTCGTAAAGAGCGTATTGCAGTTGCTGAAGCACGCAAATTACACATTCCAATCATCGGTATCGTTGATACAAACTGTGATCCAGACGAAATCGATCACGTTATCCCAGCAAACGATGATGCAATTCGTGCTGTAAAACTTCTTACATCTAAAATGGCAGACGCGATCCTTGAAGCAAAACAAGGTGAAGAAACTGTTACTGCGTAACAAATTTGGAAAGGTGATAAGGGGTTCGGCCTTTTATCACCTTTTTTAAGGTATAAACACCTTTTTAAAAGGTATAAATACATATTTTAGGAGGATGAAAAACATGGCAATCACTGCACAAATGGTAAAAGAACTTCGTGAAAAAACAGGCGCAGGTATGATGGACTGCAAAAAAGCTTTAACTGAAACTAATGGCGACATGGAGAAAGCAATTGACTTCTTACGTGAAAAAGGTATTGCGAAAGCTGCTAAAAAAGCAGACCGTATCGCTGCTGAAGGTTTAACTTTCATCGAAACAAACGGTAACGAAGGTTTAATCTTAGAATTAAACTCTGAAACTGATTTCGTTGCGAAAAACGAAGGTTTCCAAGCATTAATTAAAGAATTAGCTGCTCACTTATTAGCTAACAAACCAGCTAACATTGAAGAAGCTATGGCTCAAACAATCGAAGGCGGCAAAACAGTAGAAGAGCACATCAACGAAGCAATCGCTAAAATTGGTGAAAAACTTACACTTCGTCGTTTCGAAATCGTATCAAAAACTGATGCTGATGCATTTGGCGCTTACCTACACATGGGTGGACGTATTGGTGTATTAACAGTTCTTGAAGGTTCTACTGACGAAGCAGCTGCTAAAGATGTAGCAATGCACATCGCAGCAGTTAACCCTAAATACATCGACCGCGATGCTGTAACAGCTGAAGAAGTTGAGCATGAGCGTCAAGTATTAACACAACAAGCTTTAAACGAAGGCAAGCCTGAAAAAATCGTTGCAAAAATGGTTGAAGGCCGCCTTGGCAAATTCTTCGAAGAAATTTGCTTACTTGACCAAGCGTTCGTTAAAAACCCTGATATGAAAGTTCGTCAGTTCGTTGAGTCTAAAGGCGGAACATTAAAAGGATTCGTTCGCTACGCTGTTGGTGAAGGTATCGAAAAACGCGAAGACAACTTTGCTGAAGAAGTAATGAACCAAGTAAAAGGTAGCAACTAATACAGATTAGGGAACACTTTGTGTTCCCTTTTTTAAAATAAAGATGTAAGCAATTGGAGGTTCATTATGAGTAAACCGAAATATAATCGTGTCGTATTAAAGCTAAGCGGAGAAGCGTTAGCTGGCGAACAAGGATTTGGAATTAACCCAGCTGTTATTAAATCAGTTGCAGAACAAGTGAAGGAAATTGCAGAACTTGATGTAGAAGTTGCTGTTGTTGTTGGTGGCGGAAACATTTGGCGTGGAAAAATCGGAAGTGAAATGGGAATGGATCGTGCTGGAGCAGATTACATGGGTATGTTAGCAACAGTTATGAACTCATTAGCTCTTCAAGATAGCTTAGAGAACATTGGTATTCAAACTCGTGTCCAAACTTCAATCGAAATGCGTCAGGTTGCAGAGCCTTACATTCGTCGTAAAGCGATTCGTCACTTAGAGAAAAAACGTGTTGTGATCTTTGCCGCAGGTACAGGTAATCCGTACTTCTCTACAGACACAACGGCAGCATTACGTGCAGCGGAAATCGAAGCGGACGTTATTTTAATGGCGAAAAATAATGTGGATGGCGTATATAGTGCGGATCCATCTATTGACCCAACAGCTACAAAATACGAAACACTTACTTACTTAGATGTATTAAAAGAAGGTTTAGGTGTAATGGATTCTACAGCTTCTTCTTTATGTATGGATAACGATATTCCATTAATTGTATTCTCGGTTATGGAAAAAGGTAACATTAAACGTGCCGTTTTAGGCGAAAATATTGGAACAGTTGTAAGGGGGAAATAAATATGGGACAACAAGTATTGAAGTCTTCAAATGAAAAAATGGAAAAAGCAGTTGCAGCGTATTCTCGTGAATTAGCAACAGTTCGCGCTGGTCGTGCAAGCTCATCTGTATTAGATAAGGTACAAGTTGATTACTACGGTGCACCAACACCAGTTGTGCAATTAGCGAACATCACAGTTCCAGAAGCACGTTTACTTGTAATTCAGCCTTATGATAAAACTTCTATTGGTGATATCGAAAAAGCAATTTTAAAAGCAGATTTAGGCTTAAATCCTTCTAATGATGGAACTGTAATTCGTATTGCATTCCCTGCATTAACAGAAGAGCGTCGTCGTGATCTTGTTAAAGTTGTGAAAAAATATGCTGAAGAAGCAAAAGTAGCTGTTCGTAACGTACGTCGTGATGGTAATGACGATCTTAAGAAGCTTGAAAAAGCTGGAGATATTACAGAAGATGATTTAAGAGGATATACTGAAGATATCCAAAAAGAAACAGACAAATATATTGCAAAAGTTGACGAAATCGCAAAAAACAAAGAAAAAGAAATCATGGAAGTGTAATAGCGATAACTTCGCAAATATGACCCTCTTCTTAAGGGGGTCTTTTTACACTTTTAGGCATACGTCTGCTTGTTGGAGGGTATGAATGATGTTTAAAAAGTTTCCTTTTTTTAAAGGTAAAAAGGTCACATCGTTTGATCATCTCATTGAAGAAGTGAAAAAAGGATATATCCCAGAACATATTGCCATCATTATGGATGGTAATGGAAGATGGGCAAAGAGGAGAGCGATGCCTCGCATTGCTGGACATCATGAAGGCATGCAAGTTGTGAAAAAAATAACAAAATTTGCAAGTAAGCTTGGTGTGAAAGTATTAACTCTTTATGCTTTTTCGACTGAGAACTGGAAAAGACCGAAAAAGGAAGTTGATTATTTGATGAAGCTTCCAGAGGAATTTTTAGGTACATTTTTGCCAGAATTAATTGAAGAAAACGTACAAGTCCGAGTAATAGGGCAACAAGATCGTCTTCCTACGCATACGCGCAGAGCGATGGAAAAAGCCATGGAAGATACGAAAGAGAATACGGGATTAATTCTTAATTTCGCGTTAAACTATGGAAGTCGAGATGAAATCGTTTCTGCTGTGCAACATATGATGAAAGATAGTGAGGAAGGGAAAATTCGTGCTGAAGAAATAAGTGAAGAAATGATTTCTTCTTACTTAATGACGAATTCTTTACCTGATCCAGAGTTGTTAATCCGTACAAGCGGAGAGCTACGTATTAGTAATTTCATGTTATGGCAAATTGCTTATTCGGAATTTTGGTTTACAGATGTGTATTGGCCAGATTTTACCGAAGAACATTTGCTAAATGCGATTACAGATTTTCAGCATAGAGGGCGCAGGTTCGGAGGCGTGTAGAAAGAGAGGGTTTGGTAGTGAAACAGAGAATTATTACTGGAGTGATTGCTGCCGCGCTATTCATTCCCATCGTAATTTACGGTGGCGTGCCTTTTACGGTTTTAGTGTATGCACTTGCTTCTATAGGTTTATATGAATTAATTCGTATGAATAAGCTTACAATTATTTCAGTACCAACAGTTTTAGCTGCAATATTATTGTGGATTATTTTAATCCCAAGTAGTGCATCAGAACTGTTTACGTGGATTGGATTAGGTAAATTAGAAATCACATTTGTGATTGTTTTATTACTTTTATCATATACAGTCCTTTCTAAGAATACATTTACTTTTGATAATGCTTCCTTTTTACTAATGGCAACGACATATGTGGCAATGGGATTCTTATATTTAAATGAAACGAGAATATTAGGAATTAAATATGTGTTTTGCGCATTATTTGTTATATGGGCTACTGATTCAGGCGCATATTTCGTAGGGAAAGCAGTAGGAAAGAGAAAATTGTGGCCGGAAATTAGTCCAAATAAAACGATTGAAGGTTCATTAGGCGGAATCGTTTGTGGAATTGTTGTTGCACTTGTGTACAATATGTTCTTCCCGGTTGAAGCGAATGTAGGGATTTTAATCGTTCTGACGATTATCATTTCTATTTTTGGACAAATTGGTGATTTAGTGCAATCTGCATTTAAGCGCCATTATGGTGTAAAGGATTCAGGTACAATTTTACCTGGACATGGTGGAATATTAGATCGAACAGATAGTTGGTTATTTGTTTTACCAATTCTCTATTTTTTATTACAATATAATTAATAAATGAACGAGGGGTTGGAGTCATGAAAAACATAAGTTTATTAGGTGCAAGCGGATCAATCGGTACACAAACTTTAGATGTATTACGCTCGCACCCAGACCAATTCCGTCTCGTTGCTTTTTCTGTAGGGAAAAATATTGACTACGCAGTAAAGGTAATTCAAGAATTTTCTCCGCAAATCGTCTCTGTGCAAAGAGAAGAAGATGTTTTAAAATTACAAGCTGTTTCTGGTAATACAAAAATTGTATATGGTAGTGAAGGGCTTTTAGAAGTAGCATTACATCCAGATGTGGAGATTGTAGTAAATGCTGTTGTAGGTAGTGTAGGGTTGTTACCAACACTGCGTGCAATTGAGGCGAAAAAAACAATTGGAATTGCAAACAAAGAAACGTTAGTAACTGCAGGGCATCTTGTAATGGAAGCGGCACGAAAACATAACGTTTCGTTACTTCCAGTAGATAGTGAACATTCAGCTATTTTTCAATGCTTGAATGGTGAAAATGAAAAAAGAATTTCTCGACTCATTATAACGGCTTCTGGTGGAAGTTTCCGTGATAAAACGAGGGATGAATTGCATCATGTGACCGTAGAAGATGCGCTTCGACATCCAAACTGGTCAATGGGTTCGAAAATTACAATTGATTCTGCTACAATGATGAATAAGGGACTAGAAGTAATTGAAGCACATTGGCTTTTTGGTATCCCTTACGAGCAAATTGATGTTGTTTTACATAAAGAAAGTATTATCCATTCTATGGTTGAATTTGAAGACCGTAGTGTAATGGCGCAGCTTGGCTCACCGGATATGCGAGTACCAATTCAATACGCACTTACATATCCTGACAGATTACCTCTTTCAGACACAAAACAGTTAAATTTATGGGAAATGGGAACATTGCATTTTGAGAAAATGAATCAAGAACGTTTCCGTTGCCTACGTTTTGCGTATGAAGCTGGGAAAGCAGGTGGAAGTATGCCAGCTGTAATGAATGCAGCCAATGAGATAGCTGTTGAAGCTTTTTTACAAAAGAGAATTGGTTTCTTAACAGTGGAAGACCTCATTGAAAAAGCAATGCACCATCACAATGTTATTGCACGACCGAGCTTAGAGGAAATTCTGGAAATTGATGCAGCCACAAGACGGTTTGTGATGGAACAAATTTAGCAAAGGTGGTTATGGAATTGAATACAGCGATTGCCTTTATATTAATTTTCGGTGCACTCGTATTTTTCCATGAGCTAGGACATCTATATTTCGCAAAAAGAGCAGGTATTTTATGCCGCGAGTTTGCAATTGGTTTTGGTCCGAAAATATTCTCATTTGAAAAGAATGAAACGGTGTATACGATTCGATTACTGCCCCTTGGTGGCTATGTAAGAATGGCTGGCGAGGATGCAGACACAGTTGAGTTAAAGCCCGGCAAAAAGGTTGGCCTTGTACTAAATGAAAAAGACGAAGTTGTGAAATTAGTTTTTGATGGGTATGAAAAGTATCCAAATGTTCGTGTCATTGAAGTCGAACAAGCTGATTTAGAACATAATCTAACAATTTTGGGCTATGAAGAGTACGAGGAAGATCTTCAAACGTTCCGTGTGAATGAAAAGGCTCGTATTATTACTGCGGGAGAAGAAATTCAAATCGCTCCGTATAATAGACAATTTGGCTCAAAAAAACTGGGGCAACGCGCTTTAACAATCTTTGCGGGTCCTGCAATGAACTTCATTTTAGCATTTGTTATTTTTGTGATTCTTGGATTTGTACAAGGGGTTCCTATTGACAAGCCAATGGTCGGAAAAGTAATGGAGAATAGTGCTGCAGAGCAAGCTGGATTAAAAGAAAATGATACAATTCAAGCAATTGATGGGAAAAACACAAGTACATGGAAAGATGTTGTTACCATTGTACGTGCAAACCCGAATAAAGAAATTACGTTACACGTAAAGCGTGATAATGAACAGCTTAATGTGAAAGTAACGCCAACACTCGATAAAGATGGTAAAGAAGAAGTGGGTAGAATTGGTGTTTACACTCCAGTAGAGAAAACAGTAATGGGTTCTATTAAATCAGGTTTTGAACAAACATACCAATGGACAAAAATAATTTTTGAGTCGCTTGTGAAATTAGTAACTGGTCAATTCTCTATTAATGAGTTGTCAGGTCCAGTAGGAATTTATAATCTTACAGATCAAGTTGTAGATTATGGATTTACGCGTGTATTAAATTTAGCAGCAGTATTAAGTATTAACCTTGGTTTATTTAATTTATTACCAGTTCCAGCTTTAGACGGTGGACGTTTATTCTTCTTCTTAATTGAAGCGTTACGAGGGAAACCAATTGACCGTCAAAAAGAAGGAATGGTTCACTTTATTGGTTTTGCATTATTAATGTTATTAATGTTAGTTGTAACATGGAATGACATTCGTAAGTTTTTCTTGTAAAATAGAATGAAACTTATAATGAAATAGAGCCCGTAGAATGAAATCCCTCACCTAATTCGAGGTGAGGGGTTTTACTGCGTATAAGAGTAAAATGAAGAGGTGCAAATATATGAAACAAAGTATGGTATTCAGTCCTACATTACGTGAAGTTCCAGCTGATGCTGAAATTAAGAGTCATCAACTATTACTTCGCGCAGGTTTTATGCGTCAAAATGCTTCTGGTATTTATAGTTTTCTACCATTTGGTTTAAAAGTATTACACAAAGTAGAACGTATCGTTCGAGAAGAAATGGAGCGCGCAGGAGCTGTAGAATTATTAATGCCGGCTATGCAAGCTGCAGAATTATGGCAAGAGTCAGGTCGTTGGTATTCTTATGGATCTGAATTAATGCGTATGAAAGATCGTAACTCTCGTGAGTTTGCATTAGGAGCGACACATGAGGAAGTAATTACGGATCTTGTGCGTGATGAAGTGAAATCATATAAAAAATTGCCGTTAACATTATACCAAATTCAAACAAAATTCCGTGATGAGCAAAGACCTCGTTTCGGTTTATTACGTGGAAGAGAGTTTCTAATGAAAGATGCATACTCTTTCCATGCTACACAAGAGAGCTTAGATGAAGTGTACGATCGCTTATACAAAGCATACTCTAACATTTTTGCTCGTTGTGGTTTGAATTTCCGTGCGGTTATTGCTGATTCTGGAGCAATGGGCGGAAAAGATACACATGAATTTATGGTATTATCTGATGTTGGGGAAGATACAATCGCATACTCTGATACATCTGATTATGCAGCAAACATCGAAATGGCTCCTGTTGTAGCAACGTATACAAAGAGTGACGAAGAAGAAAAGGCACTTGAAAAAGTAGCAACACCAGATCAAAAGGCTATTGAAGAAGTATCTGCATTCTTAAATATTGCAGCGGAAAAATGCATTAAGTCTATGGTATTTAAAGTAGATGAGAAATTAGTAGTTGTACTTGTTCGTGGTGATCATGAAGTAAACGATGTAAAAGTGAAAAATGTATACGGCGCTTCAGTTGTTGAACTTGCTTCCCATGAAGAAGTAAAAGAGTTATTAAATTGTGAAATTGGTTCATTAGGACCGATTGGTGTGACAGGCGATGTAGAAATTATTGCTGACCATGCTGTAGCATCAATTGTAAACGGATGTTCAGGAGCGAATGAAGAAGGATTCCATTATGTAAATGTAAATCCAGAACGTGACTTTAAAGTAAGTCAATATACAGATTTACGCTTCATCCAAGAAGGAGACCAATCTCCAGATGGAAATGGAACAATTCTTTTCGCACGCGGAATTGAAGTTGGTCATGTGTTCAAATTAGGAACTCGTTATAGTGAGGCAATGCAAGCAACGTTCCTAGATGAAAATGGGAAAACAAAACCACTTATTATGGGTTGTTACGGCATTGGTGTATCTCGTACAGTGGCAGCCATTGCAGAACAGTTCAATGACGAGAACGGTTTAGTTTGGCCAAAAGCTGTCGCACCATTCCATGTGCATGTAATTCCAGTAAATATGAAATCTGATGTACAACGTGAAATGGGTGAAAATATCTACAGCTCATTACAAGAACAAGGATACGAAGTATTACTAGATGATCGAGCAGAACGTGCAGGTGTGAAATTTGCAGATGCAGATTTATTCGGTCTTCCAGTTCGTGTCACAGTGGGTAAAAAAGCAGATGAAGGTATTGTAGAAGTGAAAGTACGTGCTACAGGCGAATCTGAAGAAGTGAAAGTAGAAGAACTTCAAACATATATTGCTAATATTTTAAAATAAGAAGGGGTACCTCGTTACGAGGTACCTTCTCTTTCTTTGTAAACGTATTTTGTAAAAGAAGAAGGGAGAAATCTTTCTTTGTAGTACGTTTCAATTTATAATAGCAAATGGAAGGAGAGTGCTTATGTCATTAACAAATGAACAACAAGAGCGATTTCAAATTTTGCTCCAACAGTTGCAAATACCAGAAGACCTTATAAATCAATATTTACATGGCGGTGGTATTGAAAGGCTAGTTATTGATAAAGCGAATAAAAGTTGGCATTTTGATTTACAAGTGCCACGTATTTTGCCGACAGAATTATATGAATTGCTAGAAACGAAGCTTAAGCAATCATTTTCTCATATTGCAAGAACAACATTTGCATTAGAAACAGAGAATAAACAATTTACAGAAGAAGAAGTAAAGGCGTATTGGCCGCTTTGTACGGAACGAATTACATTTTCACCTATGTTTGCGTACTTAAAGAAGCAACTTCCGCAGGTTAATGGCGTGAAGCTGCTAATAAATGTGAATAATGATCTTGAATCTACTGCTTTAAAGAAAAATGTTGCGAAACCAGTAGGTGATCAATATGAAGCCTTTGGATTCCCACGTTTTCAGCTAGACACACATATAAAGCAAAATACAGAAGAAATGCAAAAGTTTCGTGAGCAAACTCAGCAAGAAGACCGAGAGCGTGTAATACAAGCTATGGAAGAAATGGCGAAGAAGCAAGCTGAAGAAAGTAGCGTTGTGCATGAAGGGCCGATCACACTCGGGTATCTTATTAAGCCAGATGAAGAGATTACACCGATGCGAGAAATTCAAGATGAAGAAAGAAGAAAAACAGTTCAAGGGTATGTCTTCCATGTAGAAACAAAAGAGCTTCGTAGTGGACGTACGTTATTAACTTTAAAAATAACGGATTATACAGATTCTATTATGATAAAAATGTTCTCACGTGACAAAGAAGATATTCCGATGCTGCAATCCTTGAAAAAAGGAATGTGGGTGAAAGCGCGTGGTTCTGTCCAAAATGATACGTTTGTTCGAGATTTAGTAATGATTGCAAATGATATTAATGAAATAACAGGTCCTTCACGTAAAGATAAAGCGCCAGAAGGCGAAAAACGTGTAGAGCTGCACCTTCACACACCGATGAGCCAAATGGATGCTGTTACTCCTGTTTCTAAGCTTGTTGCTCAAGCAGGGAAATGGGGGCATGAGGCAATTGCAGTTACAGATCACGCCGTTGCTCAGTCTTTCCCAGAGGCATATTCTGCGGGTGAAAAGGCTGGGGTTAAAGTTATATATGGTGTAGAGGCTAATTTAGTTAATGATGGTGTACCGATAGCATATAACGAAGCACATCGTCTACTTGCAGAGGAAACGTATGTTGTTTTCGACGTTGAGACGACAGGTTTATCGGCTGTATATGATACAGTTATTGAGTTAGCTGCTGTAAAGGTAAAAGGTGGCGAAATTATTGACCGCTTTGAATCTTTCGCAAATCCGCATCAACCATTATCTGCGACAATTATTGAATTAACAGGTATTACAGATGATATGTTAACTGATGCGCCAGAAGTGGACGAAGTATTTAAAAAGTTTGAGGAATGGATGGGTGACCATACTCTTGTTGCTCATAACGCAAGCTTTGATATGGGATTCATTAACGTAGGCTTTAAAAAAGCAGGGCTAGAAAAAACGAAAAACCCAGTTGTTGATACGTTAGAACTTGCACGGTTCTTATTCCCAGAAATGAAAAACCATCGATTAAATACGATGTGTAAAAAGCTCGATATTGAATTAACACAACATCACCGTGCGATTTATGATACAGAAGCAACGGGATATTTACTTGTAAAAATGTTAAAAGATGTGATTGAAAAGGGATTTGAATATCACGATCAATTAAACGATAGTATGGGACAAGGGGATGCATATAAACGAGGGCGCCCAAGTCATATGACATTACTTGCTACATCAGACGTTGGATTGAAGAACTTATATAAACTTGTTTCATATTCTCATCTTAATTACTTTTACCGTGTACCACGTGTGCCACGATCACTATTAAAAAAATATCGTGAAGGTATTATAGTTGGAACGGCTTGTGATAAAGGTGAAGTGTTTGAAGCGATGATGCAAAAAGCACCTGAAGAAGTAGAAGAAATTGCACAGTTTTATGATTATATTGAGGTTATGCCTCCAGAGGTGTTACGTCATTTAGTAGAACGTGAACTTGTTAGAGATGAAGGACAATTAAAAACAATTATTTCTAACTTAGTAAAGCTAGGTGAGACGTTAGACAAACCAGTTGTTGCTACAGGGAACGTGCATTATTTAGAACCAGAGGATGCAATGTATCGTAAAATTTTAGTCAGTTCGCAGGGTGGAGCAAATCCATTAAATCGTCATTCATTACCGCCTGTACATTTCCGTACAACAGATGAAATGTTAGAGTGTTTTTCATTCTTAGGTGAAGACACAGCGAAAGAAATTGTAGTAACGAATACACAAAAGATTGCATCGTTAATTGGTGATGTTCATCCAGTAAAAGATGATTTATACACACCGAAGATTGAAGGTGCCGATGATGAAACGCGTGATATGAGTTATAAAATGGCGCGTAGCATTTATGGTGAAGAGCTACCGGAAATTGTAGAAGCTCGTTTGGAAAAAGAATTGAAAAGTATTATTGGACATGGATTCGCCGTTATTTATTTAATTTCGCATAAGCTTGTGAAAAAATCGTTAGTCGACGGCTATCTAGTAGGTTCGCGTGGGTCGGTAGGGTCATCATTTGTTGCAACGATGATGGAAATTACAGAAGTAAACCCATTACCACCACATTATGTATGTCCAAAGTGTAAGCAATCAGAATTCTTTAATGACGGTTCGGTTGGTTCTGGTTTTGACTTGCCAGATAAAGACTGTCCAACCTGTAATGTGTCATATGTAAAAGATGGCCACGATATTCCGTTCGAAACGTTCCTTGGATTTAAAGGAGATAAGGTGCCCGATATCGATCTGAACTTTTCTGGGGAATACCAACCACGTGCCCATAACTATACGAAAGTATTGTTTGGTGAAGATTATGTATATCGTGCTGGAACGATTGGTACGGTTGCGGAAAAAACTGCTTATGGATATGTAAAAGGTTATGCAAATGATCATAATTTAACGATTCGAAATGCAGAGATTGATCGTTTAGTTTCAGGATGTACGGGTGTAAAACGTACAACTGGACAGCATCCAGGTGGTATTATCGTTGTGCCAGATTACATGGACATCTTTGATTTCTCACCAATACAGTTTCCGGCGGATTCAATAGGGGCTGAGTGGAGAACAACACACTTTGATTTCCACTCAATTCATGATAATTTATTAAAACTTGATATACTAGGACACGATGACCCGACCGTTATTCGTATGTTACAAGATTTAAGTGGTATTGATCCAAAAACAATACCAACGGATGATCCAGAAGTGATGAAAATTTTCTCTGGTCCAGAATCGTTAGGGGTAACGGAAGAACAAATCAACTGTAAAACAGGTACACTTGGTATACCAGAGTTTGGTACGAAATTCGTAAGACAAATGTTAGAAGAGACAAAACCAACGACATTCTCAGAGTTAGTCCAAATCTCTGGACTATCACATGGTACTGACGTATGGCTCGGTAATGCAAACGAGTTAATTTATAATGGTACTTGTACACTGAGTGAAGTTATCGGTTGTCGTGATGACATCATGGTATATTTAATTTATCAAGGTTTAGATCCATCATTAGCCTTCAAAATCATGGAGTCAGTTCGTAAAGGTAAAGGTGTACCGGAAGAATGGGAAGAGGACATGAAAAATAATAATGTACCGGGTTGGTATATTGATTCATGTAAGAAGATTAAATACATGTTCCCTAAAGCCCATGCGGCTGCTTACGTACTTATGGCTGTACGTATCGCATACTTTAAAGTGCATTTTGCACTTTTATTCTATGCGGCATATTTTACAGTTCGTGCAGATGATTTTGATGTAGAAGCGATGGCGAAAGGTTCAGCATCCATACGCGTAAAAATTGACGAAATCGCCCAAAAAGGATTGGATGCAGCGCCGAAAGAGAAGAGTTTATTAACTGTACTAGAAATGACACTTGAAATGTGTGAACGTGGATACTCATTCCAAAAGGTTGATTTATACCGCTCGCATGCAACAGAATTTATTATTGATGGAGACTCATTAATTCCTCCATTTAATGCAGTGCCTGGTCTTGGTACAAACGCAGCTTTAAGTATTGTAGAAGCACGTAAAAATGGAGACTTCCTATCAAAAGAAGACTTACAGCAGCGCAGTAAGGTTTCAAAAACAATTATTGAGTATTTAGATAGTCAAGGTTGTCTAGGAGATTTACCGGATCAAAACCAATTATCACTGTTCTAACAGGTAGGAAAAGTCTTTGCAAATCAATATTTGCTATGGTATACTATAAACCGAGATAACCATGTCATGTATATTTTGTGAAAAAGAGAGTGGGGAAACCCACTCTTTCGTGTTACTATCTACATTTTATTTATGGGATAGTAAAGATATTTCTGTCGTATATACATATTTTGTTACAAGTTTTACTTCTTAAATTTGGTAATACTAAGACAGATATTCCCTGCTTAACGGCAGGGGCTTTTGTTAGCTAACGAGAAAGAATAAGATAGACCGTCTTAATGAACGGGATCTTTTCTTGTAAATGGTACATGGCGGCAGGAAGGAGGCTGTTTATGGATAAGAAAGTCACAGAAGTTGTAGAAGCATTTGCGCAGCCGATCGTTGAAGAGTTAAATCTTGAACTTGTAGATGTAGAGTATGTGCAAGAAGGACAAGACTGGTTCTTACGCGTATTCATCGATTCTGAAAAGGGAGTCGACATTGAAGAATGCGGTGCGGTAAGTGAACGTTTAAGCGAAGCTTTAGATAAAGAGGATCCAATTCCTCATCTTTACTTTTTGGATGTATCATCTCCTGGAGCGGAACGCCCATTAAAGAAAGAGAAAGACTTCCAGCAAGCGGTAGGGAAACAAGTGGCAATTAAAACATATGAGCCGATTGATGGTGAGAAGATGTTTGAAGGAAAGCTACTTTCCTACGACGGTACTACAATTACACTACTATTAACAATTAAAACACGTAAAAAAGAAATCCAAATTCCAATGGATAAAGTTGCCAATGCGCGACTTGCTGTTACGTTTTAGTAAGAAGGGGGATCTACATGAGCACTGAGTTGTTAGATGCTTTGCTCGTTTTAGAGTCAGAAAAAGGTATTAGCAAAGATATTATTATTGATGCGATTGAAGCAGCATTAATCTCTGCTTATAAACGCAATTTTAACCAAGCACAAAACGTTCGTGTGAGCTTTAACCCAGAAGTGGGAACAATTCAAGTTTTAGCACGTAAAGACGTTGTTGATAATGTGTTTGATCCACGTCTTGAAATCTCTGTAGAAGAGGCAAGACAAATTAATCCAAACTACCAAGATGGCGACGTACTAGAAATTGAAGTAACGCCAAAAGATTTTGGTCGTATTGCAGCACAAACTGCAAAACAAGTTGTAACACAACGAGTTCGTGAGGCGGAACGTGGTGTTATTTATTCAGAATTTAGTGATCGTGAAGAAGACATTATGGTTGGTATTGTACAGCGCCAAGATGCTCGTTTCATCTATGTAAGCTTAGGGAAAGTAGAAGCTTTATTACCTGTAAGTGAGCAAATGCCAAATGAGCAATATAAACCACATGATCGTATTCGCGTATTTATTACAAAAGTAGAAAAAACAACGAAAGGACCACAAATTTACGTATCACGTACACATCCTGGTCTTTTAAAACGTTTATTCGAAATGGAAGTTCCAGAAATTTATGATGGAACTGTAGAAATTCGCTCTGTAGCGCGTGAAGCAGGCGATCGTTCGAAAATTTCTGTGTATGCAGAGAATATCGATGTTGATCCAGTAGGTTCTTGTGTAGGACCGAAAGGACAACGTGTACAACGCATTGTAGATGAACTAAAAGGTGAAAAAATTGACATCGTTCGCTGGTCAAATGATCCAGTTGAATATGTTGCAAATGCTTTAAGTCCATCACAAGTTGTTAAAGTACTTGTAGATGAAGAAGAAAAAGCAACAACTGTTGTTGTTCCAGACCACCAGCTTTCATTAGCAATTGGTAAGCGTGGACAAAATGCACGTCTTGCAGCTAAATTAACAGGCTGGAAAATTGATATTAAAAGTGAGTCGGATGCGAAACAACTTGGTATTGTAACAGAAGAAGATAGCGTAATCGCATTCGGATTCGATTCAGTTGAAGACGAAATCGAATAGAGGTGATGAGCATGAGCAATCGAAAAGTTCCGTTACGAAAATGTATTGCGACGCAAGAGATGAAATCAAAACGAGAGCTCGTTCGCATTGTTCGTTCCAAAGAGGGCGAAGTGTCTATTGATTTATCAGGAAAGAAATCAGGACGAGGTGCATATTTGTCAAAAGATAAAGAATGCATTATTCAAGCCCAAAAGAAAAATATTTTGGAACATCATCTAAAAGCGAAAATCGACAGTTCTCTGTACGAAGAGCTTCTTGAGCTTGTTGAGAAGGAGTCGAAGTAAGTGTCCGATTGGAAATCGTTTTTAGGACTAGCAAACCGCGCTCGAAAAATTATTTCGGGTGAAGAACTCGTTTTAAAAGAAGTACGAAGTGGCAAAGCAAAGCTTGTATTGCTTTCTGAAGATGCGTCAGCGAACACTACAAAACGTATCATTGATAAAACCACGTACTACAACATACCAATGAGAAAAGTCGAAAACCGACAACAATTAGGGCATGCGATTGGGAGAGACGAGCGAGTCGTTGTAGCTGTATTAGATGAAGGCTTTGCGAAAAAGCTACGTAGCATGCTCGATACAAATTACCGGGGGTGAAGGTATGAGTAAAATCCGAGTACATGAATATGCAAAAAAAAATAATATCTCAAGTAAAGATCTTATGACAAAACTAAAAGAGATGAATATCGAGGTTTCGAATCATATGACAATGTTAGAAGACGAAGTAGTAAACAAATTAGATAATCAATATAACACTGGGGCAGAAAAACCTTCTGTTGCAGATGAGTTTGAAGTAGAAGAGAAAGTTGTTCGCAGTAAAAAGAACAGCAATAAGAAGAAGAAAAAAGGCAAAGGAAATGAAGACAAACGTCAAGAAAACTTTGCTGGAAGACAACAAACACAAATAGTAGAAACACCAGATAAAATTACTTTCTCTGGAAGCCTTACAGTAGGTGAACTTGCTAAAAAGTTAAGCAAAGAGCCATCTGAAATTATTAAAAAGCTCTTCATGATAGGGATTATGGCAACAATTAACCAAGATTTAGATAAAGATACAATTGAGTTAATTGCTACTGATTACGGTATTGAAGTAGAAGAAGAAGTAGTTGTAAGTGAAACTGAATTTGAAACATTCATCGATGAGCAAGATGATGAAGAAAACTTAAAAGAGCGTCCAGCTGTTGTTACAATTATGGGACACGTTGACCATGGTAAAACAACATTGCTTGACTCTATCCGTAATTCAAAAGTAACTGCTGGCGAAGCTGGTGGAATTACTCAGCATATCGGTGCATACCAAGTTGATGTAAATGATAAAAAAATTACATTCTTAGATACGCCTGGTCACGCAGCATTTACAACGATGCGTGCTCGTGGTGCGCAAGTAACGGATATTACAATTCTTGTTGTTGCAGCTGATGACGGTGTTATGCCACAAACAGTTGAAGCAATTAGCCATGCGAAAGCAGCTGGAGTACCAATTATTGTTGCAGTGAATAAAATGGATAAACCAGCGGCAAATCCTGATCGTGTAATGCAAGAATTAACAGAATATGAATTAGTTCCAGAAGCTTGGGGCGGAGACACAATTTTCGTACCAATTTCTGCAATTCAAGGCGAGGGAATTGACAACTTGCTAGAAATGATTCTTCTTGTGAGTGAAGTAGAAGAATATAAAGCAAATCCAAATCGCTATGCAACTGGTACTGTAATTGAAGCGCAGCTTGATAAAGGTAAAGGAACTATCGCGACATTACTTGTTCAAAACGGTACACTTCGAGTTGGAGATCCAATTGTTGTTGGAACATCATTCGGTCGTGTTCGTGCGATGGTAAGTGATATTGGTCGTCGTGTAAAAGTTGCTGGTCCATCAACTCCTGTTGAAATTACAGGTTTAAATGAAGTACCACAAGCGGGAGATCGTTTCATGGCATTCGCTGATGAGAAAAAAGCTCGTCAAATCGGTGAATCACGTGCACAAGAAGCGTTACTTGCTCAACGTGGTGAGAAATCTAAATTAAGCCTTGAAGATTTATTCCAACAAATCCAAGAGGGCGATGTAAAAGAAATTAACTTAATTGTGAAAGCAGACGTACAAGGTTCTGTAGAAGCAATGGCAGCATCACTTCGTAAAATTGATGTTGAAGGCGTAAAAGTGAAAATTATCCATACAGGCGTAGGTGCGATTACAGAATCTGATGTTATTTTAGCTTCTGCATCTAATGCAATTATAATTGGATTTAACGTACGCCCTGATGTGAATGCGAAGCGTACAGCTGAATTAGAGAACGTTGATGTTCGTTTACACCGTATTATCTATAAAGTAATCGAAGAAATCGAATCAGCAATGCAAGGTATGCTGGATCCAGAATTCGAAGAAAAAGTAATCGGTCAAGCGGAAGTACGTCAAACGTTCAAAGTAACAAAAGTTGGAACAATCGCAGGTTGTTACGTAATCGACGGTAAAATTACACGTGATAGTGGCGTTCGTATTATCCGTGATGGCGTAGTAGTCTTCGAAGGACAACTTGATACGTTAAAACGTTTCAAAGACGACGTAAAAGAAGTTGCACAAAACTATGAGTGTGGTATTACAATTGAGAGATATAATGATCTTAAAGAAGGGGACATCATTGAAGCGTACATTATGGAAGAAGTGAAGCGATGATTATCGCTTCACTCTCATTCGAGTGTATGATTTACGATGTGCATTCTTTAAAAGAGAAACGAGCAATTTTACAAAGGGTGCTAACTCGTGTGAAGCAGCGTTATAACGTAGCTGTTTCAGAAGTAGGGCATCAAGATGTATGGCAACGTACAGAAATTGCAATTGTTTCCGTATCCTCAAATCGTGTTATCTGTGAAAAAGAAATGAATCGTGTACTTGAGTACATCGATTCATTTCCTGAAATTGAACGTACGATAACACAATTGGAATGGTACTGAATGAGGTGAAGAGTTATGAAATTACGTGCAAACCGTGTAGGCGAGCAAATGAAAAAAGAATTAGGCGACATAATCAGTCGTAAAATTAAAGATCCACGTGTCGGATTTGTTACAGTAACAGATGTACAAGTGAGTGGAGATTTACAAATTGCTACAGTATATATTTCTGTTTTAGGTGATGAAGAACAGAAAGAAAGTACATTAAAAGGTTTAGCGAAGGCAAAAGGCTTCATTCGTTCAGAAATTGGCCAACGTATTCGTCTTCGTAAAACACCGGAAATTTCCTTTGAATTTGATGAGTCTATCGGATATGGTCATCGAATTGATACACTTTTACATGAAATTAATAAAGAAGGTAAACGTGAAGAATAATGGATAGACATATGTCTATCCATTTTTTCAATGCAAAATAAGTTTTGGATATTTATTATGAAAGAATTATGATGAGGTGAACATATATGGAAGGCGTAGTATTATTACATAAGCCAAAAGGCATGACATCACATGATTGTGTATTTAAATTAAGAAAGATTTTACGTGAGAAACGAATTGGTCATACGGGAACATTAGATCCAGATGTAACGGGTGTATTACCGATTTGTGTTGGTAAAGCAACGAAAATTGCACAATTTTTAACAAGTGAGACGAAAACGTATGAAGGTGAAGTAACATTAGGATTTTCTACGACGACTGAAGATGCTTCGGGTGAAGTTGTAGAAACGAAAAATGTGGATCGTGTTATTACACGAAAAGAAGTAGAAAATGTTCTTGCAAAGTTAACAGGAACAATTGAACAAATGCCACCGATGTTTTCAGCTGTAAAAGTAAACGGGAAAAAACTATACGAATATGCTAGAGCAGGTCAAGAGGTTGAACGTCCAGTTCGTACAATTACAATTCACGAATTTGTATTACTTGATGAACGTGAAGTTTTTGAAGGGGAAAACATTTCATTCCGTTTCCGTGTAACGTGTAGTAAAGGAACATATGTAAGAACGCTAGCGGTAATGATTGGTGAAAAACTTGGTTTTCCATCACACATGTCCCATCTTGTAAGAACAGCATCTGGTGAATTTTTACTAGAAGATTGCATATCATTTGAAGAAATTGAAGAAAACGTGCAAAATGGAACAGTAGAGTCTATCTTCATTTCAATCGACGAAGCGTTAAGTAAGTTTCCAAAAATGGTTGTAGATGAAAAGCAAGCAGAAAAAATAAAAAATGGTATGTTCTTAAAGAATGAATTAGAAATAACAGCACCATTTATTACAGTATTTGATAAAAATGATTGTTGCTTGGCGATTTATGAGCATCATCCAAAACACCCTGGTATGCTAAAGCCAATGAAAGTACTTGTGAATAATCAAGAACTAAAGCTATAATGAATTATCGGAAGGATTATTACAGAAAAAGGTGAATTCAAGCGTGAAACTTATTCATTTAACTCATCCACATGAACAAAATAAATTAGAATTACCACCTACTGTAATGGCATTAGGATTTTTTGATGGCATTCATTTAGGACATCAATGTGTGATTCGAACTGCGAAGCAAATAGCGGATGAACGGGGATATAAAAGTGCAGTTATGACATTTTATCCTCATCCATCTGTTGTTTTAGGAAAAAAGGAAGCGCATGTGGAGTATATTACACCAATGCGTGATAAAGAAAAAATAGTCGAAAGTTTAGGAATCGATATATTATATGTTATTAAATTTGATGAATCATTTGCAGGATTATTACCACAACAATTTGTAGATGATTATATTATTGATTTAAACGTAAAGCATGTAGTAGCAGGCTTTGATTATTCATATGGACGTTTAGGAAAAGGGAAGATGGAGACTTTACCATTTCATGCAAGAGGGGAGTTTACACAGACCGTGATCGAAAAAGTTGAATATCAAGAAGAAAAAGTAAGTTCTACTTCATTACGAAAGTTAATTCGAAATGGAGAAATGGAGCAGATTCCATCTATTTTAGGGAGAGCTTATACGGTAGAAGGAACAGTTGTGCACGGCGACAAGCGTGGACGCCAAATTGGCTTTCCAACTGCAAATGTAGGTTTAAGTGATGAATATCTACTTCCGCCAATAGGTGTATATGCAGTGAGATTGAAAGTTCACGATGAATGGCACGATGGCGTATGTAATATTGGATATAAACCAACTTTTAAAGAGAATGAGCGCCAATTATCTATTGAAGTACATCTATTTGAATTTAATAAAGATATATACGATCAAAGTGTCACGGTGGAGTGGCATATACGTATAAGAGAAGAAAAAAAGTTTAATGGTATTGATGAGTTAGTTGCACAAATCGCGAAAGATAAGAAAATCGCCCAAGAATATTTTTCAAGCGCAAAGAATATACTTGCTTTTTCAAATGAAAAGTAGTATTCTATGTTATGTACTTTATGACAACCATTGCTTGGCATTGCGACTCACCGACGCTTGCTAGGTAATTGGGGGTTTAATTATTAGGAGGTGAAATAGGATGGCTTTAACACAAGAGCGTAAAAATGAAATCATTGCACAATTTAGAACTCATGAGACTGATACTGGTTCTCCAGAGGTTCAAATTGCTGTCCTAACGGAGCAAATTAACACTCTAAACGAGCACTTACGTACTCACAAGAAGGATCATCATTCACGTCGTGGTCTATTAAAGATGGTTGGTAAACGTCGTAACTTACTTACTTACCTTCGTAATAGCGATATCACACGTTACCGTGAATTAATCACAAAGCTTGGCTTACGTCGATAGTCAGAGAAGCGGGAATATTCCCGCTTTTTTGTTAGGTAAAAATATATCTTCTACTCTTTATAGCTTATTAAATTTTCGGCAATACTAGAGGAAAGAATATTGTGATATACTATCCATTTACATAGAAGAATTGAATATTTTAAATTGAGAGGGGTACTTAAATGAGTCAGGAAAAGCAAGTCTTCTCGATAGATTTAGCTGGTCGTCAGCTAACAATTGAAACAAGTCAGCTTGCAAAACAAGCGAACGGAGCAGTATTAGTAAGATATGGCGACACAGCAGTTCTATCTACAGCAACTGCATCAAAAGAGCCAAAAAATGTAGATTTCTTCCCACTTACAGTAAACTATGAAGAGCGTTTATATGCAGTTGGAAAAATCCCAGGCGGTTTTATTAAGCGTGAAGGCCGTCCAAGTGAAAAAGCAATTTTAGCAAGTCGTTTAATTGACCGCCCAATCCGTCCGCTTTTCGCAGATGGTTTCCGTAATGAAGTACAAGTTGTCAGCATCGTAATGAGTGTTGATCAAGACTGTTCTTCTGAGATGGCAGCTATGCTTGGTTCTTCATTAGCATTATCTATTTCAGATATTCCATTTGAAGGTCCAATCGCAGGTGCGACAGTAGGTCGTATTAATGGCGAGTTCGTTATTAATCCAACAGTAGAACAGCAAGAACAAAGTGATATTCACCTTGTTGTAGCTGGTACGAAAGATGCAATTAACATGGTTGAAGCAGGAGCAGATCAAGTGCCTGAAGAAACAATGTTAGAGGCAATTATGTTTGGTCATGACGAAATTAAACGTCTAATTGCATTCCAAGAAGAGATTGTACAAGCTGTTGGTAAAGAGAAAACAGCAGTGAAACTTTATGAAGTAGATGCTGATCTTAATCAAGCTGTACGTGAAATGGCTGAGAAGGATATGCATTCTGCAATTCAAGTGCACGAAAAACATGCACGTGAAGATGCAATTAATGAAGTGAAAAAGCGTGTAATTGAGCATTACGAAGTTCAGGAAGTTGACGCTGATACATTAGGACAAGTAAGTGAAATTTTATATAAAATTGTAAAAGAAGAAGTACGTCGTCTTATTACAGTTGAAAAAATCCGCCCAGATGGTCGTAAAGGTGACGAAATTCGTCCTTTAGCATCAGAGGTTGGTATTTTATCGCGTACACACGGTTCTGGTTTATTCACACGTGGACAAACACAAGCGTTAAGTATTTGTACATTAGGCGCATTAGGCGATGTGCAAATTTTAGATGGTCTTGGTGTAGAAGAGTCAAAACGCTTCATGCATCATTATAATTTCCCATCATTTAGTGTTGGTGAAACAAGACCGATGCGTGGACCAGGTCGTCGTGAAATTGGTCACGGTGCATTAGGAGAACGTGCTCTTGAGCCTGTAATTCCATCTGAAAAAGATTTCCCATATACAGTACGTCTTGTATCTGAAGTTTTAGAGTCAAACGGTTCTACTTCACAAGCAAGTATTTGTGGTAGTACTTTAGCGATGATGGATGCTGGTGTTCCACTTAAAGCTCCAGTTGCAGGTATTGCAATGGGTCTAGTTAAATCTGGTGAGCATTACACAATTTTATCTGATATTCAAGGTATGGAAGATCATTTAGGTGATATGGACTTTAAAGTAGCCGGTACAGCAAAAGGTGTAACTGCACTGCAAATGGACATTAAAATCGATGGTCTATCTCGTGAAATTTTAGAAGAGGCATTACAACAAGCGAAAATTGGTCGTGTGCACATTCTAAATCATATGTTATCTGTTATTGCAGAGCCACGTACTGAATTATCAGCTTACGCTCCAAAGATTATTACAATGACAATTAACCCAGATAAAATCCGTGACGTTATTGGACCAAGCGGTAAACAAATTAATAAAATTATTGAAGAAACTGGTGTTAAAATTGATATCGAGCAAGATGGTACGGTATTTATTTCATCAATAAATCAAGAAATGAATGACAAAGCTAAGAAAATTATCGAAGATATCGTTCGCGAAGTACAAGTAGATGAAATCTACGAAGGAAAAGTAAAACGTGTTGAGAAATTCGGTGCTTTCGTTGAATTATTCAGTGGGAAAGATGGATTAGTTCACATTTCTGAACTTGCACTTGAACGTGTAGGTAAAGTAGAAGACGTTGTGAAAATCGGTGATGTAATTACAGTTAAAGTTATCGAGATTGACAAGCAAGGTCGCGTAAATCTATCTAGAAAAGTATTGCTAAAAGAAGAGCAAGAAAAAGAAGCTGCTAAAGAAGAAAATAAGCAAGAGCAGCAATAAGTAAAAGCCAGTTAAACTGGCTTTTTTTGTTATGTAAAAATATGATTTACATATATTTTTATGTCAGTATAGGTATAGTTTTCATTATAACGCTCAAATTAACAAAGATAAGAAGAAAAATGTTTTTTATATAGTTAATGGGAGGGTTTATATGAAAGCTCGTATATGGGCATACATATGTATATTTTCTTTATATGTCAGTTTAGGCTCTTATTCCGTTTTTGCACAGGATAATTTGTATGAAGAAATTCAACAACATGCAAAACAATATGAGATTGCGCCTCAAAATGCGATAATTGATAAAATATGGAAGGCAACACCTGGATATAATGGAAGACAAGTGGATATTGGAGCATCTTATAATAATATGAAGAAGCGAAAGGAATTTGATCAGGAATATCTTGAATTCAAGGAAGTATCACCAAGTGTCCACCTAGAAGATTTATCACCAGCCCCAATTTATAGGGGACATCCAAACAAAAAGATGGTGGGATTAACAATAAATGTGGCATGGGGAAATGAGTATTTACCTCGTATATTAGAGATATTGAAAAAACATGATGTGAAGGCGACTTTCTTTTTAGAAGGACGTTGGGTCAAAGAAAATTTACGATTTGCAAAAATGATTGTTGATGCAAATCAAGAAGTCGGAAATCACTCTTACACACACCCTAATATGAAAACGCTATCGTCTGGTGAAATACGAGATCAGTTACAAAAAACAAATCGAATGATAGAAGCTGCTACGAATCAAAAAGTGAAATGGTTTGCTCCGCCAAGTGGCAGTTTTCGAGATGAAGTAGTGAAAATAGCAGATGATTTTCAAATGGGGACGATTATGTGGACAGTAGATACGATCGATTGGAAACGACCAGAGCCAGACGTACTATTGCAGAGAGTAATGCGAAAAATACATCCAGGTGCTATCGTATTAATGCATCCTACTTCATCTACAGCAGAAGCATTAGATACAATGATTACAAAATTGAAGGAACAAGGATATAAAGTAGGGAATATAACAGAATTATTGGATGAAAAACGTGTAGATTAAATACATTTGCATGACATTCATCCTTAAACTTGTTATCATTAAATAATAGCATTTATTTAGAGAAACTGGCAGTAGGAGGAAAGTTTTTGATTAAAAAATATACGTGTAAAAATGGTGTAAGAATTGTTATGGAGAATATACCAACTGTGAGATCGGTTGCGATTGGTATATGGATCCATGCAGGTTCAAGAAATGAAAATGAAAAAAACAATGGAGTTTCGCACTTTTTAGAGCATATGTTCTTTAAAGGGACAGAAACACGTAGCGCGCGAGAAATTGCAGAATCATTTGATAGCATTGGCGGACAAGTAAATGCTTTTACTTCAAAAGAATATACATGTTACTATGCAAAGGTGTTAGATGAGCATGCTAAATACGCGTTAGATGTTTTAGCAGACATGTTCTTTAATTCAACATTTGATGAGGAAGAACTGAAAAAAGAGAAGAATGTTGTATGTGAAGAAATAAAAATGTACGAAGATGCGCCAGATGATATTGTGCATGATATGTTAACGAAAGCAACATATGAAACGCATCCGCTTGGATATCCTATTTTAGGAACAGAAGAAACACTTGAAACATTTACAGGTGATACGTTACGTCAATATATAAAAGATCATTACACACCTGAAAATGTAGTTGTATCAATTGCAGGAAATATTGATGAATCATTTTTACAAATTGTAGAGCAATATTTCGGTAATTACGAAGGCACAACAAATCGTGAACAAGTACATAGCCCAATTTTCCATTTCAATAAAGTAGCACGTAAGAAGGAAACAGAACAAGCTCATTTATGTTTAGGATATAAAGGCTTGCAAATGGGACACGAAGATATTTATAACTTAATTGTATTAAATAATGTTTTAGGCGGTAGTATGAGTAGCCGTTTATTCCAAGAAGTACGTGAGCAACGTGGATTGGCATACTCAGTATTCTCTTATCACTCTTCTTATGAAGATACAGGGATGTTAACGCTTTACGGTGGAACAGGTAGCCAACAATTAGATACACTGTATGAAACAATGCAAGAGACGTTAAATACGTTGAAAAATACAGGTATTACAGAAAAAGAGCTTGTTAATAGTAAAGAACAATTAAAAGGAAACTTAATGTTAAGTTTAGAAAGTACGAATAGTCGTATGAGCCGTAACGGTAAAAACGAATTACTTCTTCGTAAACATCGTTCTCTTGATGAAATAATTGAAAGTGTAAATACTGTAACAAAACAAAATGTAGACGAGTTAATTCGTAATATGTTTACAGATGAATTCTCTGCGGCACTTATTAGTCCGGATGGAAAACTACCAAAAGGAATGAAACTTTAGTTGGTTTTATGATTCATTCCTTTTCGAGAATAATCGTATCTCATTTATATGGGGTACGGTTATTTTTTTTATATATGCAGAATAGGTACTTATTATAGGAGGCTTTTATAAAAAGATAAGGGGGAGATTTCATGCGCTTAAGTGAATTAAGTGGTAAAGAGATTGTGGATTTAGAAAGAGCGGAAAAAATGGGAGTTTTAGGTCACGCAGATGTAGAAATTAATGAGCGAGACGGACGAATACAAGCTCTTATTATACCGCTTGGGAAATGGGGAGGCTTTAAAAGAGAACAGCAAGAAGTGAGGGTGGAATGGAACCAAATTAAGAAAGTGGGACATGATATGATAATTTGCGATTTTACAAATCATACAAAGTCAGAATGAAAGATGACCGTTTTGGTTGTCTTTTTTCTTATTTTTATATAGAGCAGATAAAACATGTGTGCTTTTTGTTTTTCAATCACCTCAAACTCGTACATTACATATGATGTGGAGGAAAAAGAAAAAGTAGGCATTTTTCTTATAAATGAAAGAAAAAGAAGGTGAATTAGGGAATGTTGACTGAGATGCATATCGCTGTCATAGGAGGAGATGCACGGCAGCTAGAAGTAATTCGCAAGTTAGTTGAACTAGATGCGAAACTTTCATTAATAGGGTTTGAACAGCTAGATCATGGCTTCACTGGGGCAGCAAAAGAAAGTATACAAGATTTAAATTTCACTGCTTTAGATGCCATTATTTTGCCAGTTGCAGGGACGAATGCCAAAGGAGAAGTAGATACTATTTTTTCAAATGAAAAAGTTTCTATAACGCAAGAGCAAATTGAAAAGACACCAGAACACTTTACTATATATTCAGGTATCGGAACACCTTATTTGGAGAATCTTGTATCTACTACGAATCGAAAACTTGTAAAATTATTTGATCGTGATGATGTTGCAATTTATAACTCTATTCCGACTGTAGAAGGTACACTAATGATGGTTATTCAACATACTGATTATACAATCCATGGATCAAATGTAATGGTTTTAGGGTTTGGTAGAACTGGTATGAGTGTAGCGAGAGCCTTTCAATCATTAGGAGCACATGTCAAAGTAGGAGCGAGACGATCGGAACATATTGCTCGTATTACAGAAATGATGTTTTCTCCTTTTCATATGCAAGACATAGAAAAAGAAGTAGGTAATATCGATATTGTGATTAACACAATTCCGTATCTCGTTGTGACAGCGAATGTTATTTCAAAAATGCCAGCTCATACGTTAGTAATTGATTTAGCTTCTAAACCAGGCGGTACCGACTTTAGATATGCGGAAAAAAGAGGGGTCAAGGCGTTGTTAGCACCTGGTTTGCCGGGTATTGTTGCTCCGAAAACAGCCGGACAAATTTTAGCGAACGTTCTTTCTCAGTTACTAGCAGAAGGTGCAATAGCAAGAAAGGAGAATGGGGAATGAATTTAAAAGGGAAAAGAATAGGATTTGGTTTTACAGGTTCACATTGTACGTATGAGGAAGTGATGCCTCATTTAGAAAAATTAATTGCTGAGGGAGCAGAAGTACGTCCCGTTGTTTCTTACACTGTTCAATCAACAAATACTAGATTTGGAGAAGGAGAAGAGTGGATTAAAAAGATTGAAGAAATAACAGGTTTTAAGGCAATTAATTCAATCGTTGGCGCAGAACCACTAGGACCTAAAATCCCACTAGATTGCATGGTGATTGCACCACTAACAGGAAATTCTATGAGTAAATTTGCAAATGCAATGACAGACTCTCCGGTACTAATGGCAGCAAAAGCGACGCTAAGAAATGGCAAACCTGTCGTATTGGCTGTTTCAACGAATGATGCTTTGGGATTAAATGGGGTAAACCTCATGCGTCTAATGGCCACAAAAAACATCTACTTCGTCCCATTCGGCCAAGACGCACCAGAGAAAAAACCGAACTCAATGGTAGCTCGCATGGAGTTACTAGAAGATACAGTATTAGAAGCACTGCAAGGGAAGCAATTGCAACCAGTTGTTGTAGAAAAATTCAGATATATGAATTAAAAAACGAAAAAAAACGTACAATTTTTGATGAAACCATCATTCTTACTGTAGAATATGATAAAATTAACGTTATTAAGATTAGAAGGGGTATTCTATACGCCTTCTAATTCTAAGTTATAGAAGGATTGGTATCTAGAAAGGGGCATAGTGATGGAAAAGCAAAAAACTTTTCATGTCGCTGTAGTTGGAGCAACCGGCGCAGTTGGTGAACAAATGTTAAATACTTTAGAGAAACGAGAATTTCCAATCGGGAAATTAACGTTACTTTCATCTAAACGATCTGCAGGTAAGAAACTTGTATTTAAAGGCGAAGAATTTACAGTTCAAGAGGCAACTCCTGAAAGTTTTGAAGGAGTAGATATCGCACTATTTAGTGCTGGTGGATCTGTATCGAAACAATTAGCGCCAGAAGCAGCAAAGCGCGGTGCGATTGTTGTTGATAATACAAGTGCATTCCGTATGACAGAAAACGTGCCACTTGTTGTACCTGAAGTAAATGAAAACGACTTAAAAGAACATAATGGTATTATTGCAAATCCGAACTGTTCTACAATTCAAATGGTAGTAGCTCTTGAGCCAGTTCGTCAGCAATATGGTTTAAAACGAGTAATCGTTTCCACATATCAAGCTGTATCAGGTGCTGGTGCGGCAGCGATTGAAGAACTTCATGAACAATCACAAGCAATCTTAAATGGCGAAGAAGTTAAGGCGAATGTTTTACCTGTATCAGGTGATAAAAAACATTACCAAATTGCTTTTAATGCGATTCCACAGATTGATAAGTTCCAAGATAATGGATTTACGTTTGAAGAAATGAAAATGATTAATGAAACGAAAAAAATTATGCATATGCCTGAATTAGAAGTAGCGGCAACATGTGTACGTTTACCAGTTGTATCAGGGCATTCTGAGTCTGTTTACATCGAAGTAGAAAAAGAAGGCGTAACAGTAGAAGAATTAAAGAGCTTACTTGCAAATGCGGAAGGTATTGTTCTGCAAGATAATCCAGAAGAGCAGTTATATCCAATGCCAGCTACTGCAGTAGGTAAAAACGAAGTATTCGTTGGAAGAATCCGTAAAGATTTAAATAACGATAAAGGATTCCATCTTTGGGTCGTATCTGATAACTTATTAAAAGGCGCTGCATGGAATTCTGTTCAAATTGCAGAGCGCTTAGTAAAATTACAATTAGTGTAAACGGCTAAGAGAAGGTGCAAAATATGAAAATAATTGTTCAAAAATTTGGTGGCACATCAGTACGTGATGAAAATGGACGTAAGCATGCGCTTCATCATATAAAAAAATCGTTAGCTGCTGGTTATAAAGTAGTTACTGTCGTATCTGCTATGGGCCGTAAAGGTGAACCATATGCAACGGATACGTTATTAAGTCTTGTAAATCAAGAGAAATCTAATATTTCTAATCGTGAGCAAGATTTATTATTATCATGTGGAGAGTTAATCTCTGCAATTGTTTTCTCTAATATGTTGAATGAGAACGGCATTAAAGCAGCGGCATTAAATGGTGCACAAGCTGGTTTTGTAACAAATGATGATTTTACGAATGCGAAGATTATTGAAATGAATTGCGATCGTATACATGAAGAGTTACAAAGTTTAGATGTAATCGTCGTTACAGGATTCCAAGGGCAAACGAAAAAAGGTGATACGACAACACTTGGACGCGGAGGTAGCGATACTTCAGCTTCAGCATTAGGTGTTGCGCTTCATGCTGAATATATTGATATCTTCACAGATGTAGAAGGTGTTATGACTGCGGATCCTCGTATTGTAAAGGATGCACGCCATCTTCAAACTGTAACGTATAACGAAATTTGTAACATGGCTTATCAAGGTGCAAAAGTCGTTCATCCACGTGCAGTTGAAATTGCGATGCATGCAAAAGTACCTCTTCGTGTACGTTCTACGTATTCTGATAGTGAAGGTACGCTTATTTCAGCATCTGATGGTGCTACAAAAGGCCGTGATGTCGAAGAACGTCCTGTTACAGGTATTGCACATGTATCGAATGTGACGCAAATTAAAGTGCTTGCAAAAGAAACGGCATATGATTTGCAACAGCATGTGTTTAAAGAAATGGCGAATGAAGGAATAAGTGTCGATTTAATTAACATTTCACCTACTGGAGTAGCTTATACGGTGAGTGATAATGTATCAAGTCGTGCAGTTGAATTATTAAAGAACCTTGGATATGAGCCAATTGTGACAGAGCATTGTGCAAAAGTATCTATTGTAGGAGCTGGAATGGCAGGATACCCAGGGGTTACTGCGAAAATCGTTACAGCTTTAGCTGAAAAAGGTATTCAAATTCTGCAATCAGCAGATAGTCATACGACAATTTGGGTTCTTGTAAAAGAAACCGATTTAGTGGAGGCTGTAAATGCATTACATAGTGCGTTTGAGCTTTCAAAAGAAAAGCAACTGGAACAATAAGGAGTGAGACCATGATAGATTTTGGGACAATTGCAACTGCGATGGTAACACCGTTTGATATAAACGGGAATATCGATTTTGCAAAGACAACGAAATTGGTAAATTATTTAATTGATAACGGTACAACAGCAATTGTGGTAGGAGGAACGACAGGTGAATCTCCTACACTAACATCAGAAGAAAAAGTAGCGTTATATCGCCATGTCGTATCTGTTGTCGATAAAAGGGTGCCCGTAATCGCTGGAACAGGTAGCAATAATACACATGCCTCTGTTGACTTAACTAAAAAGGCAACAGAAGTTGGTGTTGATGCAGTTATGCTAGTGGCGCCGTATTATAACAAACCGAGTCAAGAAGGAATGTATCAGCACTTTAAAACGATTGCTGAAAGCACGCCACTTCCGGTTATGCTATATAACGTTCCAGGGCGATCTATTGTACAAATCTCCGTTGATACAGTTGTTCGTTTATCAGAAATCGAAAACATTGTTGCGATTAAAGATGCAGGCGGCGATGTGTTAACAATGACAGAAATCATTGAAAAAACAGCGGACGACTTTGTAGTATACAGCGGTGATGACGGTTTAACGTTACCGGCTATGGCAGTTGGAGCGAAAGGTATCGTTTCGGTAGCATCTCATGTTATTGGAAACGAAATGCAAGAAATGATTGCAGCGTTCCAAGCAGGAGAATTTAAGAAGGCGCAAAAATTACATCAATTACTTGTAAGAGTAACGGATTCATTATTTATGGCGCCAAGCCCAACTCCAGTAAAAACAGCGTTACAAATGGTTGGATTAGATGTAGGTTCTGTACGTTTACCACTTCTTCCATTAACAGAAGAAGAAAGAGTAACGTTACAATCTGTAATGCAATCCATTCCTCGTTAATAAAAAATGACCTAGTTTGAAACTAGGTCATTTTTATTTTTTTAACTAACTGTAGTAACATTCCTTAGAGCTAATAGGATGTAGGGGAAGAGGAAATAACATTTAATTAGTTATATATTGATTGCGTAGTTAATATATTATGGAACATTGTTAATGCATATAGTCTTATATTCATGCAAAGAAATCGCATGAATATTTTTCCATTAAACTCTTGTGGAGTAGGAAAAGTAAGAAAGGTGATATGAATTTCACCCTCGTAAATTATAACCTCATTTTAGTGTCTTCTCTTGTCTTTCGCATAATTTAACTTGTGTTCTATTTCTTGTATCAGGTATAATATGGCTAAGTAGCTTAGTACGGGTATGCTTAGCAAAATTGGGAAAAATTATGATTCAATGAAATTTTCATATCATATCGAATAAGATATTTGATTTATATAATGAAAGAGAGGTGAAACCTGGTTTAAAAAATAAACAAGGACATGATATCGCATAACGGTAAGGACATTCGTCTTGGACGGTGAATATATGGTGGTTGTAGAGTTTCCCCTGGTGTCTCTACAATTTTAGTGAAATCAGTGTTTGCAAGATTTTTAAACCAGGCAACAACATGAAGAGAAAAGAGAATGAGTCTGTTAAAGTATTTGCTCTTGGTGGAGTAGGTGAAATCGGGAAAAACATGTACTGTGTTGAAATTGATTCTGAAATCTTTATTGTAGATGCAGGATTAATGTTCCCAGGAGATGAAATGTTTGGAATTGATATCGTTATTCCTGATATTACATACTTAGTGGAAAATCAAGAGCGAGTAAAAGGTTTATTTATTACTCACGGTCATGAAGATCATATTGGTGGAATTGTTTATGTACTTCGTAAATTATCTATTCCAGTATATGCAACGAAATTAACAGTAGGACTTATACAAGAAAAACTTGGCGAAGCGGGCATGTTAGGCCGTGTAGACTTAAAAACAATCGATTCAAATTCAACAGTAGATTTTAATACTACAACGGTGTCATTCTTTGGAACGACACATAGTATTCCGGATTCTGTTGGTGTTTGTTTCCATACATCAAAAGGTGCTGTAGTGTATACAGGGGACTTTAAATTTGATCAAACTCCAATTGGAAATAATGGAGCAGATCTTGGGAAAATGGCGCAAATCGGGAATGAAGGCGTACTTTGCTTATTATCTGATAGTACAAACGCTGAGCGTCCAGGCTACACAGGTTCGGAAAAAGAAGTTGGTGTAGAAATTTCTAAAGTGTTCTACGGTGCAGAAGGTCGTATTATCGTTGCTTCATTTGCATCGAATGTACATCGTATTCAACAAGTATTTGACGCGGCTGCCGAAACAGGAAGAAAAGTAGCGGTAGTAGGACGTAGTATGGTGAAAGTAGTAGACATTGCAAGACGTCTTGGTTATTTAGATGTTCCAGAAGGTATGGTTATTTCATTACAAGAAGTAGATAATTTCCCAGAGAAAAAGGTAGCTATTTTAACGACAGGTAGTCAAGGTGAACCGATGGCAGCCCTTTCTAGAATGGCGAAGCAAGCTCATAAACAAATTTCAATTCGTAAAGGTGATACGGTTATTATTGCAGCTTCACCAATTCCAGGAAATGAAATATCTGTATCAAAAATTATTGACTTGTTATTTAGAGCTGGAGCCGAGGTTGTTTATTATGGTGAAAGAAAAGTACACGTTTCAGGTCACGGTAGCCAAGAAGAATTAAAACTAATGTTAAATTTAATGAAGCCGAAGTATTTTGTACCCGTACATGGTGAGTTCCGTATGCAAAAAGCACATGCATATTTAGCGGAAGATGTAGGTATTGCGAGAGAAAATATCTTTATTGTAGAAAAAGGCGATGTAATTGCTTTTGGCGATGAAGAAGCAAACTTAGTTGGTAAAGTGCAAGCGGGCAATGTTTTAATTGATGGATTAGGTGTTGGCGACGTTGGTAATATTGTTCTTCGAGATAGAAAGATGTTATCTCAAGATGGAATTTTAGTTGTTGTTGTGACACTTGGTAAAGATGAAAAGAAAATAATCTCTGGTCCAGAAATTATTTCACGCGGTTTCGTATATGTACGTGAATCAGAAGCGTTGATCGAACGATCTACAGATATTGTACGTATGATTGTTGAACAATCTATTAAAGAATATTCAATTGAATGGTCTATGTTAAAACAAAATATTCGTGAATTATTAGGGCAGTTCTTGTACGAAGAAACGAAGAGAAAGCCAATGATTTTACCGATTATTATGGAAGTATAAAGAAGATCACCTTTACAGGTGATCTTTTTCTTTTTTAACCCTATCGCATGAAATTTATAACTTAAGAAATAATAGTTATATACGAGCGAAAGGGGATGCGATATGACAGAACGTGACCGTTATATAAATGAAGAAAAAGAAGCTGAGCCGAAAGAAATTCCGAAAGAAGCTTCTATAGTGGAGAAAATTCAACAACTTGGACAGACGAATGTCCCGCAAATGAATGAATCGCGTATTCATTGTTTAACAATTGTTGGACAGGTGGAAGGCCACATTCAGTTGCCACCACAAAATAAAACAACAAAATATGAGCACATCATTCCGCAAATTGTCGCGATCGAACAAAATCCGAAAATTGAAGGCTTACTTTTAATATTAAATACAGTTGGAGGTGACGTTGAAGCTGGATTAGCAATTTCTGAAATGGTGGCTTCGCTTTCAAAACCAACTGTCTCTCTTGTTTTAGGAGGAGGGCATTCAATTGGTGTACCGATTGCGGTCTCAACTGATTATTCATTTATTGCCGAAACAGCGACGATGACAATTCATCCGATTCGTTTAACAGGTCTTGTTATAGGTGTGCCGCAAACATTTGAGTATTTGGATAAAATGCAAGAAAGAGTCATTCGATTTGTGACAAAGCATTCGAAAGTAACGGAAGATCGTTTTAAAGAGCTTATGTTTGCAAAAGGGAATTTGACGCGAGATATTGGGACGAATGTAATAGGTGGAGATGCGGTGAAGTATGGTCTTATAGATGATGTCGGTGGTATTGGTAGCGCACTTAGAAAATTAAACGAATTAATTGACGAACGCAAGGATAATAGTGCAGAAGGGACAATGCTACAATGATTTTATATACAATTATGCCAGAGCAACTTGTATATCCGGCTGATTATTCACAATGTGAAAGTCAAAAAGTTGTGAATGTAAACGGCGTGGAATTAATGGTCTCTGAGGAGGATAATCAATGTTATTCTATTGTACGTGTGTTAAGTACGAATCCGTCTCACTACTTAGAGTTTGAGCCTGGACAGAAAATTACCTTTTAGCAAAAAGAAGGATTTTGTTTAGGAGCTATGGTATAATATAAAAAACAAGACGGTTGAGCAGCCATGAGTAGGCTGCTTTCTTCTGTTTATTTAACATTTTACAAGAAGTGTAAAAATAGAAGATATAAAGACCAGAAAATAGAGAGAAAGACATATAAGTAGAGCTTTTTTAGGAAGTTGTACTTAATTTTTAGAACACGAGGTGAAGAAATGGCAAAACAAAAGCAAAGAGGGACGAAGGCTAAGGCAAGACGTACGATAAAGCCAACTTTGTATTATGAAATCGTCGGGTTGACTCTTTTTGCACTTTCGATTATTACGATTTTACAGCTAGGTGTTGTAGGGAAATCGTTTGTGTTATTTTTTCGCTTCTTCTTTGGTGAGTGGTACATAATTGGTGTGTTAGGTGTAATAGCTTTATCTGTTGCGTTTGTAATAAAGCGTGGATGGCCAAACCTTTTAAATAAACGGCTAATAGGTGTTTATTTAATTGTACTAGCAATATTAATGTTTAGTCATATTACATTATTTAACCTTCTTACGAAAGATGGAGCTGTGCAAAATACTTCTGTAATTGTTAGTACAAAAGATTACTTCTTCCTTGAAATGAAAAAGGGCCCGGATAGTGTTCATTTAGGTGGTGGTATGTTCGGTGCACTTATGTTCGCAACGTGCTACTTCTTATTTGACGAAGTAGGGGCATATATCATTGGAATTATTTTAGTTATTCTTGGAATACTTTGTATAACAAATAAGCATATTGGAGAAGTACTTGCTCCGGTAGGGAGAATTCTTAGAAGTCAATTTCAAGTAATGCAAGGGGATTATAAAGATTGGAAATCTCAAAGGGTCGCTGAGCAAACTGAAAAGAAAAAAACAACAAGAAGCAAGAGGCGTGAACGTGTTGCTGAACAAGAAGAAGCTATTGAGCCAGTAGAAGAGATAGAAATTGGTCCGCCAATTATTTCAAATTTTACTGAGAATTATCCAGTAAGCGAAGAGACGGAAAAGCAAATAGAAGAAAATGATTTAATCACTTCTCCGTTTATTGAAGAGGCAGTTCCGCCTACGCCAGAAGAACAACCTCAAAAGAAACGAGGAGAAAAAATAGTGGAATCGCTAGAAGGCGAAACGAAAGCACCTCCTATGCAATTTTCTAATGTGGAAAATAAAGATTATAAGCTTCCTTCGCTTGATATATTAAAGTTTCCCCAAAATAAGCAAGTTACAAATGAAAATGCGGAAATTTATGAAAATGCTCGTAAATTGGAACGTACATTCCAAAGTTTTGGTGTGAAAGCGAAAGTAACAAAAGTACATAGAGGTCCTGCAGTTACGAAGTATGAAGTGTATCCTGATATGGGAGTAAAGGTAAGTAAAATTGTTAGTTTAAGTGATGATTTAGCGCTTGCTTTAGCAGCGAAAGACATTCGTATTGAAGCACCTATTCCCGGGAAATCAGCTGTTGGGATTGAGGTTCCGAATTCAGAAGTTTCTATGGTAACGCTTAGAGAAGTTCTTGATTCAAAGGCGAATAACCACCCAGAAGAGAAGTTATTAATTGGTCTTGGACGTGATATTACAGGAGAGGCTGTATTGGCACGTTTAAATAAAATGCCCCATTTATTAGTAGCTGGTGCGACTGGTAGTGGGAAGAGTGTATGTATTAATGGAATTATTGTAAGTATTTTAATGCGTGCGAAACCACATGAAGTAAAATTAATGATGATTGATCCGAAAATGGTAGAGTTAAATGTATATAACGGTGTTCCGCATTTATTAACACCAGTTGTAACTGATCCGAAAAAAGCGTCACAGGCTTTGAAGAAAGTTGTGAGTGAAATGGAGCGTCGTTATGAATTATTTGCTCATAGTGGCACACGTAACATTGAAGGATATAATGATTATATTAAAGAACACAATAGTCAATCGGAAGCGAAACAACCTGAATTACCATATATTGTAGTGATTGTGGACGAGTTAGCTGATTTAATGATGGTTGCTTCATCGGATGTAGAAGATGCAATTATGCGTTTAGCACAAATGGCACGTGCTGCTGGTATTCATTTAATTATTGCGACTCAGCGCCCATCAGTTGATGTTATCACGGGTGTTATTAAAGCGAATATTCCATCGCGTATTGCATTTGCTGTATCTTCGCAAACGGATTCGCGTACAATTCTTGACGGTGGTGGCGCAGAGAAGCTACTAGGTCGTGGAGATATGTTGTTCATACCAATTGGTGCATCGAAACCTGTTCGTGTACAAGGGGCGTTTTTATCAGATGATGAAGTTGAGAGAGTCGTAGAATCTGTTATTGCGCAACAAAAAGCGCAATATCAAGAGGATATGATTCCGCAAGATATTCCTGAAACAAAGCAGGAAGTAGAAGATGAATTATACGATGAAGCGATTCAGCTTGTAGTAGAAATGCAAACAGCATCTGTGTCTATGTTACAACGTAGATTTAGAGTAGGATATACGCGAGCGGCTCGTTTAATCGATGCCATGGAAATGAATGGTGTAGTAGGTCCTTATGAAGGTAGTAAACCGAGAGAAGTACTCATTAAAGATGTGCAAGAAAAAAGTTCTTGAAAAAAAGCCTAATTGTTTTTACAATTAGGCTTTTTTATATGCTGTTTTTGTTATATACTATAGTCAACATAAAAGAAAGGGCTTACATAACGAGGTACTCTTTAGAATACGAATGCTTATTGTTTTGATTTTCGAAACGTTCGATATTTAATGTAGAAAAATGTTGAATTCTGTTGACACATATGGGAGCAAGTGGTAAGATTACTTCGAAAAGAATCACTGCCTCATATAATCTTGGAGATAAGGTCCATAAGTTTCTACCTGGCAACCATGAATTGCTAGACTATGGGGGAAAAGTGTGTAACAAAGGATGTAAGGGATCTTTGTGCCGAACTTTTTCTCGATATGAGGAATGTTTATGGTGCAAAGTTTTTTTTATAGAATAAAGAGTGAAAATTTCATCTTGAAAAATTATTAATATTTGTTCGATAATTACACTTATTTTTAGTATTTAGTAATTATGCTGTGTTGTAAGTTGAAAAAAGAGAAAAGAAGTCTTACATCAGAGGTCGAATAATTGAAATGCGGGGGAGTCTTATGTCAGTAAAATCCGATAGTCGTCACCTATATTTGCGGGTGATTGATCACATCAAAGGAAAAATTAAAGATGGGGCTTATAAAGAAAAGCAAAAGTTACCTTCAGAGTTTGATCTAGCGAAAGAGCTTGGTGTAAGTAGGGCAACTTTAAGGGAAGCACTACGTATTTTAGAAGAAGAAAATGTTGTTATTCGTAGACATGGTGTAGGGACGTTTGTAAATGCGAAGCCGTTATTTTCTTCTGGAATAGAGCAACTTTCTAGTATTACAGATATGATTTCTAGTGTGGGGAAAACACCAGGAACAATCTTTTTATCATCATCTACAACAACTTTAACAGAAGAAGAAAAAGAGAAGTTTAATTGTGAAGATGGATTTAGTGCGGTAATGATTGAGCGTGTTCGTACAGCGGATGGGGAACCAGTTGTATATTGCATTGATAAACTAGCGAAAGAGATATTACCAGATTTATCGGGGTACAATGAGGAATCGCTGCTTACAGTTATACATAATAATACGCATAAGCGTATCACGTACGCAGTTGCTCATATTGAACCGATTGGTTATCACCCGAAAATTTCACCGATTTTAGAATGTGAACCTGAAACGGCACTGCTAGTTTTAAAACAAATGCACTATGATCAAAATGATGAGCCAATCTTATATTCTATTAATTACTTTAGAGCTGATAAGTTTAGCTTCCACGTATTAAGAAAACGTATGTAGGGAAGTTCCTTTTTAGGGAGGTGACAGCAAGAAGTAAGGGACAGCAGCGTATGAATCATTAGACAAAACATTTCAGGAGGGGTTTCTAGTATGAAGAAAAAAACAGGTCTTTTATTATCGTTAACGTTAGCGGCAAGTACAGTGTTAGGTGCATGTGGTAACTCGGATAAGGCGAGCAGTGACAAGAAAGACACGAAAGACAATAAAGACTTCAAAGTTGGTTTGGTAACAGACGTTGGGGGCGTTGATGATAAGTCATTTAACCAATCTTCTTGGGAAGGATTACAAAATTTTGGTAAAGAGAATGGATTAAAAGAAAAGACAAATTATCGTTATCTACAGTCTGAAAAAGAAGCTGATTATATTCCGAATTTGAAAAAGTTCTCAAAAGATAAATATGATTTAACTTTCGGAATTGGTTATAAATTAGAAGGTGCAATTAAAGAAGTTGCAAAAGAAACTCCAAAACAACAATTCGCAATCGTTGATACTGTTGTAGATGCACCAAACGTAACAAGCATTACATTTAAAGATCATGAAGGATCATTCCTTGTAGGTGCAGTAGCAGCTATGTCAACAAAAACGAATAAAGTAGGATTTGTTGGTGGAATGAAGAGTGATTTAATTAGTAAATTCGAAAATGGATTTAAAGCAGGTGCAAAGGCAGTAAATCCAAATATTGAAATCGTATCTGAATATGCAGAAGCATTTGATAAACCTGAAAAAGGTACAGTTCTTGCTTCAGCAATGTATGGTCAAGGCGTAGATGTAATTTATCATGCTGCTGGTGGTACAGGTAACGGTGTGTTCACTGAAGCGAAAAACCGTAAGAAAAAAGGTGAAAACGTTTGGGTAATCGGTGTTGACCGTGACCAAAACCAAGAAGGTATGCCTGAAAACGTAACATTAACTTCAATGGTAAAACGTGTAGATATCGCTGTTGAAAAAGTAGCACAAGAAGCGAAAGACGGTAAATTAAAAGGCGGTAAAGTAGAAGCGTTTGGCTTAAAAGATGACGGCGTTGGTATTGCAAAAACAACTGACAACGTGAAAAAAGTTAACCCTGAAATTCTAACAAAAGTAGAAGAGTTTGAAAAGAAAATTACAGATGGTGCAATTAAAGTACCAGCTACAGATAAAGAGTATAAAGAATATGAAGCTTCTCTAAAAAAATAAATAGAGAAATAGCAAAGGTTAGTTCATAGAACTAACCTTTGTATGTATAAAACTTCCGAATTGCTTAATAAGTTAATAGTGTAATAGGGGAATGTTCCCTGTTAAAAGGAGGAACACAATGGAATACGTAATTGAGATGAATAATATTACGAAAGTATTCCCAGGCATTGTAGCGAATGATGATATTACGCTGCAAGTAAAGCAGGGAGAAATACATGCTTTACTTGGAGAAAATGGTGCAGGGAAATCCACATTGATGAATGTACTATTTGGTTTGTACCAGCCAGAACAAGGCGAAATTAAAATTAAAGGAAAACCTGTAAAAATTACAAATCCGAATATAGCAAATGACCTTGGTATTGGAATGGTCCATCAGCACTTTATGCTTGTTCATAATTTTACAGTTACAGAGAATATTATTCTCGGAAACGAACCGAAGAAAAAAGGGAAAATTGCTGTGGAGGAAGCTGCTAAAGAAATTCAAAAACTGTCTGAACAATACGGTTTAGCTGTAGATCCATATGCAAAAATACAAGATATTTCTGTCGGTATGCAACAGCGTGTTGAAATTTTAAAAACACTTTACCGCGGGGCAGAAATTTTAATATTTGATGAACCGACAGCTGTGTTAACACCACAAGAAATTCATGAGCTAATTCAAATTATGAAAAAGCTTGTGCAAGAAGGTAAATCTATTATTCTTATTACACATAAGTTGAAAGAAATTATGGAAGTTTGCGATCGTTGTACGATTATTCGTAAAGGAAAAGGGATTGGAACGGTTGACGTTGCAAATACGGATGAAAATAAACTTGCAGAATTAATGGTCGGACGTCAAGTGAATTTTAAAACAGAAAAAATAGACGCGAAGCCAAAAGAAGAGGTACTTTCAATTGCAAACCTTGTTGTTCACGATGCGCGTCAACTACCTGCTGTAAAAGGCCTTGACTTAACTGTTCGTGCGGGGGAAATTGTTGGGATTGCAGGGATTGATGGAAACGGACAAAGTGAATTAATAGAAGCAATTACTGGTTTACGAAAAGTTGAGTCAGGTTCTATTGCAATTAGAGGGAAAGAAATAACGAATTGGCCTGTTCGAAGAATCACAGAAGAAGGAATTGGTCATATTCCAGAAGATCGTCATAAACACGGACTCGTTCTTGATTTTTCTGTTAGAGATAATATAGTTTTGCAAACGTACTATAAAAATCCGTTTTCAAAGAAAGGGATTTTAAATTTCAGTAAAATTACAGAAAAAGCAAAGGCACTTATTGAACAGTTTGATGTACGTACACCTAGTGAGCAAACGTTAGCTCGTGCACTATCTGGGGGAAACCAGCAAAAAGCAATTATTGCACGTGAAGTAGACCGTGATCCAGATTTATTAATTGCAGCACAGCCAACACGTGGCTTAGATGTAGGGGCAATTGAATTTATTCATAAGAGATTAATAGAGCAAAGAGATAAAGGAAAAGGTGTATTACTTTTATCACTAGAGTTAGAGGAAATCTTAAATGTTAGCGATCGAATTGCTGTTATTTATGAAGGGAAAATTGTAGCAATTGTTGATGCGAAAGAAACGAATGAACAACAGCTTGGATTGTTAATGGCTGGAGGAACAAAGAAAGAGCAGGTGGGTACAAATGGCTAAAAAACTTTTAACAGAACGAACGATAAATATTTTAGTCCCAGTACTATCCGTTATTTTCGGCTTACTTGTAGGAGCGATTGTAATGCTAGTTAGTGGCTATGACCCAATTGTTGGTTATAGTGCACTTTGGACAGGAATGTTTGGTAGCCCAAGTGCGATTGGTGAAACGCTTCGTACAATGATACCGCTTATTCTTGCTGGTTTATCGGTGGCGTTTGCATTTCGTACAGGTTTATTTAATATCGGGGTAGAGGGTCAATTGTTAGTTGGTTGGCTTGCAGCGGTTTGGTTCGGTTATGCAGTCTCACTACCAGCTGTTCTTCACATTCCATTATCTATTTTATTCGCAGCATTGGTAGGCGGAATTTGGGGTTTCATCCCTGGATATTTAAAGGGAAAGTTTCAAGTTAATGAAGTTATTGTAACAATTATGATGAACTATATCGCGTTATATGTAACATACGACATTATTAAGCGTTTCTTACACGAGGGTAATGATAAAACGTACGACATTAAAGAGAGTGCGTCATTATCTTCAGACTGGCTTGCTTCCATTACTGACGGTTCACGCCTTCACTGGGGAATTATTGTAGCAATTTTAATCGCTATTTTAATGTGGTTCTTATTAGATCGAACAACTTTAGGTTATGAATTAAAGTCGGTAGGATTTAATCAACATGCTTCTCAATATGCAGGTATGAAAGTTTCTCGTAATGTAGTATTTTCCATGACAATTGCTGGTGCATTTGCAGGGATTGGTGGAGCGATGGAAGGGTTAGGAACATTCCAAAGCATGACAGCGATGTCTTCGTTTACAGGGGTAGGATTTGATGGGATTGCCGTAGCGTTACTTGGTGGAAATAATCCGTTTGGCATTATCCTTTCAGCTTTATTATTTGGTGGTTTGAAAAGTGCTTCCCCTCAAATGAACTTTGAGGCAGATGTGCCATCAGAGCTTATAAACGTAATTATTGCATGTATCATCTTCTTTGTTGCATGTAGTTATGTGTTAAGATGGGCGCTTACACGCATGAGCAAGGAGGGGAAATAAATGAGCTTTTTAGATATATTAGCCATTCTTGTGACGGGTACGTTATATACATCAGCACCTATAATTTTCACAGCACTAGGTGGTGTATTTAGTGAACGATCGGGTGTTGTAAATATCGGATTAGAAGGACTAATGCTATTTGGTGCATTTATTGGAGTTGTTACAAACTTATTAATGGGTGATACTTGGGGAACGATGACTCCGTGGATTGCGTTATTATTTGCGGCAATTGGCAGTGGGTTATTTGCATTGCTTCATGCAGTAGCATCTATTACATTCCGAGCGGATCAAGTTGTAAGTGGTGTAGCAATTAACTTCTTATCTCTTGGTTTAACAGTATTTGCAATTAAGAAGATCTTTGATAAAGGGCAGACTGACTTTATTCAGTACCGTATTGAAAAGATTGATATTCCAGGTCTTTCGGATATTCCAGTTATAGGGAAAATATTCTTTTCAAATGTACCAATAACGTCGTATATTGCGATTATTTTAGCATTTGTTGTTTGGTATGTTATTTATAAAACACCGTTCGGTCTTCGATTGCGTGCTGTTGGTGAACACCCAATGGCAGCGGATACGATGGGGATTAACGTATATAAAATGCGCTATATCGGCGTTTGTATATCAGGGGTGTTTGCTGGAATTGGTGGGGCGATTTTTGCAATGTCAATTTCTAATAACTTCTCAGGGGCAACTATTACAGGACAAGGTTTCTTAGCTTTAGCTGCTATGATCTTTGGAAAGTGGAATCCACTAGGCGCACTAGGTGCAGCTCTATTCTTTGGTTTTGCTCAGTCTCTTAGTGTAACCGGTGGAACAATTCCTGTATTAGACCAAATTCCAAGTGTTTTATTAACGATATTACCGTATGTATTCACAATATTAGCACTTGTTGGTTTTGTCGGCCGATCTGAAGCTCCGAAAGCATTAGGAACGCCTTATGAAAAAGGAAAACGATGAGTATTTAGAAAGTATAAGAAAAGCTCGCACATTAGTGCGGGCTTTTTTACATAGAATATATTTAATACGGAAATTTACTATGTTCCTTACATATTAAAGTTTTTAGAAAGACTCAAATGTAAGCATAATAAGGAAGAAAAGTTGATTTTTTATTTCTAAAAACTGTATATTGAAGAGGAATATTCCTACATACGTAAAGGAGGGCTATTAATGAAACTAATGGAACAGCGACTACATGAATTAGGTGGCTTGCGAGTACATATTATTCCGACTGATAAATATAAAACAAATACCTTTGTATTTCGTTTTAAAGCACCTTTAAATGAGGAGACGGTGACAGAGCGTGCCCTATTGCCATACGTATTACAAAGTGCGACAGAAAAACTGCCTTCTGTAATTCGTCTTCGCCAATATTTAGAAGAATTATATGGATCTTCTTTAGCGGTAGATGTAAGTAAAAAAGGAGAAGACCATATCATCTCTATTTATGTAGACATCGCAAATGAAACATATTTACGCGATGCACCACCGTTATTTGAAAAGGCGCTTTCTATGTTATCTAATATTGTTTTGCATCCAGCAACAGAAGGCGAAGGTTTTCTACCTGCTATTGTAGAAAGTGAGAAACGAGCACTCTTGCAACGAATTGAAGCTACTTATGATGATAAAATGCGTTATGCAAACGAGCGTTTAATTGAAGAAATGTGCAAAGTAGAACCATATCGTTTAAGTGCAAATGGGAAAAAAGAAAGTGTTGCTTCTATTACAAATGAAAGTTTGTATCAATATTATCAAAAAGTGTTAGCTGAAGATGAAATGGATTTATATATCATTGGTGACATTTCAGAAGATGCTGTGGAGCTTGTAAATAAGTATTTTTCGATTTCACCTCGCGCTAGGAAAGAAAGAAATGTACTTCTTCATAAACGAAATAATGAAGAGAAAGAAATTGTTGAAAAACAAGAACTAAAGCAAAGTAAATTAAATATCGGCTATCGCACATTCATTACGTATAAAGATGAAGATTATTTTGCCCTACAATTGTTTAACGGATTATTTGGAGGATTTTCTCATTCAAAGTTATTCGTAAACGTCCGTGAAAAAAATAGTTTAGCGTACTATGCAGCATCAAGATTTGAAAGTCATAAAGGTTTGCTCTTCGTTATGTCTGGAATTGAAGCGAAGAACTTTGAAAAAGCGGTTGAAATTATTAAAGAACAGATGAAAGCAATGCAAAACGGTGATTTTTCAGAGGAAGAGATTCAACAAACGAAAAGTGTAATTCAAAATCAAATCTTAGAGGCTGTTGATACACCACGTGGTTTTGTTGAAATGCTTTATCATGGCGTTATTTCAGAGCGTACGCGTCCAGTTGAAGAGTGGCTAACAGGTATAGAAGGCGTGACGAAAGAAGAAATTGTGAAAGTTGCTAATAATATTGAATTAGATACAATTTACTTTTTACATGGAACGGAGGGAGAGTAAATGGAGAAAATTGTGTATGAGCAATTAAAAGAGACACTATATTATGAAAAACTTCCGAATGGATTAGACGTATACATTTTACCGAAACAAGGATTCAATAAAACATTTGCGACATTTACGACGAAGTACGGTTCTGTTGATAATACGTTTGTCCCACTTGGAAAAGAAGAAATGACCCGTGTGCCAGATGGGATTGCTCATTTTCTTGAGCATAAATTGTTCGAAAAGGAGGACCATGACGCCTTTCAATTGTTTAGTAAACAAGGTGCTTCAGCGAATGCTTTTACGTCCTTTACGAGAACTGCTTATCTCTTTTCTTGTACATCAAATGTAGAACAAAATTTAAATACATTGTTAAATTTTGTTCAAGAACCGTATTTCTCAGAAAAAACGGTTGAAAAAGAAAAAGGTATTATTGGCCAAGAAATTCAAATGTACCAAGATAATCCAGATTGGCGTTTATATTTTGGATTAATCGATAGCTTGTTTGTGAAACATCCAATTAAAATTGATATTGCAGGGACAATCGAGTCTATTAGTAAAATTACAAAAGACCTATTGTATGAGTGTTATGAGACTTTTTACCATCCAAGCAATATGTTATTGTTTGTTGTTGGAGCGATTGATCCTGAAAAAACAATGGATTTAGTTCGTGAAAATCAAGCGAAAAAAGATTACGAAAATCAACCGGAAATCGTTCGTTCTTTTGAAGAGGAACCAGAAGAAGTAAATGAAAAGAAAAAGATTATTTTAATGCCTGTTCAAACTCCAAAATGTTTAGTTGGTATTAAAGCAACGAATTTACAAGAAAAAGGGCAAGCTCTTTTAAAACAAGAAATTGCGCTTACATTACTTTTAGATTATTTATTTGGAAAAGGGTCAGTTCATTATGAATCTTTATATAATGAAGGTCTTATTGATGATTCGTTCTCGTATGACTATACAGAAGAAAATAACTTCGGTTTTGCAATGGTTGGTGGAGATACGAAGCAACCTGATGAATTGGCAGATCGATTAAAAGGTATTTTACTACAAACGAATTATGATCAGTTAGATGAGGCTGCGTTGGAACGGGTGAAGAAAAAGAAAATAGGTGGATTTTTACGATCATTGAATTCACCTGAATATATTGCAAATCAGTTTACACGATATGCGTTTAATGAATCTAGTTTATTTGATGCTCTTACAGTGTTAGAAGGATTAACTGTTCAAGACCTACAACAAGCAGCAAAAACATTATTAATTGAAGAGAAAATGAGCGTCTGCCAAGTGCTGCCAAAAAAGTAAATTGATATTTGAATAAAAAACGCAGTATCTATATCCCTCATCTAACGTTTGGTTATTGCCAAATGGTAAGATGAGGGTATTATTTATTTATACATAAAAGATAAGAGAGGGAACTTATGAAAAAGTATGCATTAGTAACTGGAGGGAGCGGAGGGATTGGCTCTGCTATTTCGAAGCAGTTAATCGAGGATGGTTATACAGTCTATATTCATTACAATAAAAGCGAAGAGAAGGTAAGGGAGTTACAGAAGGAATTTGATGTAGTGATTCCTGTGCAAGCAAATTTAGCTTCTAGAGATGGAGCAGAGGAATTGTGGGCGCAAATCGAACATCCAATTGATGTTATTGTATACGCAGCTGGAAAGAGTATTTTTGGATTAGTAACAGATGTTTCGAATGAAGAATTAGATTATATGGTCGAGCTTCAAGTGAAGAGTGTATATAGACTTCTTTCGATGGCGCTTCCATCGATGATTGGGCGGAGAAGTGGAAATGTTATTGTTATTTCATCCATTTGGGGGCAAATAGGAGCATCTTGTGAGGTGCTGTACTCAATGGTAAAAGGTGCGCAAAATTCATATGTGAAAGCTTTAGCGAAAGAAGTTTCTTTAAGTGGATTACGTGTTAATGCGGTAGCGCCAGGTGCAATCGAAACAGAAATGTTAAATGTATTTTCAGCAGATGATAAAAATGAAATTGCTGAAGATATTCCATTAGGTAGACTAGGGCTACCGGAAGAGGTAGCAAAAACAGTCTCTTTCCTTGTTTCGCCAGGAGCTTCTTATATTACGGGGCAGGTTATTGGAGTCAATGGCGGTTGGCATTGTTAAAAATACTTACATAAAAAACAAGAAATTGTGCAAATTAAGCATGATTCTATTACTCAATAGTGAGGTGCTTAAACATGTCAGTGTTAGATAATTTTGATCAGTGGAAGAGCTTTTTAGGAGAACGTTTAGAACAAGCGGGAGGAAAAGGCCTTGATGGTGGTGCAGTATCAGATATGGCATTTCGTGTTGGTGATTATTTAGCAAATGAAGTAGAAGCGCGCAACGATCAAGAAAAATTATTGTCTGAGCTTTGGAAAGTTGCTGATGAACAAGAGCAACATACAATCGCAAATTTAATGGTGAAGTTTGTACAACATAAGTAAAAATAGAGAGGAGATTCTCCTCTCTATTTTTTTTGTATAATAATTACACGGGATAGATTATACATTTAGCTTCCCTATTAAGATGAAATCATATAATATAGTACGTAGGTGTAAAGTAAGCGTGGGGGAGTGATCTTGGATGATTGAATGGTATTTTGAATATGAAATACATAAAAACCGACCTGGCTTACTTGGTGACGTTTCTTCGTTAATCGGTATGCTTGGCATCAATATTGTCACAATTAATGGTGTAGATAATGCACGACGTGGACTTCTGCTTATGTGTGATAATCAAGAGCAAATCTCTAGACTTGAATCAATTCTAAATACGATGGATAATATAACGGTAACGAAATATCGTCCGCCAAAGCTTAGAGATAAGCTAGCAGTTAGACATGGTAGGTACATACAACGAGATGCAGATGATAAGAAGACATTTCGATTTGTACGTGATGAATTAGGCTTACTTGTAGACTTTATGGCGGAGATAATGAAAAAAGAAGGTCATAAGCTAATTGGGATACGAGGAATGCCTCGTGTCGGAAAAACAGAATCCATTGTTGCCGCAAGTGTTTGTGCAAATAAGAGATGGCTATTCGTATCATCGACTCTTATTAAGCAAACTGTCCGTAGCCAATTGATTGAAGATGAGTATAGCGACGATAATATTTTCATACTAGATGGAATTGTATCAACAAAGCGTGCAAATGAAAGACATTGGCAGCTTGTTCGTGAAATCATGAGATTGCCTGCAACGAAAGTTGTAGAACATCCAGATGTATTTGTGACTCAGTCGGAATACACATTGGATGATTTTGATTATATTATCGAATTGCGTAACGATTATGATGAAGAAATTCAATATAATTTAGTAGATGAAATTGAGCAAGGTACGCAAAATAATTTCTCTATGTTTGACTTTTAAAGAAATATTGAGGTGTTAGTAGTGACGGAATTAGGACAAAAGCTGACAGAAGCAAGAGAAGCGAAAGGCTTGTCTATTGATCAGCTGCATGAAATTACAAAAATTCAAAAACGCCATTTAGTAGCGATTGAAGAAGGCAATTATGATGTATTGCCAGGAGCTTTTTATGCGCGTGCATTCATTAAACAATACGCAGATGCGGTTGGATTAAATGGAGAGGAACTGCTTGTAGAATATCAGAGTACGATACCACAATCTGAAAAACACGATGTTCCACAAGTATCAACTGGACAGAAAACACAAGAAACAATGCAAAAATCTTCATCATGGCCAATTGCAGATCATATGCCGAAAATTTTGATTGCGTTATTAGTGATTGCAATTGGAGTGGTAGTCTGGTTTGTTATTCAATCGTTAACTGGAAAAGATGATAGGCAAGTTCCAAATGCTCAAAGTGAGAAAATTGAAGTTCAAAAAGCGAAAAATTCTCCGCTAGATACGAAGAAAGATGAAGAGAAAGCGGAAGAACCAAAAAAAGAAGAGCCAAAGAAAGAAGAACCAAAGAAAGAGGAACAACCAGCACAACCAACTGGACAGCAAGAGATAAAGGTAGTTGGAACAACTGGTAAGGTATCTACTTTGGAAATTCATAATAATAAAACATTAGAACTGGAAATATCGGGCAAAGGTGCGAGTTATGTAGATGTTAAAGATGATGCTGGGAACGAAATTCTAAACACTACAGTACAAGGTGGCCAAATAGAAAAACGTGATTTATCAACAGTAAAAGAAGTGCGACTTAATATTGGAAATGCAATGAATGTTGAAGTTAAACTGAATGGTCAAGTGGTTGCTTTCCCATTGGATCCAGAAAAAGAACTTCACCAAAGATTGGTGATAAAAAACCAAGGGATAGGGCAACCTGCACAATAACAGTCATCGCTTCGATGACTTTTTTCAATGAACAAATGTTTTTGATATGATGGAGGAATAGCTGTGAATTTACCAAATAAAATTACAATATCTAGAATCTTCTTAATTCCAATTTTTATGGTAATTATGTTAGCACCCTTTGAGTGGGGCTCATTTATAATTGGTGATGTAGAGTTACCAATTCAACATTTAGTAGGGGCACTTATCTTTATTATTGCTTCGGCTACAGATTGGATTGATGGACATTATGCAAGAAAGTATAATCTTGTAACGAATTTAGGGAAATTTCTTGACCCGTTAGCAGATAAATTACTTGTTTCGGCAGCACTTATCACATTGGTAGAAATGCAATATGTACCTGCTTGGATCGTTATTGTAATTATAAGCCGTGAGTTTGCAGTAACAGGTTTACGCCTTGTACTTGCTGGGACAGGGGAAGTAGTGGCAGCAAATCAGTTAGGGAAAATTAAGACATGGACACAAATTATTGCGATTGCAGCGTATTTATTACACGATGTACCTTTAAATTTAATCCATATTCCAGTTGCTGATATTTTCATATGGATTGCATTAATCTTTACTGTTATTTCAGGATGGGATTATTTCTGGAAAAATAGGGCTGCTTTTGTAAACTCAAAATAGAAGTTTTATGGGGGAATTGGGATGAATGCTGAGATTATTGCGGTTGGAACTGAATTGTTACTTGGACAAATTGCAAATACAAATGCCCAGTTTTTATCTGAAAAGTTAGCTTCAATTGGAATAAATGTGTACTATCATACTGTTGTGGGTGATAATAACAAGCGATTACAAAAGGCAATTGAAGTGGCTGAAGAGCGCGCTGATATGCTTATTTTTACAGGCGGATTAGGGCCGACAAAAGACGATTTGACGAAAGAAACAATAGCGTCTAGCTTAGGTGAAGAGCTTGTGTATGATGAAACAGCATTAACATCCATAAGCGATTATTTTAAGCGTACAGGCCGTGAATTTACGGAAAATAATAAAAAGCAGGCGCTCGTTCTAAGTGGATCGACTGTATTTGCGAATGATCACGGTATGGCGCCTGGCATGGGGTTAAATAAAAACGGCAAAGTTTATATTTTATTACCAGGGCCACCAAAAGAAATGAAGCCGATGTACGTGAGTTACGTAGAGCCTTTTTTACGTAACTTTACAACAGGGGAAAATATTTATTCTCGCGTTCTTCGCTTTTTCGGTATTGGGGAATCTCAATTAGAGGTAAAAGTTCAAGATTTAATTGATGGACAAACGAACCCGACCATTGCACCACTCGCAAATGATGGAGAAGTGACATTCCGTTTAACTGCAAAACATCATGATGCGAATGAGGCGGAGAAACTAATTCAACATGTGGAAAATTTGATTTTAGAAAGAGTAGGAGAATTTTTCTACGGATATGACCAAGATTTTCTTCATTACAAGGCAATAGAGTTATTGAAGCAAAAAGGGTTAACTTTAGCATGTGCAGAAAGTTTAACAGGCGGTCTCTTTGGAAATCAAGTAACAGAAAATGCGGGTGTTTCGTCTGTGTTTAAAGGCGGTGTCATTTGTTATCATAATGATGTGAAGCAGCATGTTTTACATGTGCCTGAAGAAGTGTTACATACGGGTGGTGCGGTTAGTAAAGAATGTGCTCGTTATCTTGCTGAAAATGTTAAGGGATTATTAAAAGCAGATATCGGAATTAGTTTTACTGGGGTGGCAGGACCTGACGCTTCAGAGTATAAAGAACCAGGAACAGTATTTGTTGGATTGGCGATTAAGGATGAACCGACTGAAGTCTTCTCTCTTAATTTAAGTGGAAGTCGTCAACAAATTAGAGAACGCTCTACAAAATATGGATTTTATCATTTATACAAAAAACTAGAAGAGATATAAATTTCTTCTAGTTTTTTTGTGGGGAAATCTAGTTTTATTCGATATAAAATAAAAAATCGAATAAATGTTCGATTTTTGTTGGCAAATTGAATTGAAAATAGGTATAATAAGATTAGCAATTCAGTTAAGGAGGAATTTTGAATGAGTGATCGTCAAGCGGCATTAGATATGGCGTTAAAACAAATAGAGAAGCAATTCGGTAAAGGTTCAATTATGAAATTAGGAGAACAAGCGGAGCGTAGAATTTCTACAATTTCAAGCGGTTCTTTAGCACTGGATGTGGCACTAGGGGTAGGCGGATACCCACGTGGCCGTATTATTGAAATTTACGGACCTGAAAGTTCAGGTAAAACAACAGTTTCATTACACGCAATCGCGGAAGTGCAACGACAAGGTGGACAAGCAGCATTTATCGATGCGGAGCATGCGATGGATCCTGTTTATGCACAAAAATTAGGTGTTAACATCGATGAATTACTATTATCGCAGCCTGATACAGGGGAGCAAGGACTAGAAATCGCAGAAGCACTTGTACGAAGTGGCGCGGTTGATATTATCGTAATTGACTCTGTAGCAGCTCTTGTACCGAAGGCTGAGATCGAAGGGGACATGGGTGACTCTCACGTTGGTTTACAAGCACGTTTAATGTCACAAGCACTTCGTAAACTTTCAGGTGCAATTAATAAATCAAAAACAATCGCAATCTTTATCAACCAAATTCGTGAAAAAGTTGGGGTTATGTTCGGAAATCAACTACAAGTTGCTTAATCGAAAAGATTAAGGAGTTTACTCTGGGTTTCCCTTGCTAGTGATAGCATGTTAAAAAACCTTGTGAACCTTATTGCCTAAGGGTGTAACTATTCATATAGTTGCTAACGGTGAAGCCCACCATTTTGTTAGGGTAATACCGTGCCAAGCTCCATAGTTATATGGGGAAGGTGTAGAGACTACCGAAAAGGACTTTTAGTTAACTGAGTAGGGTACGGCAGATGATAGGCTACTGCTGGAAGTGCAAGGCTCTCTGTGAAGAGATGAAGAGATAGTCCGGACTATAGAGATGGAAAATCTATAGATAGTGCCAGAAACAACTCCAGGTGGTCGTGCGTTGAAATTCTATTCAACTGTCCGTCTTGAAGTACGTCGTGCTGAGCAATTAAAGCAAGGTAATGACATCGTTGGTAATAAAACAAAAGTAAAAGTAGTTAAAAATAAAGTAGCACCACCATTCCGTGTTGCTGAAGTTGATATTATGTACGGAGAAGGTATTTCAAGAGAAGGTGAAATCTTAGATATGGCTTCTGAACTTGATATCGTTCAAAAGAGCGGTGCTTGGTACTCTTATAATGAAGAACGCTTAGGACAAGGTCGTGAAAATTCGAAGCAATTCTTAAAAGAGAATACGGATTTAAGAGAAGAAATTGCCTTCTTTGTTCGTGAACATCACGGAATTGGTGAAGACTCTGGTGTTGAAGACACGGAAGGTTCAACTATTCAAGATTAAAAAATAAAAGACACGCTCCCGTGTCTTTTATTTTTTAATGTCTTATGAAAGCGTTGTATATAGCTGGAGATAAAATATTTATTCTATCCAAAGGGCTATGTGTAAAGAGGAATATTTATATGTTTTACGTGAAGACAATGGAATTTACTAAGGTTTTCCAGGATAATATGCTACCTACTTTTCGAATTCAGATAAGATTCAGGGCTGAAGGTAAAGAAAGTAAAAGTAGACAACGCTTGACAATGAAAATTGCGATAGATACAATGAGAATGTATATTTTTTCTTATATACGATACACTCTTCTCAAGAAGAGAAGTAATATTCGGAGTAAGACTTAAATCTTGCCGAAATAATAATATGACATTTTAATTGTGAAATGAAGAAAGTCCCTTAAAAAAGCGGGACGACGGTCTTTGCTGTACGTTGCTATTCAATGTACATGCCGACAGTCTTTTTTCATTCATAGCAAGGGGAGGTGAAATCATGAGTAGTACAGTTTGGATACTCATCTCCATTTTGCTTGCAACAACAGTCGGTGCAGTTGTTGGCTTTTTTGTTCGAAAGTCTATTGCTGAAGCGAAGATTAATGGTGCAACTAATGAAGCGAAACGTATTCTAGACGAAGCGAATCGTGAGGCAGAAGCACTTAAGAAAGAAGCGCTTTTAGAAGCAAAGGATGAAATTCATACACTTCGTACAGAAGCTGAATTAGAAATTCGTGACCGTAGAAGCGAATTACAAAAACAAGAAAATCGTTTAATGCAAAGAGAAGAGAACCTTGATCGTAAAGACGAAACGCTCGATAAGCGCGAGCAACAGTTGGAAAAGAAAGAGGATTCTCTTGTAGCGAAACAACAACAGATTGAAGAGTTGGAAAGCAAAGTGGGAGAGTTAGTTCAAAAGCAACAAACAGAATTAGAGCGCATTTCCAATCTGACACGCGAACAAGCGAAAGCAATTATTCTTGGTAAAGTAGAAAGTGAAGTTTCTCATGAAATTGCCGTTATGGTAAAAGAAAGTGAAGTTCGTGCGAAAGAAGAAGCGGATAAGAAAGCAAAAGAGATTTTATCTCTTGCAATGCAAAGATGTGCAGCTGATCATGTTGCTGAAACAACCGTTTCGGTTGTAAATCTTCCAAACGACGAAATGAAGGGACGTATTATCGGACGTGAAGGTCGTAATATTCGTACACTAGAAACGTTAACAGGTATTGACCTTATTATCGATGATACACCAGAAGCGGTAATTCTATCTGGATTCGATCCGATTCGTCGTGAAACAGCTCGTATCGCTCTTGATAAACTAGTACAGGACGGACGTATTCACCCAGCGCGTATTGAAGAGATGGTCGAAAAATCAAGACGTGAAGTGGACGAGTATATTCGTGAAGTCGGAGAGCAAACAACGTTTGAAGTGGGTGTTCATGGCTTACATCCAGATTTAATTAAGATTTTAGGTCGTTTAAAATACCGTACAAGTTATGGACAAAACGTCTTAAAACACTCTATGGAAGTTGCATATTTAACTGGACTTATGGCAGCGGAGCTTGGTGAGGATGAAAAACTAGCAAGACGTGCTGGTCTATTACATGATATCGGAAAAGCAATTGATCATGAAGTAGAAGGTAGCCACGTTGAAATTGGTGTTGAACTCGCAACGAAATATAAAGAGCACCCTGTTGTAATAAACAGTATCGCATCTCACCATGGTGACACAGAACCAACTTCTATCATTGCAGTTCTAGTTGCAGCAGCAGATGCATTATCAGCTGCAAGACCGGGAGCTCGTAGTGAAACACTTGAGAACTACATTCGTCGTCTTGAAAAGTTAGAAGAAATTTCAGAGTCTTATGAAGGCGTAGAAAAATCTTTCGCAATTCAAGCAGGACGTGAAGTTCGTATTCTGGTAAAACCGGATACAATTGATGATTTAGAAGCTCATCGTTTAGCTCGTGATATTCGAAAACGTATTGAAAATGAACTGGATTATCCAGGACATATTAAAGTTACTGTTATTCGTGAAACACGTGCAGTGGAATACGCAAAATAAAGTGGTGAAACACCACTTTATTTTTTTGTGTTGGAATTGGGTAAAATAAAGAAAATTATTTATGAGAAGTATGCAAGTGAAAGAAACTTATAATAGGTAAAATTTTAATATTATAAGGAAATTGCTTGTTAGAGTAAGGTAATAAAAAATGTAGTACATAGAAAGGGTAAGACATATGAGAATATTATTTGTTGGGGATGTAGTAGGATCTCCTGGTAGAGACATGATTCAACAGTACGTACCGGCATTAAAGAAAAAATATACACCTACAGTAACAATCATTAATGGAGAAAATGCTGCGGGTGGACGTGGAATTACGGAAAAAATATATCGAAACTTTTTGGAGTGCGGGGCACAGGCAGTTACGCTTGGAAACCATGCTTGGGATAATCGTGAAGTATTTGAATTTATTGATGATGCTAAATATCTTGCAAGACCAGCTAACTTCCCAGAAGGAACGCCAGGAAAAGGTCTTATCTTTGTGAACTGTAACGGAACAGAAGTTGCGGTAATTAACTTACAAGGACGTACTTTCCTTCCTCCAATTGATTGTCCATTCCGTAAAGTGGATGAATTAATCAATATTGCAAAAAAACGTACGAATATTATCTTTGTTGATTTTCATGCTGAAACAACAAGTGAGAAGCAGGCGTTAGGTTGGTACGTAGATGGTCGTGCTACAGCTGTAGTAGGTACACATACACACGTTCCTACAGCTGATAATCGTATTTTACCAAGCGGAACAGCTTATATTACAGATGTTGGTATGACAGGACCGTATGATGGTATTTTAGGTATGGATCGCGAAGCGGTATTGAAGAAGTTTTTAACGAACTTACCAGTACGTTTTGAAGTAACGAATGGCAGAACGCAATTAAGTGCAGTTTTAATCGATGTGGATCCAAATACAGGGAAAGCGAAGAAAATTGAACGCATTTTAATTAATGATGATCAGCCGTTTTTTGAGTAATTTTTAACGAAAAGTTAGAGAAGTCATTATATTTTAATTTTTTAGAAAAATTACAGAAATTTAGCAGGAATACGTGCCATTCCTCGTGAATATAAGTTAAAGTGAAATAATTGCTATTACTTTTTATAAAAACGAGGAGGAAACGCGGAATGGAAATATTAAAAGTTAAAGCAACGTCGGTCCCTAATTCTGTAGCTGGTGCACTTGCAGGTGTTATTCGCGAACGCGGAACAGCAGAAATTCAAGCTATTGGTGCAGGTGCATTGAACCAAGCGGTAAAGGCAGTAGCAATTGCAAGAGGATTTGTAGCGCCTAGTGGTTTGGATCTGATTTGTATCCCAGCGTTTACAGATATTATGATTGATGGCGAAGAGCGTACAGCGATAAAATTAATTGTAGAACCTCGTTAAGTTAAAACAACCTGTTTGCATGTATGCAAACAGGTTGTTTTTATAGTGGAGGAATGAATATGAAAATTTTTGATGCTCATTGCGATGTACTCTTTCAGTTATGGAGTGCAAAGGGAAAAAAAGACTTTCAAAACGATTCACAATTACATATTACATTTGAACAATTAAAGAAAAGAAAAGGAAGTATACAATGCTTCGCGATATATGTACCAGAAACAGTAGCGTATGAAAAGCGCTTTGAAGTTGCACTGCAAATGATAGATATTTTTCATAGTGAAATTCTATCGCTACCAGGAATGAAGTTTATTCAGACAAAAAACGATATTAACATGCTAAAACAGGACGAGATTGGAGCGTTATTAACATTAGAAGGATGCGAAGCGATTGGAAAAGAAGCGATGAGATTACGTTTGTTTTATCGCTTAGGTGTACGTTCCTTTGGATTAACATGGAACTATGCTAATTTATTAGCTGATGGGGCGCTAGAGACACGTGGTGCAGGTTTAACTACATTTGGTAGACAAGTTGTACAAGAACTTAATATGTTAGATTTATGGACCGATGTGTCTCATTTAAATGAAAGAAGCTTTTGGGATGGTATAGAAATAGCTAAAAACCCAATTGCATCGCACTCAAACTGTTATCAACTTTGTGGGCATCCACGCAATTTAACCGATGAACAAATAAGAGCTCTCATAAAGAAAAATAGCATTATTGGTATTACATTCGTACCGCAGTTTTTAACGAATGAAAGACAAGCGAATATAGCAGATATATTAAGACATGTGGAACATATTTGTTCATTAGGTGGAGAAAAAAATATAGGATTCGGTTCTGATTTTGATGGGATTTTAGAAACCGTTGTAGGTGTAGAAGCATATAGGGATTATGAAAATATAATTAATCACCTGTGTAAAAAGTATAGTGAATCAACTGTAGATCGATTTTTGTATAAAAATTTTGTTGACTGTGTAACGTTCTAAAGGTTGTGTTTTAAAAATTCAGAAAAATTAAAATAAACCCACTTGAATTTATTGATTTTTTTAAGACCTAATACTAGAATGGTAAACGAAATAGCTTTATACTAAAGATTCAGGGAAATCAGAAGAGGCATAATTTGCGTCCATTGTAGTTTATTTGTATAAAAAATGCTAAACTAATACTGTAAAAAAATACACTACAATGAATGCAGCCAAAAGGGGTGTAGGAGATGATTAGTCAACTTTCATGGAAAGTTGGAGGCCAACAAGGTGAAGGAATTGAAAGTACAGGGGAAATCTTCTGTATTGCATTAAACCGATTAGGATATTACCTATACGGTTACCGCCACTTCTCATCACGTATTAAAGGCGGCCATACAAATAATAAAATTCGTGTAAGTACAACAGAAGTACGCGCGATCTCAGATGATTTAGATATTTTAATTGCTTTTGATCAAGAAACAATTGATTTTAACTTCCACGAACTACGTCCGGGCGGAATTGTAGTTGCGGATGCGAAATTTAATCCAACAATACCTGATAATACAGATGTAAATCTATATGTGATACCGTTTACAGATATTGCTTCAGAGTTAGGCACATCACTAATGAAAAACATGGTTGCTGTTGGGGCATCTAGTGCGGTATTAGGATTAGACGAAACAGCGTATTTAGAGGTTGTTGAAGAAATCTTTGGTCGTAAAGGAGAGCAAGTCGTTCAAAAGAATATGGAAGCCATTAAACGCGGCTCTCAATATATGAAAGAATTGCTTGGTGAAAAAGTAAACATGATGCAGCTTGAAAAAGCTGACGGTAAGAAACGCATGTTTATGATTGGAAACGACGCAATCGCATTCGGTGCAGTAGCTGGTGGTGCTCGCTTTATGTCTGCATATCCAATCACACCTGCATCTGAAATTATGGAATACTTAATTAAAAAGTTACCGAAAGTCGGCGGGACAGTAATCCAAACTGAGGATGAAATCGCAGCTTGTACAATGGCAATCGGTGCAAACTACGCTGGTGTTCGTACATTAACTGCATCTGCTGGTCCTGGTCTTTCTTTAATGATGGAAGCAATAGGTTTAGCAGGTATTACTGAAACACCGCTAGTTATCATTGATACACAACGTGGTGGTCCAAGTACGGGCTTACCAACAAAACAAGAGCAGTCTGACTTAATGGCTATGATTTACGGAACGCATGGTGAAATTCCAAAAATCGTAATGGCGCCAAGTACAGTTGAAGAAGCTTTCTATGATATTGTAGAAGCGTTTAACTTAGCAGAAGAATATCAAGTGCCTGTTATTTTCTTAACAGATTTACAGCTTTCTTTAGGGAAACAAACTGTAGAACCACTTACGTTAGATAAAGTGGAAATTCGTCGTGGTAAGCTTGACTTAGAAGTAGAATTACCAGAACGTGAAAATAAAGCATACTTCAAACGTTATGAAGTAACAGAAGACGGCGTTTCACCACGTGTTTTACCTGGTATGAAAAATGGTATTCACCATGTTACAGGTGTAGAACATGATGAAACGGGTAAACCATCTGAATCAGCAATAAACCGTAAAAATCAAATGGACAAACGTTTCCGTAAAATGGAGAACTTAAAGTTTAATACCCCTGTTTATAAAAATGTTAAGCATGATGACGCAGACGTATTGCTAGTTGGTTTTAACTCAACACGTGGTGCGATCGAAGAGGCAATGCAGCGTTTGGAACAAGAAGGAATGAAAGTAAACCATGCTCATGTACGTTTAATTCATCCTTTCCCAACAGCTGAAATCGATCCACTTGTGAAAAAAGCGAAGCGTGTAGTGGTAGTAGAAAACAATGCAACTGGTCAGCTTGCTAACATTATGAAAATGAATCTTGGTAATGGTGAGAAAATTTCTAGTCTTTTAAAATATGACGGAAACCCATTCTTACCGAAAGAGATTTACAACGAATGCAAAAAAGGGGTTGTATTAAATGGCAACATTTAAGGACTTTCGTAACAGTGTAAAACCGAACTGGTGCCCAGGTTGCGGAGACTTCTCAGTACAAGCTGCGATTCAACGTGCGGCAGCTAACGTTGGTTTAAATCCAGATGAACTAGCTGTTATTTCTGGTATCGGCTGTTCAGGTCGTATTTCAGGTTATATTAATTCATATGGTTTGCATAGTATTCATGGACGTGCTCTTCCAATCGCACAAGGTGTGAAGATGGCAAATCGTGATTTAACAGTTATCGCATCAGGTGGTGACGGTGATGGTTTTGCGATTGGTATGGGACATACAATCCATTCTATTCGTCGTAACATTGACATTACGTATATCGTAATGGATAACCAAATTTACGGATTGACAAAAGGTCAAACTTCACCACGTAGTGAAGCTGGATTTAAAACGAAAAGTACACCACAAGGTTCAATTGAACCATCACTAAATGTTATGGAAATGGCTTTAACAGCTGGTGCGACATTTGTGGCGCAAAGTTTTTCAAGTGATTTAAAAGAATTAACACAAATTATTGAAGCTGGTATTAATCATAAAGGATTTTCATTAATTAACGTATTTAGTCCATGTGTTACTTACAATAAAGTAAATACTTATGATTGGTTTAAAGAGAATTTAACGAAACTAAGTACAGTAGAAGGATATGATCCATCTAACCGCATGATGGCTATGCAAACATTAATGGAAAAGAACGGGTTAGTAACTGGTTTAATTTATCAAAATACAAAGCAGCCTTCTTACCAAGAGCTTGTAAAAGACTATAGCGAAAAGCCTTTAGTGCAAGCTGATTTGAATATGGATCAGAAAATGTTTGATGAGCTTGTTGCTGAATTTATGTAATGCTAAAAGAAAAGGTTGCCACTTGGCAACCTTTTTTGAATGAATAAAAATAATGAATAGATTTGTTTACTTAGAAAATTCAGAATGATAAAATAATATATAAATCGTTGTATAGAAATAGCATGTTCATTAACTGTAAAATGTAAAATAGGATAAGAATGCTTCTTCGTTAAAATTGGCTAAAGGCTCTATACTATGATAATGTGTATAGGGATAAAGCAATATGCTTTTGGGTAGGACAAGGTGAAATACTAAAAAGGGAATGTCTATTGGTGTGGGGAAGACTTCATTCTTACGGATGATTAGATCGATTACTCAAGTTTCAAAGGGCAAGTTATCTCTCAAGCTATCTAACATCTTTGAGATGGGTCTAAGCGCATTAAAATGGACTACAGAGTGTGTATAGTTAAGGGTGAAAGGAGATTACCGATGAACGAGCAACAACGATTAGCAAGTCAACAAGCAAATTCCTCTACGAAAAAAGAAGAGAAAGATTATAGTAAATACTTTGAAAGTGTATACAAACCACCTTCCTTGAAAGAGGCAAAAAAGCGTGGGAAAGAAGAAGTTAAAATTGAACGAGATTTTGGCTTACCTGAAGAGTTCCGCAATTTTGGCGCAGGAAGAAAGTTTTACATTCGTACATATGGCTGCCAAATGAATGAGCATGATACTGAAGTAATGGCGGGGATTTTTACAACACTTGGATATGAGCCAACTTTTTCAACTGAAGAGGCCGATGTCATTTTATTGAATACTTGTGCAATCCGTGAAAATGCTGAAAATAAAGTGTTCGGTGAACTTGGTCATTTAAAATCATTAAAGCGAAGAAACCCGGATCTTTTAATTGGTGTATGTGGTTGTATGTCTCAAGAGGAATCTGTTGTAAATAAAATTATGCAAAAAAATCAGCATGTAGATATGGTGTTTGGTACACATAATATTCATAGATTACCGTATATCTTAAAGGACGCAATGTTCTCAAAAGAGACGGTGGTTGAAGTTTGGTCAAAAGAAGGGGACGTAATTGAAAACCTTCCGAAAGTACGTCGTGGTGATATTAAAGCTTGGGTAAATATTATGTATGGCTGTGATAAGTTCTGTACATATTGTATTGTACCGTATACACGCGGAAAAGAGCGCAGCAGACGTCCAGAAGATATTATTAAAGAAATTCGCCATTTAGCAGCGAACGGTTATAAAGAAATTACGTTACTTGGACAAAACGTAAACGCATACGGTAAAGACTTTGAAGACATACAATATGGTCTTGGCGATTTAATGGATGAACTTCGTAAAATCGATATCGCACGTATTCGTTTTACAACAAGTCATCCACGTGATTTTGACGATCATTTAATTGATGTTCTTGGAAAAGGTGGTAACCTCGTAGAACATATCCACTTACCAGTTCAATCTGGTAGTACAGATATGCTTAAAATTATGGCGCGTAAATATTCGCGTGAGCATTATTTAGAGCTTGTACGAAAAATTAAAGAAACGATTCCGAATGCAGTCCTAACAACGGATATTATCGTTGGTTTCCCAAATGAAACGGATGAGCAATTTGAAGAAACGATGTCGCTATATCGTGAAGTAGGATTTGATACGGCATTTACATTTATTTATTCCCCGCGCGAGGGTACACCAGCTGCAAAAATGAAAGATAATGTGCCGATGGAAGTGAAGAAAGAGCGATTACAACGCTTAAATACACTAGTGAATGAATATGCTGTTAATAAGAATAAGCGTTATATAGGGCAAGTTGTAGAAGTATTAGTTGATGGAGAAAGTAAAAATAACCCTGAAGTACTTGCGGGGTATACGCGTACGAATAAACTTGTAAACTTCGTTGCTTCAAAATCTTTAATTGGTCAGCTTGTGAAAGTAAAAGTAACGGAAGCAAAAACTTGGTCACTTAACGGGGAATTGGTTAAGGAGCCGATTGAGGTGAAATAATAGATGAAAGTATATACGAAAGATGAAATTGTTGAGCAAGCGAAAGAATTAGCGAAAATGATCTCTGAAACAGAAGAAGTCGACTTCTTTAAGCGAGCAGAAGCACAAATTCATAAAAATGAAAATGTAAAGCGAGCAATTGATGAAATTAAAGCTTTGCAAAAACAAGCAGTTAACTTACAACATTATGGAAAATGGGAAGCTTTGAAAAAAGTAGAAGCTGAAATTGATGAGCTTCAAGATAATTTAGATAGTATCCCAGTTGTGCAGGAGTTTAAATCTTCACAAACATATGTAAATGATTTACTGCAGCTAGTTGCTAGTACGATTTCTAACAATGTAACAGATGAAGTATTAGCTTCAACTGGTGGCGATGTGTTGAAGGGTGAAACTGGTGCAGCAGTAGAAAGTAAAAAAGGAAATTGTGGTTGTTAAAGAGATGTCTTATTGACATCTCTTTTTTTTTATGGGTTATAACGTAAATTCTTCTCAAAAAAAGAATGACACATTCCGCTATTGTCACGCATATGATTAAGTGAATAGTGATTGAGGAGGGTTACGAATGTCCGAATTTAGAGAGATTATTACAAAAGCAGTGGTTGGAAAAGGACGTAAGTATACAAAGTCAACGCATACATGTGAATCGAATAATGAGCCAACAAGTATTTTAGGGTGCTGGGTAATTAACCATTCGTACGAAGCGAGAAAGAATGGAAAACATGTGGAAATTGAAGGTTTCTATGATGTAAACACTTGGTATTCATTTGATGGAAACACAAAGACCGAAGTTGTAACAGAGCGTGTTAACTACACTGACGAAGTAAGCATTGGGTATCGTGATAAAAACTTCTCGGGTGACGATTTAGAAATTATTGCTCGTGTAATTCAACCGCCAAATTGTTTAGAAGCTCTTGTATCACCAAATGGTAATAAAATTGTTGTGACGGTAGAACGTGAATTTGTAACAGAAGTAGTTGGAGAAACGAAAATTTGTGTAAGTGTAAATCCTGAAGGTTGCGTAGAATCAGACGAGGATTTTCAAATCGATGATGATGAGTTTGAAGAATTAGATCCGAACTTTATCGTCGATGCAGAAGAAGAGTAATAGAAAGCTAGGGAGAAGTTCTTCCTAGCTTTTTACATTACATAAGTGGTGCTGAATGAACATGATTTCTTATGAAATGTGCTATAATGAGGAAAGACTCCTGAAATAGGAGATATGGGTGTCCGTGAAGTGTGACATATATGAATATAGATTATTATGTAAGAATTATGGAGGAAAGACATGACGCAATATACCCCTATGATACAGCAATACTTAAAGGTTAAGGCAGACTATCAAGATGCCTTTTTATTTTTCCGATTAGGTGATTTTTATGAAATGTTCTTTGAAGATGCGGTTAAAGCAGCTCATGAACTTGAAATTACATTAACGAGCCGAGATGGTGGTAGTAGTGATCGTATACCGATGTGCGGTGTACCGCATCATGCAGCTAAAAATTATATTGAACAACTTGTTGAAAAAGGATATAAAGTAGCTGTTTGTGAGCAAGTGGAAGATCCAAAAACAGCTAAAGGTGTAGTACGTCGTGAAGTAGTACAACTAATTACGCCAGGAACGATGATGGAAGGGCGTACAATAGACGAGAAAGAGAATAACTTCTTAGCAGCATTAACACATTTCGAAGATGGATCTTATGCGCTAGCTTGCAATGACTTAACGACTGGACAAAATACAGTGACGTTGTTAACGGGTTCAGTAGAAGATATTTTATTAGAAGTGTATGCAACTGGTTCAAAAGAAATTGTTGTAGATTCTACATTTTCAAAAGATGAATTAAATAAATTAACTGAAACATTAAAAATGACGATTTCGTATGAAGATGCAACAACTATTCCGGAAGGGTTAGAACAGCTTGTGAAAAATGTTTCACAAGCAAAGTTAATTAAAGCGATTGGACGCTTATTTAACTATGTGATAAGAACACAAAAACGTTCGTTAGATCACTTGCAACCAGTGGAAATTTATTATACGAACCAGTTTATGAAAATTGATGTGCATTCAAAGCGAAATTTAGAACTGACAGAAACCCTTCGAACAAAAGAAAAAACAGGATCATTATTATGGCTATTAGATAAAACGAAAACAGCTATGGGTGGTCGTATGTTAAAACAGTGGATGGAACGTCCGCTTATTCAGAAAGAAAAAGTTGAAGAGCGTTTAGAAATGGTTGAAACGTTTGTAAATGATTACTTCTTACGTGAAGATTTAAAAGAAAAGTTAAAAGAAGTATATGATTTAGAGCGTTTAGCAGGGAAAGTTGCATTTGGTAATGTAAATGCACGGGACTTATTACAGTTAAGACGTTCTTTACTTCAAGTACCAGCTATTTTAGAAGCGATTAGTCTTTTAGATAATGCTTATGCAGCTAGATTAATTCAAGGTGCGGATCCATGTGAGAGCTTAACAGAATTGCTAGGAAGAAGTATTCAAGAAAACCCACCGCTTTCTATTAAAGATGGAGATATTATTAAAGACGGTTATAATGACAAGCTTGATCAATATCGTTACGTTAGTAAAAACGGGAAAACGTGGATCGCTGAGCTTGAAAAACGAGAGCGTGATATTACAGGGGTTAAATCATTAAAAATTGGATACAACCGTATTTTCGGCTACTACATTGAAGTGACGAAGGCAAATCTTGCGGCACTTCCAGAAGGGCGCTATGAGCGAAAACAAACACTTGCAAATGCAGAGCGTTTCATAACAGATGAACTAAAAGAAAAAGAAACATTAATCTTAGAAGCAGAAGAGAAAATTGTGCAATTAGAATACGATTTATTTACAGCACTTCGCGAAGAAGTCAAAGTATTCATTCCGAAATTACAGCATTTAGCGAAAGTAATTAGTGAGCTAGACGTACTGCAAAGCTTTGCGACAGTTAGTGAAGAAGAGCAGTTTGTAAAACCTGTTTTAACAACTAAGCGCGAAATCTTTATTAAAGATGGTCGTCATCCTGTCGTTGAAAAAGTATTGAACGGGAAATTGTATGTACCGAATGATTGTATTATGCCGGAGAAGATGGATGTCTTTTTAATTACAGGACCGAACATGTCTGGTAAAAGTACGTATATGAGACAATTAGCACTTGTTACTGTTATGTCACAAATTGGTTGCTTTGTACCAGCGACAGAAGCAGTATTACCTGTCTTCGATCAAATCTTTACGAGAATTGGTGCAGCGGATGATTTAATCTCAGGTCAAAGTACATTTATGGTTGAAATGTTAGAAGCGAAAAATGCAATTGCAAATGCATCAGAAAGAAGTTTAATTTTATTCGATGAAATTGGACGCGGTACATCTACGTATGATGGTATGGCACTTGCACAAGCAATTATTGAACATATTCATGACCAAATTGGCGCAAAAACGTTATTCTCTACACATTATCATGAATTAACAGTGTTAGAAGAAAGTTTAGACCAACTAAAGAATGTACATGTTTCAGCTATTGAAGAGAATGGAAAAGTAGTTTTCCTTCATAAAATTCAAGATGGAGCGGCCGATAAAAGTTACGGAATTCACGTTGCGCAACTTGCTGAATTGCCAGATAGCTTAATCGCTCGTGCGAAAGAAGTGTTAGCGCAGCTAGAAGGACAAGAAGAAATTATTATTCCAAAGCGCACAGAAGTGAAAGTGCAAGAAGTTGCTCCGGAACCTGTAGTTGTAAAAGAAGAACCTGTAGAAATACAAGAAACGAAAGTAGAGACTGAAGAAGAATCACAACTATCTTTCTTTAGTGCAGAAAAGTCTTTGGAAAAACAAGACAAGCTAGTTCTAGGTGCAAAAGAAACGGCAGTACTTACACAAATTAAAAAAATTGATTTACTCGATATGACACCTTTAGAAGCGATGAACGAACTGTATCGTTTACAAAAAAAGTTAAAGAAAGGATGAGTAAGTAGATGGGGAAAATTCGCAAACTCGATGATCAACTCTCTAACTTAATTGCGGCAGGGGAAGTAGTAGAGCGCCCTGCCTCAGTTGTAAAAGAACTCGTGGAAAATTCCATCGATGCGAATAGTACATCTATTGAAATCCACTTAGAAGAAGCTGGGTTATCGAAAATTCGCATCATTGATAATGGAGATGGCATTGCAGAAGAAGATTGTATCGTTGCATTTGAACGCCACGCAACGAGCAAAATTAAAGATGAAAATGATCTATTTCGTATAAGAACGCTCGGTTTCCGCGGAGAGGCTCTGCCGAGTATTGCCTCTGTAAGTGAATTAGAATTAATTACAAGCACAGGTGATGCGCCTGGTACACACCTTATTATTAAAGGTGGAGACATTATAAAACAAGAGAAAACAGCGAGCCGAAAAGGAACAGATATTACAGTTCAAAACTTATTCTTTAATACCCCAGCGCGTCTTAAATATATGAAAACGATTCATACAGAGCTTGGGAATATTACAGATATTGTATATCGTATTGCAATGTCACATCCAGAAGTATCGTTAAAGCTGTTTCATAATGAAAAGAAATTGCTTCATACATCAGGAAATGGTGATGTAAGACAAGTGCTTGCAGCGATTTACAGCATTCAAGTTGCGAAGAAGCTAATTCCAATTGAAGCAGAATCTTTAGACTTCACAATTAAAGGGTATGTAACATTACCAGAAGTAACGAGAGCGTCTCGTAATTATATGTCAACGATCGTAAATGGTCGTTACGTTCGAAATTTTGTATTAATGAAAGCAGTTCAGCAAGGATACCATACATTACTGCCAGTCGGACGATACCCAATCGGCTTCTTATCGATTGAAATGGACCCAATGCTTGTTGATGTTAACGTACATCCAGCGAAATTAGAAGTTCGTTTTAGTAAAGAACAAGAGTTGCTAAAGCTGATCGAAGAAACATTGCAAGCTGCATTCAAAAAAATACAACTCATTCCAGATGCTGGTGTAACAACAAAGAAAAAAGAAAAAGCTGAAAGTGTGCAAGAACAGTTCAAGTTTGAGCATACAAAACCGAGAGAATCATCCATGCCTAACATCGTTTTACCGACTGGTATGGATGAAAAGCAAGAAGAACTAACGACTGTGAAACAGCCGGCACAACTTTGGCAACCGCCGAAGCAAGAATGGCAACCACCACAGTCACTAGTAAGAGAAGAGCAAAGTTGGCAGTCATCCTCTAAGCCGGTAATAGAAGAAACGGTTCGAGAGGAAAAGGAATGGACTAGCAACGGTGACGATTTTGAATTAGAGGAATTGGAAGAAGAAGTTCACGAAATAAAAGAGATTGAAATGAACGGTAATGACTTACCACCGCTTTATCCAATTGGACAAATGCACGGAACATATATTTTCGCTCAAAATGATAATGGGCTATATATGATTGATCAACATGCAGCGCAAGAACGTATCAATTATGAATACTTCCGTGATAAAGTGGGGAGAGTAGCGCAAGAAGTACAAGAGCTACTTGTACCGTACCGTATCGATTTATCTCTTACTGAATTTTTACGTGTCGAAGAGCAACTAGAAGAACTAAAAAAAGTCGGTCTATTCTTGGAGCAATTCGGCCATCAATCCTTTATCGTCCGTTCACACCCAACGTGGTTCCCGAAAGGACAAGAAACAGAAATCATTGATGAAATGATGGAGCAAGTTGTTAAACTAAAAAAAGTAGATATTAAAAAGTTGCGTGAAGAAGCTGCCATCATGATGAGCTGTAAAGCATCGATTAAAGCAAATCAATATTTAACGAACGATCAAATATTTGCTTTACTTGAAGAACTTCGCACAACAACAAACCCGTATACATGCCCGCACGGAAGACCGATTCTTGTGCATCATTCTACTTATGAGTTGGAGAAGATGTTTAAGAGGGTTATGTAGGGTTAATAAAACTAGGTTTCAAAAGGGAGCAACATTTACTGTTGCTCCCTTTTAATATGTAGAATTAATTGTTAAACGAGAATATGGCGGAGTAATTTTGCAGTTTATTTAAATTTGAGCATATCATACTTAAGATTGTAAGTAGTTTATTTCTTGGCTACGTTAGCTTAAATTTATCTATGTATAAAAAAGCGCTGTATATCAGCACTTTTTAAAAGTACATGAGTTGTATAAGAAAGATTTATACATTACTAAAAACATAACTATGCAAGGTCTAATATAGATTCTTATTTGGCACATTGTTACAAGGATCTATACAATTATTTATTTTTATTATTATTATTAATTTTTTCAGTATAGAGCACCTGTTCTTTGTAGTGTTTTTTAATTGGGAAATTATGTGTATCTGTGCCGTTCTTGAATTTTTTATCAATGGGGTTCTTTAGAGGAACTGTTGTAGTTTCTGTAAATTCATATGGGTAATTTATTTTAGATTTATCTTCAAACATGAGAATGCCTCCTTTTTAGGATTTCCTAAATTCTTTACTATAACATGATATGCATATAGATTTTTTTGGGACTAGTTATTTATATAGGTTAGAGGAATTTAATTACATAACTACTGAAATATTTTAAAGGAAAGTAATTCGGCTGAAGCAAAGAAATTAAGTGGGAGATCAACTGCCACCCAATTGGTATAGGCTAATAATCAGTAGGGGATGGACACCCACACTGATTAAAGTTTTACTTTATCAGTAAAGTAAACAATGCATATATATTCGTTATAGATTGTTTTTATAATATGACTTATATGGAGTTTTCCTGATAATATAATGTGGAATATTATATTGTTATTAGGTTATTAGGAACATTTAATGTTGTTTCACAACTGAAAGGGAATTGAAAAAAAACTGCAACTTTTCTCATAAAAATTCAATCTTACTTGAAAAATGAAAGGAAAATGAAATTTTCCAACAGGAATTCTTTGTTAAGATAAAAAGCATACATACAAAAAAGTATTGACATATCTCAAAAATGTAATTTCAAGATATGGTGGGGGAAAAGATGAGATTAGAAAAACAATTAATAAAAAAGATGTACTATGAAACATTCCTAATGGAGAATGAAACACAACCACCTCTTCAAGTACTTGGAGAAGCTTATGTAAATGAAGAAAAAAATGAAATTTCCGATGGATCTTATATTCGTTTTGCACAGGGTGAATTTTATTATCATCATCAAGATTTTGAAGCAGCTATTTTTAAATGGGAGAAAGTTAGTAATGAATTAGCACCATGGGCACAAAAAAATATTGCGGATGCTTACTTCGAACTTAACAGATTATCAGTTGCTGAAAATGTGTATACTTCCATTACTACTGATAATAAAATATTGATGACCGAAATTGGACTGCAATTACTTTCTCTTTACATCGAGCAGAATAATTTTGATTCAGCTTTCACTGTTATAAAAGAAGCGGTTTCTTTAAACCCTGATTATCCAAATGTCACAATCATTGCCCGTTCCTTTTATGAGGAACAGCAAGATTTTGATAGTGCAGTAGAGCTTGCTGTGAATGAGTTAATTCGAACAGAATCTTATCCGTGGTTTGAGGTGCTAAAAGGATATATCGATAAAGGATTTACTAAAAATATTTCACCAGATTATTTTTATGAAGTATTAGTGACATTAAATAATGTAGATCAAGTGCAATTTACGCAAATGGTTTCATCACTTTGGAACAGTTATAAAAATGAACAAAATTACTTATTATGGCTTAATACAATAAATGAATTTTTCATACATATCGAAATACATTCGTCCGATATATGGGACAAAATTTCTTCTCTTTACGAAGAAACGTACTTTGAATTAATTCAAGGTCAATATATGCTTAGACAATTACACGATATCATTCCAAATCTGTTAACAAATTGGTTAAAGGTAGTCAATCCGTCTCATGCTGTATTTCCATCAGCAGCTGTATTGGCATGGAATGAGATTTTTCCTTCCAAAATAGATTCAGCAAATATAAAGCATGCGGAAGACCTACTGTCATATTCTATTAATCATGTGAATGGCTTAGAGTATAGTTTACATCTTTTTGAATCTATTACGCAGTGGGCACAAAAGCATGAAATAGAAATGGGTCACAGATTTAGATGGTTAGTTGGCGAGCTTGCAGATTTAAAAACAAATCGTATTTTAGTAACGGGAACGTCAGGAAACGGAAAAACTGCATTTATTAACTCTATATTAGGAGAAAATATATTAGAAAACTCAATCTCAAATGTAGTAGTTTTAAAAAATGATGCCCATACAGAAATTAACGCTATAACAGATTCAGCCATTACAACAACTGAAAATTTCTATGATTACCATAATATGATGGCAGTGCACCATCAAACATATAGAGATAGAGCATGTGTTGAATTTAAATTACCATGCAGATTTTTAAGTAAAAATAAACTTACATTCGTAGTTACACCTGGATTTAATAGGAATAACGATACTGGGGATGAGATATTTGAATATTTAAATTCAGTAGATGAATTATTGTTCGTATTGAATGCGGATTCACCTTTTACTGATAAAGAACGTGATATTCTATTAGGTATTCAAGAACATACACCAAATCTACAAATTCATTTCTTGTTAAATAAAATCGATAACATTTACAGTGAAGCAGAAATAAAAAGGGTTTTACATGATACGCAAGCGAGAATAAACGCATATTTCCCGCATGCGAGAATTTTCCCTTACTCTTCGTTATATACAAGTAGTCAACAACTAAATGATTTAACTGAGTTTATTCGTTTTAACTTTAACCATAAAAATATCGATGCAGAACGTACTGAAAAGTTAGTGTTTTTCATTCGAAAAACAATTACATATCTTTTGGATAAACGTGTTGAGAAGGAAAACAATATAGTGGATGCTATTAAGTGGAATGAGGATATGTTAGTTAAACTAAATGGTAGCATTAATAACCTTACTGCATTTGAGAAGGAAAAAATTCATTTCATTACAGAATCATATCGTACAATGAAAAACGAAATTACTAATGATCTTACAGAACATATTCCGAAACTATTGCAGAGTTGTTCCGATTTAATTAGTGAAGAAAGCGATTTCGGACACATTGATACGGAACTAAATACAGCGATGAACGAAAGAGTGCACAAATATTTAGAACAAACTGTATTACCTAACCTTGCTCGTTCTATGCAAAATTGGATTGCAACTTCTAATACTGAGTTCCTTCAAAGTCAATCGTACTTAGAAGAGCTCAGTGAAGGACTTAATTCTTTATTTGGAGAAAATCGAATACAGTTAGAATGTGACTTTAAAGTACTGGATGACTGGCGCAGAGATACTGATAGAATGACGACTAGAATACAAATGGAAGAAGTAAATATTTTACGCCGATTTACGCCAGCACAATTTTTACTGAAAAGTGCCGGTAAATTATTTGGAGTTCTTCCAAAGAATAGAGCTATGCTATATAACAAATACAAACAGTATGTAGAAAATGAAGATTATACGGAAGTAACGGCTTCTATTATGAATAAATTTTTCTTGCAATTTGAGCTGTTTGAAAACACGCAAGAGCGAGATATTAATATGTTCTTTAGGAATCCATTTATCTCCTTGAAACAAGCTATAGAAAATACTCATTTAGAAATACAAGAAAAACAAGAGATATTACATAAAATGAAATCAAATCCTGAAGTCTATCATGATTCTATAACGCTCTTTGAATTGAGATTACGTCAATGTGAAGTAATCTTAAATATAGGTGAGGAACATGCCTATACAGATTTAACTGTAGAAACAACTATAGAATAAACGTAAAACAACTCCAAATTATATAATGAAAGTGGATTTTGGAGTTGTTTTTTTGCTTACATCCGTATAATATGTCAGGTCTTTTTTATATCAAATTGCATCATCTGTTATAAGAGAGTAAAAAGGGAGCAACCGTAATGGGGTGCTCCCTTTCCATATATATAGATTATTTTTCAGTTTCTTTAATTTTAGTTTGTACTTCGCCAGTTTTCATTTTATTACTTTCAGAGAAACGTAATAAATCGCCTCCAATAATTTTATCAGACATTCGTAATTCGTTTTGTGCACGGTTAATGAGTGCTTGTGCTTCTTTTTTTGGTAAATCTACAATTTCACCTGTTATGCGGTCATAGAAAGTGTTGTTTTTGTATGCATACTTGTCTGTAATAAAGCTACCATCACGTAAAACAACAAAACCGGTATATTCATCTGAAAACATATCATGGCCAAAACTGATATCGTTAGTAGTATCAATCCCTAATAAATTTAGAATAGTAGGTTTCATATCGATTTGTCCCGTAGGCTTTGAAATAGTTTGACCTTCTGTTTGGCCAGGGATATGAATATATAAAGGTGTGCGTTGTAAATTTAAAGCATCAAATTCTGTTATTTGATCTTTTTCTAAAAACTGTGCCATTGCGCGATTATGTTTTTCAGAAATGCCATAATGATCACCATATAACACAATAATAGAATCATCATACATTCCCTCGGCTTTTAAACGCTCAATAAATTTTTTAATTGATTCGTCTAAGTAACGTGCTGTTACGATGTAACGATCAAATACGCCATTACCAGAGTTGTAAGGTTCAATGAATTTTGTATCTTCATCATACGTAAATGGATAATGATTTGTTAAAGTAAGGAAACGAGCATAAAATGGTTGATCAACAGTTTTTAATATATCTACTGATTGATCAAAGTATTCGATATCTTTTAATCCCCAATTTAAATTTGTTTCGGGTGTAATTTTGTAATCAAGCTCATTATAGTAACGATCATAACCAAGAGCAGAGTACATGATATTACGATTCCAAAATGTTGCGTTATTCGCATGGAATACAGAAGTAAAATAGCCTTGCTGACGTAAAATTTCTGGAGTCGCAGTATAATCGTTGTTACCGTGCGTGAAGAATACAGCTCCTCGATTTAATGGATACAACGATGTATCTATTAGAAATTCAGAATCTGATGTTTTTCCTTGCCCAGTTTGGTGGAAAAAGTTATCAAAGTAATAGCTTTCATTTATGAATTCATTCAAGAACGGTGTAACTTCTTGACCATTGACGGATGCACCTATTAAAAAGGTTTGCAAGGATTCAAGAGTAACGACAATTACGTTTTTTCCTTTCGCTACACCAAACATATTAGGATTTGGTTCACTTTGGTTTGCTTTTACGTAGTTTTCAGTTTCTTGTAATTTACTACTATCTGCAAGTGCCTTTTGGGATCCTGCTTTTACTTGTAGTGTTAAATCATATACTTGATGAGTGTATAGTCCTAAATTTTTCACAAGCATTACGCGGTCGAAGGATCTCGTTAATAATTCAGGTCGTTCTTTTTCTGCAAGATGTAGATTCGCAAAAAATACACCAATCGTTAAAAGAAAATATAATAAGCGTGCAGAATGAGTTACACGTTCTGTTTTAAAGACTATTGCTTTCTTTTTTAATAAAATAAAGAAGAAAATAATGTCTACGAATGCGAGTATAATTTTGTAGTTCAATATTTCTATAATACTGCCGCCTAATTGGCCAAAGTTTGATGTTTGTCCAAGTACTGGCAACGTAACGAAATCATTATAAAAATCATAGAACATTACATTCCCAACAAGTACGATTGTTAATAAGAAATTAATACATAGCGCTATATAATTTCTCTTTTCACCGGTTGCAAATAATGCTAATCCAACAAATGCTAACGATGCAGCGAGAGGGCTAATAAACAAAATAAGTTCTTGTGTAGAAGACTCAATTTTTAAATCAAAACTGAATCGCGTAATAAGATATGTTTTTAACCATACTGCTAAAGCAATTATTATAACAAAGCTTATATTTTGCATTTGTAAATTTATTTTATTCTTCATTTTTACACCTTCTTTATAGAGTTTATTTAACTAATGTTATATATTATATTTTTATAACTATTAGAGTGTGGTGAACCATTTAGATTATATTTTTCTAAAGGTAATAATTTGAAGTATTCATATACATACAATGGGGAATTTTAAAGCGAAGTAACATAAAACTAACTCTTGTTTAGAAACGGAGCAAAAAAAGTCATAGTTATAGTGACTTATAGACATCCTAACATATTAAACACTATGATGATGTTACAAAATATTGAACAAATGAAAGTGAAGATGAATAGATACTTTTGAAATTCAGGTAGTTAGAATTTAAATGAAAGGGGAGTGTAACGAAGCGATTATATGAATTAGTAGAAAACTACATTCTATATAGAATGTAGTTTTTCGTATATATTTCATGTATCCCATAAAATACTGATTTTTTTTGGGTTAATCATCAGAGAGAGATAAAAATTTCATTATCGTTATCACTAAATAAGTAAAATATTGGTGAAACTTAAAATATTTGACTGGCATCTTAATTAAAGAGTTTAAAGGGCAGATAAATATTTTCCAACATACAGACCGCTTGCAGCTGCTTGAGATAATGAATGAGTGACGCCTGAACAATCTCCAACTAAAAATAATCCATTTATACTTGTTTCAAAATGGTTATTGGTTTTTATTGTAGGGGCATAGAACTTTCCGTCAATTCCATATAATAAAGTATCTTGATCGATAGGTTCTCGGGTAAAGTGTTCTAAGCGTAATAAAAATTCTTTGAGTCCATCAATATATAATGGAGGAATTTCTTTATGCAAATCTCCATAATCTCCGTGTAGTGTAGGTTGTATACGATTATGTGTCATATCTTTTTCCGTAGTAGGTTGTTTCTTTATTAAGTCCTCTAAGCGCTGTATAACAATCCGATCTCGTCCTTGGTTAATGCTTTTAATAATTGAACTTGCGTATACATTTGCTTCTTTGAGAGTTAGAAAATAGCGCGGGATAAATAAAGTGAAATTTAAATTAGAAGTGCCAGTTTCTTGCTCTCGGAAATTTTGACCGTCAGGCATAATCAAGCCGTCTTCGTACTTTCGAATAATGCGTCCTTTTGGATTCATACAGTAAGTAGTTGCTGTGAAGTTTTCGCCTTGATAAGAAAGTTTCGTCTCAAATGTATCTTTTAATATAGAACGTAATTGGTGTTCTTTCATCTCTACTCTAATACCTAAATCTACACGAGTTTGCTCTTGAGAAATATTTAGAGAAGTGCACATTTCTTTTAACCAATCCGCCCCGGAACGCCCTGTTGCAAATACTAGTTGCTTAGAATGAACTGTTCCTTGATTTGTTTCTATTTTAAAATGATCATTTTGTTTACTGATATGTTGTACATCTATATGAAATTGGATATTTATTTTCGTAAGTAAAAATTCATAGAGCAGCTGGAAAATGTTACTTGAAAGTGCAGTACCAAGATGCCTTACTTCAGTTGTTAGCATTTGTAAACCACACGCTTCAGCTCTCTTAGTGAGATTTAGATTTTCTGTAGAATATTTTGAAACTGAATTTCCGCCAAACTGACATAGAATTTCATCTACTTCATCCATGAGTTGTATAAAGCCTTCTTTACCTACCTTTTGCTCAAGTCCGCCTCCAAAACCGTTTGTGTAATTAAATTTCCCTTCAGATTTTCCTAAACCACCAAGCCCGAAATATTTATCACATGTATTACAATTACACGTTTTCCCTTGGTCTAAAGGACAATTCCGATGTTCTAGCGGTTTACCTTTATCAAGAATTAAAATATTTTTGTTACTTTGAGCTAATGAATAAGCCGTAAAAATACTGCTTACGCCAGCGCCGATAATAGTAATGTCATACATATTTTTTCACCTGCTAACGAATAGTTTGTTTTTTATTTTCTTAGTGTATAACACTTTTATGAAGTTAAGAAATAGCTTTTATTAATAAAGAGGGCGTTTTTGAACTGGATGCTTTTTTAATTTCTCCGAGTGGTGGAGTAAATACAAATGTTTTTATTTGAAAGAAGAAATAGTTTTAAATGATCACTATGTCATATGATTAATAAAATCTTACATATAAAAAAACAGACCTTTTAAGTGAAGAGGTCTGTTAATGATTTCAAATCTTATTTAGCGAAGACGTGGTTACCGATTCTCTATCAAGAAGTTATAAGTACTAATAAGTCACTTTCATTTTCACCATAATTTCATAGAAACAATGTAACTCTATTAAAAGTTTTGTAGAATTCCCATAAGACTTTTTAGTATTTGATATTATGAGAATCAAAGTTCTTTGAATAGGTTTATATAGTTAATATAATAACTTAATACAATTATAAGATTGATACGAAATAAATGTCGATAAATGTCGATTATCGTTGTAATATAAAACATATAAACATAATATACAGATGAGGTGGATTTGTTGTTTTTTATTAAAAATAGTAAAATTGGAACGAAATTAAATGTGTTAGTCATTATATCGAGTTTGGCTTGTATCATGTTATCTTCACTGGGGTTTTTAGGGCTTCAAAAAGGTGAAAATACATCTTCTAGTATGTATGACGAAAGGCTATTACCAATTCAATGGATAGGAATTGTAGAATCAAATTTTTACCATGCTAATATGAATTTTATGGAGATTATGATATCGAAAGATGAAAACAGAATGAAAGAACTAATAACAGAAATAGATAAGACTAGGAAAGAAAGTGATGAGTTATTAAAACAATTTGAAGCTAGAATTAGTTCTCATAAAGAAAAGGACTTGTATAATGCATTTCAAAGTCAATTCAAAGATTTAAGAATGCAAATGGAGAAAGCACAGGACTTGGGACTGACTAATAATGAAGAAGCGTATAGCTATTATTTAAAAGAAATTGAACCTAATATGGGAAAAACAATTCAGTCTATTCGTGAACTTATTTTACATAATAATACCGCGGCTGAACAATTACAAAAAGAGAATATTAATAGTGTGAGAAATACAATAATAACATTTGTAATTATTTCATTTGTTGGAATCATAATAATCATTTTTATTGGTTTTATAATAAAAAATGCTATAAAAAAACCAATTGTATTATTACAAAAAGATATGGAACGAGTATCTGCTGGAGATTTAACAATTCGAACTTCTTATAAATCCGAGAACGAATTAGGCCGTATTGTACAATCCTTTAATAGTATGTTAGATAACTTGCAACAATTAATCGGTCAGGTGAAGGTTACAGCGAAAGAAGTAATTATTTCAACTGAAAATATGCTACAAGAGACAAAAACGGCAGCACATATATCAAACGAGGTTGTTCGAACTACTTCTGAAGTAAATAAAGAAATAGAGGGACAAGTGACTAGTATTCAAGAAAGTTCAACTTCGATGGAAGAAATTGCAACTGGAGTTCAAACAGTAGCTGAATCTTCAGCGATGGTTGCTGAAGTTGCTGTTGCAACAATAGACCAAGCAAATTTTGGTAGTGAAGTTATAAAACAATCTATTCGTCAAATGAATAGTGTGAATGAAGTTGTCGAAGAAACTTCTAAGGTCATTGATAGACTTGTTACGCGTACACAACAAATTGAAGAAGCGCTAGATATTATTACTAATATTGCGGAACAAACGAATTTACTTGCCTTAAATGCAGCAATTGAGGCAGCACGCGCCGGAGAAAATGGAAAAGGATTTGCAGTAGTTGCAGCTGAAGTAAGAGGTCTGGCGGAGAAATCTAAAACATCTGTAAATGATATAAATAATTTATTACGCTTTATACATCAAGATACACAGGATACAGTTCATGTAATGAAAAAAGGTCAACAACAGGCTAGTGGTGGTAAAGAAGCAGTACACAAGGCAGAACTCGCATTTTCATCTATTATGCAAGATATTAATAGAATAACGTCCCAAATTCAAGAAGTGTCTGCTGCCACAGAAGAAATGTCTGCTGGGACAGAAGAAGTGAATGCCTCTTTATCAATAGTTTCTGAAACTGCAACACAAGTCGCACAAGAAACGAATCGAACGGTACAATCAATTCAAGCACAAGCCACATTGATTCAAGAAATAACGACGAAATCTAATGAAATGAAAAAGAAAGTCGAAAATTTAGAAATGCTAATTTCACAATTCATTATTGAAGAATAAGTCTGTTAACATTTACGCATGTTTACTTGCCTGCTTATAGTGTGGATGATTAAAAAGAAAATGTACTAGCAGCAAATCATGCGAATGAATATGAAACGTATTGGTACTATGATCCAGCGCTTCTTATTGAAAATACAGTTTATCTTGTAAATGGAACAATTTTCGAGCTATCTCAATCAATGTTTCATTATGAAAAGACCAAACTTTTAAATCGAATTAATTTTAATTGAAAATGAATATAAGTAGCCTTATAAAAAAGCAACTGGTCCTAAGTGAGCAGTTGCTTTTTATATTAAAAGTGGATGAGCAAAAAAACACAAAAGTGGTTGGTCCGTTTTTTGCAAACATCTATTATGATAAGAGAAGAAAGGTAGTATTTTATTCATGCTTTAAAATAGACTGGCCTTAGAGAGGTGAAAGACAATGAGTTTTGCGATTTCACTAGTTGTTATTATTGTAGTTGTATCACTATTTGGGACCGTACTAGTCGCACGAAATGTAGAAGAGAATTACGGTAAGTCTACAAAGAGGAATGTAAAAAACTTATCTGCTATCTATATCATTCTTCTTTTAGGGCTTCTTGTGGGAGTTACTTGGTATGCGGTCGTTATTTTATAGAGTGTGTATATGATGGAGGAGTTAATGTATTGATGAAAAATGAGCGCCATGTTTTAGTTGTTTTCCCGCATCCAGATGATGAGTCGTATTGTGTGGCGGGAACAATTTTGGCTTATACGGAGCAGAAAGTCCCTCTTACCTACGTTTGCTTAACGCTTGGTGAAATGGGGAGAGCGATGGGGAATCCACCTTTTGCAACTCGTGAATCTTTATATACTATTAGAGAAAAAGAGTTAAAGCGAGCTACAAATATTTTAGGGATTGAAGATTTACGTATGATGGGATATCGTGATAAAACTCTTGAATTTGAAGAGCCTGGAAAATTAAAAAGCTTGATTCAAAACTGTATTGAAGAATTGAATCCTTCTGTAGTTATTTCTTTCTATCCTGGGTATGCAGTTCATCCAGATCACGATGCAACAGGGGAAGCAGTAGTAGAGGCCTTAGCTAATATTTCAGAAAGTAAACGACCAGCCTTTTATGCTGTAGCTTTTTCGAAAAATCATGAAGACGAAATAGGACCTCCAGATTTTAAAAATGAAGTGAAAAAATATGTTCCGAAAAAATTGGAAGCATTACGAGCACATGCATCACAATTTACAACTAAAGTAGATGAGCTGGAAAGAGAGTATGAAGACGGTATTTCAGGCACAGTCGAGTGGTTAGAAAGAGAACCGTTTTGGATATATCCATTCAAAGATAAGAATGAGTGATACGACAGCTGAAGGTGATGAATATGTATTTTGAATATAATAATCGAAAGGTTTTTTACAATATAGAAGGATCTGGTCCTGTTATATTGTTTTTACATGGCCTTGGAGGAAACTCAAACAATTGGCTATATCAAAGGCAATATTTTAAGAAAAGTTGGACAGTGGTTTCAATTGATTTACCTGGACATGGGAAATCTGAAGGACTAGAAATTAGCTTTAAAGAATACTCAAATGTTTTGTATGAGTTATGCAATTATTTAAAGTTACAAAAAGTAGTCATTTGCGGCCTTTCAAAAGGGCTAGAGTCGGTATCGATTTTTCCATTCAATATCCAAGTTTTGTTTCTAGCTTAATTGTTGTAAATGCATTTCCCTATTTGGAACCAAAAGATAAGAAAAAACGACTTGAAGTATATGATTTACTTAGCTTACATGATAACGGAAAAACATGGGCGGATACATTATTGAAGGCGATGGGAGTAGAAGGTAATGAAGGAATCGTTCGAGGATTTTATCAATCTTTACAGTCTATTAACACGGTGCATATTCAAAGGTTATTTGCTGAATTAGTTGATTATGATAAAAGACTGTTTCTTTCAAATATTTCATGTCCTGCTTTAATTATAAGAGGGAGAAATGATGATTTTGTCCCAGAAAAATATGTAAGAATGTTTGAAAAGTATTTAAAAAATACAACTTTCATTGAGTTTAAAAATAGCGGGCACTTGCCTTATTTAGAACAGCCGACTAGCTTTAATATAACAGTAGAAACATTTTTATATCATGCGCTTAATTAATACTATTGTTACAGTGAATACTGTTATTAATGAGTAAGGTATAGTTAGTTTTGAGAGGAGGCAACTATATGGAATGGAAACCAAATCGTGCAGATAAGACACCTGTATATAAACAAATTGCTGATTATATTGAAAGAGGTATTTCTTCAGGTGAATTTCCTTCTGATAGTAAGTTACCTTCTGAGCGTATGTTAGCAAAGGAATTACAAGTGAACCGGAGCACAATAGTAGCTGCATATGAAGAATTAAAATCACTTGGAGTAGTAGAACGGCAAAAAGGAAGCGGAACACGGGTAAATACAGACATATGGGGTGTGTCACATAAACGAATACCGAACTGGGGTAGGTACGTTGAGGATGGATCGTTCTTACCTAATGTACCACTTGTTCAACAAATTCGAACGGAAACACAAAAAGATGACTTAATTAATTTAGCGAGTGGTGAATTGTCACCGGAATTAATTCCAAGTGATAGATTCCGAACGATTTTGTCGGAGAAAACATTTATGGAAAACCTTGGTTATGACCATCCACTTGGAAATGAAATGTTGAGAAAAACAATTGCAGCACATGTTCAGCAATATAAACAAATTGAAGCAGATTCAAGTTCTATACTTATTACATCTGGAGCACAACAGGCGCTGAATCTTATCGTTCAATGTTTATTAAAACCTGGTGATGCGATTGCAATTGAGGATCCGTCGTATTGTTTCTCACTTCCGATGTTTAAATCCGCTGGTTTAAAAATATTCCATTTACCTGTTGATCAGCACGGAATGAATCCAGATGATTTAATTGATTTGCACAAAAAGCATCGTATTCGTATGGTCTTTTTGAATCCAGATTATCAAAATCCAACTGGTACTGTGCTTTCAGTAGCGAGACGTAAAAAAATTCTAGAACTGTCTTCTGAATACGGTATACCGATTGTTGAAGATGATCCATATAGCTTAACTTCTTTTAATGGAGAAGTGAATCCCACATTAAAATCAATGGATCAAAATGGGAATGTTCTTTATGTAAGTTCATTATCAAAAATTGTTGCATCAGGATTACGTATTGGTTGGGTAATTGGTCCTACACGCGTAATAGAACGTTTAGCAGATGCGAAGCAACAAGTTGATTTTGGTCATAGTGTATTTACACAGTGGGTAGCAAATCAATTTTTAGAATCAGAAGATTTTCATGCGCATATTACAATGCTTCGTGGACAATTGAAACAAAGAAGAGATGAGTTAATTAAAAAGCTTGAAGAATTATTAGGGGACCGAGTTGAATTTTTCGTTCCGGAGGGCGGAATACATTTATGGTGCAAAGTGCAAGGAACGTTTGATGAATATCATTTGTTAGGTGAATCGATACGAAATGGTGTAGCATTCGTTCCGGGAAGTGTTTTAGGTTCTAAAAGTGAATATATTCGTTTTACTTTTGGGAGAGTAGACGTAGAACAAATTCAACTGGGAATTATGAGGTTTGCAGAAACGTTAAATGAGATTTCGTAATAGTGATGCTCGATATTGAAATGAGGGAAAAAATGAAGTACGTGACGCTTTTACTTCAAGTAGGCGTGCTATATGTATTTAGCTTAGCTGGAACGTGGATTCAGGGAGTATTCCATCTATCGATGCCAGGAAGTTTAATTGGGATGTTAATGCTGTTCTTGCTCCTCTCCACTCGTATTTTACCGTTAAAATGGTTTGAGGTAGGTGCAGAAAAGTTAATAATATTTTTACCATTATTTCTAATTCCTTCGACAACTGGGTTAATGGAATATGGGTCTTTTCTTTTTAGTAAGGGGAGTATTATATTTCTTTTAGTTGTTGCAAGTACGATAGTAACATTGATTGTTTCAGGGTATGTAAGTCAATTGTTAGTAACATCAAAAAAATAAAATCGACAAGGTGCGCTATTCAAATGGTCTTTATTATTATTACTGTAGTAATATATTTATTCGCGACAAAGCTGTATAAAAAATATACGTTTCCATTTACGTTACCGGTATTAACAGTTACAACAATTATGATTTGTTTATTCCTTATTTTCGGAATCTCTCATCATGAGTATAAGGAAAATGGAGGAGACATTCTTTCAGGCTTCTTGAGCCCTGCAATTGTAGCGTTAGCTATACCTCTATTTAAAGAGCGCAAGATACTGATAAAAAACTTTTTATCGATACTAATTGGCGTATTGATAGGTATAGTAGCTTTAACGATTATGAATGTAGCACTTGGTAGAATTTTAAATATAGATAAGGAACTTATACTAACAACGCTCCCGCAATTAGCGACAATGCCAATTGCCATTTCATTAGCGGATCAAATTGGTGGTATTCCATCTATGACTTCTAGCTTTGTAGTTGTTGCAGGAATAACAGGTGCTATTATCGGACCAACAGTACTTAAGTTTTTCCGTATAACAAGTACGATTGGAAAAGGCGTTGGAATGGGCTGCGCCTCACATATTATCGGTGTGAGTCGTCTAGTGAAGGAAGGCGAGAAAGAAGCGACTATCGGTTCGGTAACGATGATTGTAACAGGAATACTCATTAGTATATTCATACCGTATGGAACGAAATTTATATTTTAAAATGTAATGGAGATGATAAAAGTGACAACATGGTTTATAGTTACATTATTTATTTTTGGTTCTCTTAAAGTACTAGTTTCTAGTATGCCAACTTCTGTTGTAGAATCTATTATTAGTAGATTTGAATTACATCAAAAACTTGAGGAGGAGAATACCTCTATATCGATAGATGGAAAAAATATAGAGGGAGAAATGAAACTACAAGTTATTAACGAATTTAATGAGGCCTTATTTTTGGATAAACATTATTTTCCGCCGCACGGTGAAGGAACACCAATAGTCATTGATACGAAGAAAGGGAATAAAAATATTAGATTTTCTCTATATAGCTATGAGGAACATGTTGATGTAATAAAGCAATATAAGAAGAAAGTCGTTGCCTATCGTTTGCGCTCTAAAAGTCTTCAAACTCTTGCACCATTAGCCATAACTGAAGATTATGCTTAAGAAGAGACCTATAATGGTCTCTTTATTTTTGTATTAAATTATACACTTTCCAAATAAAAGAAAAGAAAATCATATAACCAAATAAAGAATATATATGGTTCCAATCTGCACTATGTACAAATAAACCTAAACCTTCCGCGATTTGTTCAAAAATACTAGCGCAAATACCTATTGAAATAATAAATAGAATTCTAGAGACTTTAGATAATTTTTTTGAAATGTGCATAAAGGTAGCTGTTAAAATTGGCAGTACGAACAATGTAAAAGCTATATTAACCGAAAATGTGGAGGAAAAGGGCCTAGCTGGAAAGGAATATATTTGTTTTTGAATAAAGAAAGCATCTAAGCAAGTTCCAATAATAGAAGAGAGAAAGATTGTAACTACCAATGCTAGAAAATCATTCTTCTTCTCGAAGGAGAATATTTTTTTTTGCAAGAATTGCGAGTTCAATTTTTTCGAGTGTTTTACAGTATTCTTCTGTAATTTGTCCATGTATGCTTTCCTCCTTATCAGTTAAATAATGTATGACTTGCCAGTCGTTAAACCAATCTTCATGTACTGTTTCTTCATGTTTTATATTTTTCCATGCGTACATAAGTGCAGGGCTATATATACGGTAGGAATCATTTTTTAATTGGCATTTCTTTATTCTTCGTTTATAAAACTCTCTTGAGAAAGATTCATTTACACTTGAAAATAAATGTGGCCAATAATCTTTTCGTGAGCCAGTGTGTGGATGAGTATCAACCCATTGTAGTATACGAGCTAACGCATGTTCATCATGAAATAATAATGCATATAATCTTTTTCCGAGCAAAAGTCGTTCGTGTAAGGAAGTAAAATGTGTCATTGTATCACCAATTAATATTGCTTTCTGTTTGGAACTTTCTTCATAGAAGGGAAAAAGGATATGATTAAATTGAAAAAAATCAAAAAGTTTGAAACCAATACTATTTAGTACTGTTTTTTTGAAGTGTGTATTTTGAATCACTCTTTTTTCTAAGTAGTTTTGTTCATTAATAATCGTCGCAATTGCTAATATTTTTTTGTTTCCAGTTTTCCAAAAAAAGTTCCACATCGTTTCCATAAATGTTGAAACATTAAGGGACGGTAGAAGGTGAAAGAGGTTTCGGGATATTTTTAAACTTTGCTCATATAATAAAAATTGTGGATACACATCTTGAAAAATAAGCCAATTTCCTCGCTCTAAAAAAGAAAAGAAAGTAAATTGATCTTTCTCAGATAATAACTTCGTATATAAGTCACCTTTTAAATCTGTCATGTTCCAACCGCCGTTACGCGATACCATATGTCCAAGCAGTGCCCAATGTATTTCAGGATATCTTTTGTAAAATTGATAGTAAGCACGTGTTCTTGTAACGTTGTTTTGATTTAATAATTTAGTTCGTTCTTTAATTGTAGAGATTAATATTTTTTCCTCTTTAGAAAGAGTATAAGGGGAGCTATTTGCGTTAATACATTTTTGTTTTAGTTCTGTTTTTATAGAGAAGAGGGACAGAGGGATGTTTTTGTAAAGTTTATTATTTTGGTTATCTTGGTACATTTCATTCCCTCCTATTCAAGTCTGTTATCATAAATGTATTAATAATTGCTTAAATAAATGATATGCGAGGGAAATGAAAAGTTAAAAAGTATAGAAAAAAGGAAAGATGAGGCTGACTCTTCTTTCCTTTTTTGTATTAGAAACTATAATGTAAAGTTATTATGTGTGAATTCCCTTTTTCAGCAGAATAGAAAATGAATCGGCATGAATAGGCTTACTGAAATAATAACCTTGAATAAACTGACATTTATTTTTTTGAAGGAAATTTACGTGTTCTTTCGTTTCTACACCTTCAGCAATGACAGACATTCCTAATGTATTTGCTAATGTGATGATCGTTTTAATGATTTCCATTCCATCTTCACACGTTTCAGACATTGTAATAAATTCTCTCGGAATTTTTAACGTATCGATTGGATATAAAGGTAAATATGATAATGAAGAATAGCCTGTACCAAAGTCGTCGATTGAAATGTGAACCCCTAAACTTTTTAGTGTACGCAGTTTTATCAATGTTTCTCTCTCATCCATCATTGCAATTCGTTCTGTTAATTCTAGATCAAGGGAACTTGCTTGTAAGCCTGTATTTGCTAAAGTAGAAGAAATAGATTTTACAAGGTCTTCTTGTTCAAATTCTTTAGCAGATAAATTTACCCCTATTTTTAAATGAGGATAGCCAGATGCATGCCAGTGCTTCATTTGCTGACAGGCTTGCTGTAATGTCCATTGTCCAATTGGAATAATTTGCAGTGTTTCTTCGGCAATTGGAATAAACTCGTATGGAGAAATAACACCTAATTCAGGATGATTCCACCTAATTAAAGCTTCTGCACCTATAATTTTATTAGATTCACTATCAACTTGAGGTTGATACAAAAGGAACAATTCTTCATTTTGTATTGCGTTTGGTAAATCTTTTTCTAATCGTAATCGTCTTTCGATTTTTTTAGCGATTACATCGTCATAAATAGAGACAGAGTTAAGCTCTTTTGCCTTTGCATCATACATTGCAACATTAGCGTTTTTCAGAAGTGTAGCGGTATCGATTCCAGAATGTGGATAAATAGCGATGCCGATACTCAGTGATAAAGTTAATTTATGCTCATGTATGAGAAACGGTTTTTTCATGTTTTCAAATAATTGGTTACATAACTTGAATAAGGAATCATGGTCCGTATAGTTTTCGATTAAAATTGTAAATTCATCGCCACCGATTCTTGACAGATGAGTATGTGATGGAAGACATGATTGGAAACGTTTTGCTACTTCTCCTAATATGTAATCGCCTGTTGAGTGTCCAAGTGTATCATTAATAACTTTGAATCGGTCTAAATCTAAATACAATAATGCAAATTCACTATTGGTTGCTTGTGCTCTTTTTATAGCCTTCTTTAATTTTTTATGAAAATAAGCTCGATTCCCAATTTTCGTTATCGTATCATGGAATGCTAAATATTTTATTTCTTCTTGTTGTTTTTTTAGTGCGGTAATATCCTTTACCATAATATAGCTTCCTGAAATTTGTCCATCTATCATAATAGGAACGATGGTAACGTATAAAAAATAAGTAAAGCCATCTTTATATTGAGAACTAAGTTGTAAGGATGCTGATTCTTGTTGTTTAACTTTTTCTAATGCAGATGCTAGTTTATGTTTATCTTCATCTAAAATAATCGAAAAACATGTTTCACCGAGTAACTCGTTCGTTGGTGCTCCGAGTAATACGCTTCCTGCTTTATTTACATTTAAGAATGTTCCATTTAAATCAATCGTAAAAATAGGATCAGGATGATACTCATATAAAGATTTCAATTTTTGTTGTTTTTGAGATAAAGCCTCTGATTTTTGGACTAAATCAGAGGTTCTTAAAGTAACTTTTTCTTCTAGTTGAGCATTAAATGCTTGTAGACGTTTTGTTAGGGAATTGTTTTGCGTACGTACAATAGAATGACGAATGAGTACGAAAACAAAAGTAATACAATTTCCTGTAATGAGAGTTGAAGATGCTGTTTGTTCTTTTAATGTAAACCCGATTAGTATTGCAACAGCAAGATATGGAAATACAACTAATACTTTTTTTCCTAGTATATGGTTTACAATGAAATAATTTTTATGACTATTATAATCTTCGGAAATAGCCCCAGCTATTGCGATAAGTAATATAGGTATTCTATATAAAAGACGTAATAATGTTATCGTGTCAGTTGATAAATGGTTATGTAAGTAAAAATAAATATAGTTAAAAGTTGCAGAGCTTATTAATACAAAAATAAAAATATAAATTTTCCGTTTGGAATTAAAAACAGTTGGACGGAAAAAGAGACTAACACCTAGTAGAAGAAATAATAGGTCTGCAATTGGATAAAGAAAGGAAAGAAAAATATCTCCCAGTGAAAGGGAAAATATATTTAAATTTGGCTGATTAAATAAATACCATTCTAATGTGAATATGGAAGTAAGTACTATACATATATCACAAATAAAGAACGCTTTTTCCCATTTATTGCACTCTTTTAAGATTTTATAGCAGAAAGCGATAAGGCAGAAGAATAGAAAAAACATGTAAAATACATCAGAAACAGTAAAACGATGTATTGGAAATTCGAAAAAATTCTCTTGATACGTATATACTATTTTTCCTAATAAAAAACTACCAATTGCAATTGTAATACATATCCAAAAAGGATTTGAACTAACTCTTTTAGAATATATAGAGTATATTAGTGATACAAATGTAATGGCTTCAACGATGAGTGAAGCGAAGCGTACATTGAAATTTGAAAAATGAGTAGGGAACAGAAAGAAAAACATAAAATAGATTGAATAGCATATTGGTGTTGTAATTAATATACATAGTTGTAAATTTTTATTTAATTTCAATAAAATCACCTTCTTAAAGTATGTACTATATTCGTAATATCTATACATAATAATATTACTAAAAGATTGTATCAGATTTCTTTATAAAAAGCATGCCTATAAGAAAAAATGAAGAATGTAATATTTCTTAAAATTGAAAAAATATTGAGTTCAATAATTTTTAGATTATAAGGAATGCAGATAGAATTTGTATATTTAGTCATCCTTTAGATTTTAAAGGTTTTTTAGTGATTTGCAAGAGGAGATGTAAAATTGCATATAAAGTGATGGGAACTTCTCTCTAGATAAGGGGAGTTTTTCGCTATTATAGAGTATTAATTAAGACCTTTGTATTTAGCTATTCTCATACTAATGAGGGATTAAAGAAACGTGTTAATTATATACAATAATATGTAATACAGTAATTAATTTTTAAGATGGAGGGAAAATCATGATGAAATGGGTGAAGTTTAGAATAGCACGTCCAACGGATAAGTTTGAAGAGGTTATAGCGTTTTATGAAGAAGGATTAGGCTTAAAACGTATAGGTGAGTTTTATGATCATGATGGCTATGATGGAGTCATGTTTGGTCTACCGGATGAAGAATATCATTTAGAATTTACAAGACATATAGATGGAAGCCCATGTACAGCCCCAACAAAGGATAATTTACTTGTGTTTTATATAAGAGAATATAAAGAAATAGAAAAAGTGAGTAAAAGGCTGCATGCAATGGGATACGATGAAGTAGAACCGGAAAATCCATATTGGAAAGAAAAGGGAATTACTATAGAGGACCCAGATGGTTGGAGAATTGTATTGATGCAAATAGAAGAATGAGGCTAGAGAAGTTTCGAATTTTGATAGAGTATAAGAAAAGATAAAAAAGCTTCCTTGGAGGAGATACACTCATAGGGAAGATTTTTTGTTTTTGTAATCTGAAAATTAAGATTTGAAATTAACTTCTGAAAAGATATAAAATGAGAACGTGTATTCTTTTGAGTTTGAGAGGATTGTTTTTAAAGGTGAATATAAAAATAGGGAGGTTTTTTTATGATATGCCGGATTAGGGATGCAGAATTATATTATGAAATCATTGGAGAAGGAAAGCCAGTACTTATCATACATGGCTGTGCTCCTGACCATAGGTTAATGATGAAATGTATGGAATCGGTATTTCAGAAATATGAAGGTTATCAACGAATATATATTGATTTACCTGGTATGGGAAAGTCGAACGCTCCAGATTGGATAAATAGTTCAGATCATATATTAGAAGTGTTAACTACATTTATTGAAGAAATCATTCAAAAGAAAGATTTTTTACTGGTAGGAGAGTCTTTCGGTGGATATTTAGCTAGAGGGATACTTTCAAAGGTGTTTGAGAGAGTGAATGGATTATTATTAGTATGTCCTGTTGTCGTAGCACAACAAAAAGAAAGACGATTACCAGATAAACAGGTAATTGTACGAGATGAGGAGTTTTTAAATACGCTAACTTCTACCGAAAGAGAAGAATTTAGTGAGTTAGCGGTGGTAGCAAATGAATATACATATACGCGATTTAAAGAAGAAATTAAGCCAGGGTTAGATGTTGCTAATTATGAATTTATTGAAAGGTTGCAAAAGAATTACTCTCTTACTATGAATTTTCATTGTAGAAAATATGAGAAGCCAGTTCTTTTATTGGCCGGAAGACAAGATATATCGGTAGGTTATCAAGATATTGTAGGAATCATTGAAGATTATCCAAGAGCGACATTAGCGGTATTAGATATGGCGGGACATAATTTGCAAATTGAACAGCCTGAATTATTTGAGAGTTTAGTTTCGGAGTGGGTTAGACGAACTGCTCAGCAAAGTTCATAAAAAAAGAATAAATTAATATTTTGATTGTATTCAAGTTTTGATACGGAAAAGATTAAAGTAATTAACTTATAAATATTTTTAAGGAGGAATTATGAATACATATATCTATATGGTTAGGCATGGTGAATCGCCAAAATTAGAAGGAAATGAAAGAACACGTGGATTAACTGAGAAGGGAATTTTAGATGCTCAAAGAGTAACTGAGATATTAAAAACAGAGGGAATTAATACTTTCATTTCAAGTCCGTATAAGAGGGCTATGTTAACGATAGAAGAGTCAGCAAATCTACATGAAAAAGAAATATTAGTATATGAAAATCTTAAAGAGTGTAAGTTTTCAAATGAAGATAAAATTATATCGGATAAGGAAGTGTATCCACTTGTAAAGGAGATGTTTTTTAATCCAAAATATGCACTGACGGATGGAGAGTCATATGCGGATTGTCAGAGAAGGGTAGTGAAAGTGTTAAAAGAAATATTAATGAATTTTCAAGGACATAAAATTGTAATTGGTACACATGGGCTTGTAATGACACTAATGATGAACTATTTTGATAATCAATATGGACTTGAATTTTTAATGAATACATCCAAACCGGATATATATAAGCTAGAATTTAAAGAAGAGCAATTAATGAATGTAGAGAGAGTATGGAAAGAAGAATGAAATGGGGTATATGGAGTGTGTTTTAAAAATTACCTTTAAAACACACTCTTTTGTATTAAGTTGAGTTTTAAATATTTTCACTAATATGTTCTTTGTTTTTGTTATTTAAAGTATGTAAGAGTTTTTGAAATACCTTAAATGAATGCTGGAATATTGGACTTTGAATAAAAGTGTATAGAAAAGTTACGATAAAAACAGGACCTCCTAGCATGTATCCAATGACTAGTACAAAGCATTCTACAATGATTCGAGCACGGCTAATAGATAACCCAGTTTTGTCAGAAATGGTAAGCATGAATCCATCGCGGGGTCCAGCACCAATACTAGCCGCAACGTACATGCCGCCCCCAATTCCTGTAATTGCAATACCAGAAAATAAAATGAGTAAGTTTATCCATAAATAATCACTAGCGTTTGGAAGGATTTTTGATTGTAAGAAAAAGTCCATAATAGGACCGATAAGTAGTGCATTTAAAAATGTGCCCACGTTTATATATTTTCGATCTACTAGTAAAGAGATAAGAACGAGACATAATCCACATATGACACTCCACGTACCAATTGTCCACCCAAATCGTTGGTAGAGAGCCATATTTAAAACTTCCCAAGGGTGTAAACCGAGGAATTTAACTTTGACTGCAAGAGCATTTCCAAGTCCAAAGAAAATTAATCCTAGGAAAAAAAGAAAATAGCGAAAGAGAGTTAGCCTCATCTTTAAAACCTCCCAATATATAATGATGTATATTACATGTTTGAATTTCAATGTACAAATATTATGTCTTTTTATAATTTATTAAAAATGTAAATGGATATATATTTTCACAGTCAAAAAAGTTAAAATATTTCGTTTTAAGGATTATAATAGAGAGAGAACTATAAAAGGAGTGAACGAATTTGAAACAAGAACTTATTGAAAGATTTACGAGATATGTAAAGATTGATACACAATCAAATGAAGAAAGTCATACAGTGCCTACAACACCAGGTCAAATTGAGTTTGGTAAGTTATTAGTGACAGAGTTAAAAGAGATTGGGTTATCAGAAGTGACGATGGATGATAATGGTTACGTAATGGCAACACTGCCTGCTAATACAGATAAGGATGTTCCTGTAATAGGGTTTTTAGCTCATTTAGACACAGCAACAGATTTTACAGGGAAAAACGTAAAACCACAAATTCATGAAAATTTTGATGGTAATGCAATTACGTTAAATGAAGAGTTAAATGTTGTGTTAACACCAGAGCAGTTCCCGGAATTACCATCATATAAAGGACATACCATTATTACAACTGATGGTACAACACTTCTAGGAGCAGATGATAAAGCTGGTCTTACAGAAATTATGGTTGCAATGAACTATTTAATACATAATCCGCAAATTAAGCACGGGAAAATAAGAGTAGCATTTACACCGGATGAAGAAATTGGTCGTGGGCCAGCGCATTTTGATGTAGAAGCGTTTGGTGCATCATTTGCTTACACGATGGATGGAGGTCCATTAGGTGGTTTAGAGTATGAAAGTTTTAATGCTGCAGGTGCTAAGTTAACATTTAACGGAACGAATACACATCCTGGAACAGCGAAAAATAAAATGCGTAACGCAACTAAACTTGCTATGGAGTTTAATGGGCATTTACCAGTAGAAGATGCACCAGAATATACGGAAGGCTATGAAGGATTCTATCATTTGCTTTCTTTAAATGGTGATGTCGAGCAAAGTAAAGCTTACTATATTATTCGAGATTTTGATCGTAATCATTTTGAAGCGCGTAAAAATAACATTAAAGATATTGTGAAAAACATGAAAGAGAAGTACGGTGAAGATGCGATTGTTTTAGAGATGAATGATCAGTACTATAACATGCTTGAAAAAATTGAACCAGTGCGAGAAATTGTTGATATTGCATATGAAGCGATGAAAAGTTTAAATATCGAACCGAACATCCATCCAATTCGTGGTGGAACAGATGGATCACAATTATCGTATATGGGATTACCAACGCCGAATATTTTCACTGGTGGTGAAAACTATCACGGAAAATTTGAGTATGTTTCGGTAGATACTATGGAAAAAGCCGTTCAAGTTATTGTAGAAATCGCAAGAAGGTTTGAAGAACAAGCTTAAAAAAACAACCAAGTAGTACGGATGTGCTACTTGGTTGTTTAGTATAGTATTCGCCACAAATAAAAAGTGGCGTAAGACTCCCAGTTTATCCAATTTGCTGCAAAATCTTTTATTTCATTTTTAGTCGGTTTACTTTCGGAACCTGTTATAAATTTAATTGCATTATGCAAACCAACATCATCAATTGGAAAAGCTGAAGGAAATCGTAAACAGCGCATTAAAACATAGTTGGCAGTCCACGGTCCTATACCATAGATAGCAGTTAATTGTTTTTCGGCAATCTTTATATCCTGTGTTTGTAGTAAAGATTCTTTTGATAGTTTCCCTTCTGCAATAAGCTCCGCGATACCGATTAAATATTCACATTTTCTAGTTGTCATTTTTAATTTTTTGAGATCTTCTACATGTAGATTTGCAATTGTGTCAGGTGATGGGAATATCCAATGTTTTCTATCGTGCCATTCTACATAATTTCCGAATTGTTCGACTAATCTTCTTTTTAGAGTATAGGCATATGTGAGGTTAATTTGTTGACCGATAATTCCCCAGGAAAGTGCTTCAAATAAATCTGGAATACCTAATGTGCGAAGCCCATAATACTCTTGAATAGGACCTTGAAGGAGTGGGTCATGTATAGCTAATTTATAAAAGGGAGCTAAATCAGTAGTTAAATCAAACCACTCTTTTACATAGTTAGCTACAGCATCGCATATCCATTTTTCAGAGATATATAATTCTCCTAAAAAACGTACTTGAATATTGCCATCAGTATTCATGCTAACTTCAATTAAAGGATTTACATCTTGAACAGGGATGACTTTATAGATTTTGTCATCTTCAATGTGAAACATACATTCATTGTTAGAACGTGATAGATAGCGCAAGTTTTCTTGAAAACTAAATTCTTTCGGAACAGTTAAAGTTAATGAGTCATAGCTAAGTTCGGTCATATAGGTTCCACCTGTAACGTTTCTAATGTAAGCAATTCTTTCTTCATTTCTAATCCTCCTCTAAAACCAGTCAGTTTTCCATCTTTTCCTATAACACGATGGCAAGGAATTGTAATGAGAAGGGGATTGGCGGCAATAGCAGTAGCAACGGCACGCACAGCTGTAGGTTTTTGAATGCTTTCCGCGATTTCTGAATAAGAATATGTCTTTCCATAAGGAATTTCACGTACCATATTCCAAACAGATAATTGAAATGCAGTTCCGTAAACATCGATAGGAATTGTAAAGGTTTCTAGTTTGGTTTCCAAATACTTGATAAGTTCTTTTGTATATGTTTGCAGATAATCTGGATTTTGGATGAATGTATGTTGTGGCAGTTTTTTGCTAGCCCACGTATTTAGTTCTTCAAAAGTTTCATTTTGCGATCCGATAAAGCATAATCCATTTGAAGTAGCTGCAATATGCATACGCCAATGTTTATGAATAAGCAATGTCCAATATATAGTTTTATTTTCATATGGTTTCATTATTTCATACCTCTTTTGTTCCGTTCTTTTTTCGATATTCAGTAGGAGTAAATTCGGTTTTCTTTTTAAATAAAGTTGCGAAATACTCTGGGTTTTCTATCCCAACAGCAGTGCTAATTTCCTTGATAGATTGATTTGTATGTGAAAGGTATTCTGCCGCTTTAACAATCCTGATTTGCTGTAAATATTCTATTGGACTTTTCCCTATCAATCTTTTGAAAGTGCGTTGTAAATGAAATGGGCTACCGTGGCACATTTCTGCGAGTGTGTCGAGAGTTAACTCTTCGTCATAATGCTTTTCAATATAGTCTTTAATTTGTTTTACCCACTCTTCATTAGGCAAAGCAATCCCATTTGGTTTACAACGTTTGCACGGACGAAAGTTTTCATGCAATGCTTGCTCTGCGTTTAGAAAAATTCGTACGTTGTTTTTATTCGGTATTCTTGATTTGCATGATGGCCGGCAAAAAATCCCGGTTGATTTCACAGCATAAAAGAATTTGTTATCATAGGAAGAATCATTATGAATAATAGCTTGCCAATGCTCACTTGTTAGCGTAAACTCTTCATTTTGCAAAGATCATCACCTCTGAAATTAGTATAACCTGAATCATGTGCGTATGTACGTATTCATAAATGTAAGAGCAAGATTACAAAGATGAAACTATGATAGGTTATCTATTTTGTGTTAGCATGAACTTTGAAAGTGAACATCAAGAGGAGGACTATAAGTGAAGTTAATTTCATGGAATGTAAATGGTTTGCGTGCAGTTATCGCGAGGGGTGGTTTTTTAGAATATCTTGAGGAATCCAATGCAGATATATTTTGTCTACAAGAAATTAAATTACAAAGTGGACAAATTGATTTAAATCCTGAGGGATATTATACATATTGGAATTATGCTGTGAAAAAAGGTTATTCAGGAACGGCTATTTTCACGAAAAAAGAACCGCTTTCTGTTACATACGGTTTAGGGATTGAAGAACATGATCAAGAAGGACGCGTTATTACATTAGAATTTGAAGATTTTCACATGATAACGCTATATACACCAAATTCAAAACGGGGATTAGAACGTTTAGATTACAGAATGAAATGGGAAGATGATTTCAGGGCATATATAAAGCGATTAGATAAAAAGAAACCAGTTATTTTCTGTGGTGATCTAAATGTTGCCCATAAAGAAATCGATTTGAAAAATCCGAAAAGCAATCGAAAAAATCCTGGTTTTTCGGATGAAGAAAGAGAGAAGTTTACAAATATTTTAGAGGAAGGCTTTGTTGATACATATCGCTTTTTATACCCTGAGCAAGAAGGCGCATATTCATGGTGGTCATACCGTATGGGAGCAAGAGCGAAAAATATCGGGTGGCGCTTAGACTACTTTGTAATTTCTGAAAGGCTAAAACATAAAATTACCGATGCGAAAATTAATAGTGAAATAATGGGATCCGACCATTGTCCGGTTGAATTACATATGGATTTCTAAAAAAAGAAGTATCTTCCTGAGAAAAGGAGATACTTCTTTTTTTGTTCAGTTTGTTAAAATTTTTCAAATCATTCTTGAAATAATTAAATATTAAATATATACTTAATAACGATAATCATTATCAATGATAATAGTTATCGTTGGTGGGAACGGCAAATAATTTCATACTAGGGGAAGTGAACGAGGATGAATCTTCATTTTACATAGATTTGTTAATGATGTGAAATATAGATGAAGGTTATGTTTCATATAATTAAGTTTAGTTGTTGGAATAATATATTTAAAGATTTCGAGAGGAGATATATCAATATGAACAAGAAATTATTTACATTAGGGATGGTAACAGTTTTAAGTGTAGGTTTGGCAGCATGTAATAGTGCAGACAACACTTCTGGGGAACAAAAGCAACAAACAAAAGCTACGGAAACGAAAAAAGATGAAACGCGAAAAATTACATATTTAGGTAAAGAATATACAGTACCAGCAAAAGTAGATAAAATTGCGACGGCTAGTTTAGAGTCAATGGAAGATGCGGCAGTACTTGGAATTAAACCAGTTGGTGCAATTACTGTAGGCGGTAAATTACCAAAGTATCTTGAAAAAGAATTAGAGGGTGCAAAATCTGTAGGTGAAAAGATGCAACCGAACTTTGAAACATTGCTTCAATTAAAACCAGATGTTATTACATCTAGTACGAAATTCCCAGCAGAAACAGCTGAAAAGTTTACGAAAGTAGCTCCGACGTTCCCAGTATCACATGTTTCAACAGATTGGGAAGATAACTTAAAGCTAATGGGAGAACTAACTGGTAAAAAAGATAAAGCAGAAAAAATTATTAAAGATTACAATGCGGACGCTGAAAAAGCAAAAGCAAAACTAGGAGATAAGTTAAAAGATAAAAAAGTACTTGTTATAAGACTAAGAGCAAACGAATTATTCCTATATCCAGAAGGAGTATACTTTAACCCTGTGATTTATAAAGATCTTGGACTAACTGCTCCAGAACAACTTAAAGCTGTAAAAGCACAAGAGAAAATTTCATTTGAAAAACTTGCTGAACTTAACCCAGATTATATTTTCTTACAATATGAGGCAAGTGAAAATAAAAACCCGAAAGTGCTAGAAGAAATTGAAAGCAATCCAATTTGGCAAAGTATGAATGCTGCGAAAGAAAAGAAAGTATTTGTAAACGTTGTAGATCCAATGGCACAAGGTGGTACAGCTTGGAGTAAAACAGCATTCTTAAAAGAAGCAGTGAAAAATTTATCTAAATAATACAATAAGTAAGGTGCGTTGAATGATATGCAGAAAACGAATGCAGTACCAGTAACCATTTTATGTATAGCACCCATATTGATTTTAATTATCGTTATACTTTCTGTTTTATATGGTGCGAAAAACATTGATGCTGAAACAGTGTGGAATGCATTATTTCATTTTGATTCAAGTGATGTAAATCATAATATTATTATTACTTCACGTTTACCAAGGGTAGTTGCAGCTCTTTTAGTCGGAGCATTTCTAGCCATATCAGGAGCACTTATGCAGGGGATGACAAGAAACTATCTTGCATCCCCTTCTATTATGGGTGTGACGGATGGGGCAGCCTTTGTTATTACACTTTGTATGATTTTTCTTCCGGGAATGTCATCAATTGGTATGGTTTTATGTTCAATGATTGGTTCTGCACTAGGAGCCGGTATCGTGTTTGGCTTTGGTTCGCTCCTTCAAAATGGCTTATCACCAGTTAGGTTAGCAATTATCGGAACAGTTATTGGAACATTTTTAAGTAGTGTATCTGCTGCAATGGCTTCATATTTCCAAATTTCTCAAAATGTTAGCTTTTGGTTTAATGCAAAATTAGATCAAGTGGACCCGAATATTATTAAAATCACGATACCTTTTGGGATAATTGGAATAGTTTTAGCGCTGTTAATATCAAAATCTATTACTATTCTTTCTTTAGGAGAAGAAGTTTCTATTAATCTAGGGCAGCGTACAAAGCTAGTTAAAGCGATGGCTATTTTATCAGTTATTTTTTTAACGGGAACAGCAGTTGCTTTAGTGGGGAAAGTTGGTTTTGTAGGTTTAATTATTCCGCATATTACTCGCTTTTTAATTGGGGTAGATTATAAGTGGATATTGCCATGTGCAGGTGTTATTGGTGGCGTTTTCTTAGCGTTATGTGATGTTTTAAGTAGATTTGTAAATTATCCATTTGAAACGCCAATTGGAGTCGTAACATCTTTAATTGGGATTCCTTTCTTCCTTTATTTAATCCGTACAAGAGGAGGAGAGAGACATGCTTAAAAGTTCAAGTCAACGTTTTGGAATGACGATGGGGATTATTATATTTTTAATACTATGTGCTATTTATATTAGTTTAACGAATGGTACGTTTGATATTACGATTATAGATGTATTTAAAACACTCCTTAGGATAGATCCAGTACCAGACCATGATTTAGTTATTTTTGAATTTCGTCTTCCGCGCATAGTAATTGCTGGATTAGTAGGATTAGGTCTCGGCGTTGCGGGTGCTGTAATTCAAGGGATTACGAGAAATGGCTTGGCGGATCCAGGTATTTTAGGAGTAAATGCAGGTGCAGGAACAGCAATCGTAATTTTTATGTTTTTCTTTCAAGGGCAATTAAAGAGCACAGACTGGGTTTCTATAATGATGATGCCGATGTTTGGCTTAATAGGTGGATTAGGTGCAGCGATAATGATTTATCTGTTTTCTTGGAAAAACGGTAAGCTAGACTCGCAGCGACTTTTATTAACAGGGATTGCAATTGGATCAGGATTTGGAGCCTTTTCTATGTATTTATCACTCAAAATGAAGTCAACTGATTTCGAGATGGCTGCAGTATGGGTGTCTGGAAGTATATATAGTGCGAACTGGAAGTATATTGTTGCGATGTTGCCGTGGCTTATCATATTAATTACTCTTATACAAAAGAAAGCTTATCTATTAGATTTATTCCAATTGGAAGAAACGAGTATTACAAGTTTAGGTGTTTCGGTAGAAAGAGAGAAATCTATTTTACTATTAAGTAGTATCGGACTTGTGAGCGCATGCGTTGCTGTTTCAGGAAGTATTGGTTTCATCGGACTAATGGCACCACATATAGCGAAAAGACTTGTTGGTATTCAGCATAAGCATATAATTCCTACGTGCGGAGTAATAGGAATGTTTCTTGTAATTGCCTCAGATTTTATTGCAAAAACAGTTTTCACACCTGTAGAGTTACCAGTTGGAATTGTTATTTCTATTGTCGGTGTACCGTATTTCTTATATTTACTTTATAAGGCGAAAGCGTAAGAGGGGGAATAAAAGTGAGTATTTTAAGTGCAAAAAATTTAGAAACGAGTTATGAAAAGCTTACCGTGTTTCGCGATTTAAATGTGGAAATACAAGAAGGAAAAGTAACGACAATTATAGGTCCGAATGGGTGCGGAAAATCAACTTTGTTAAAGACAATGGGACGGATTTTAAAACAAAAAAGCGGTAAAGTGTATTTGCAAGGGCAAGATTTAAATACAATTCCGACGAAAGAAATTGCAAAGCAGTTAGCTTTACTTCCACAAACTCCAATTGCACCAGGAGAGCTTAAAGTAGAAGAATTAATTTCTTATGGACGTTATCCTCATCGAAATAACGTAAATAAGTTAACTTCAAAAGATAAAGAGATGATTGATTGGGCACTAGATATAACGAAAACTTCTGAATTTCGAACGAGACAAATTGCAAATTTATCGGGTGGTCAACGACAAAAGGTATGGTTAGCGATGGCTTTAGCACAAGAGACAGAGGTATTGCTGTTAGATGAGCCAACTACATACCTTGATATGTCTCATCAATTAGATGTATTACAAATTGTGGAGAAATTAAATAAAGAACATAATTGTACAGTCGTAATGGTACTACATGATATTAACCATGCAGCGAGGTTTTCAGATGAAATTATTGCAATGAAGGAAGGGGAAATTGTTACAACTGGTAGTCCGGAAGAAATCATTACAAATGAAGTATTAAAAGAAGTATTTCATATTGATGCGCGTGTCATGATTGATCCGTATAACGGCTCTCCTGTTTGTTTCGGCTACGATAGCGTTGTATCGCAAGAAGAAAAAGTAGAAATATATGTAACAAGTTAAAAAGGGGGGATATAGGGTGAATACTACTATTGAAAAACAGCAGATTATTACATCTAATACAGAACAGTGGAAAATGTATTCGAAATTAGAAGATAAAGAATATCAAATTCATATTTCAAAGCCGAAGCAACCAGCAGCAACGTCAGGATATCCTGTCATATACGTCTTAGATGGCAATGCCTTTTTTCAAACATTCCATGAAGCGGTTAAAATACAATCAGTTAGAGCAGAAAAAACAGGTGTTTCACCAGCCATTATAGTCGGTATTGGTTATCCGATTGAAGGTGCATTTTCAGGAGAAGAAAGATGCTATGATTTTACGCCTAGTGTAATTTCAAAAGATGCCCCGTTAAAACCGGACGGTAAACCGTGGCCTAAAACAGGGGGAGCGCATAACTTCTTTACTTTTATTGAAGAAGAATTGAAACCACAAATTGAAAAAGAATTTGAGATTGATAAAGGAAAGCAAACGTTATTTGGACATTCTTTAGGTGGTCTATTTGCTTTACATATACTATTCACAAACGTAAATGCCTTTCAAAATTATTTTATAAGTAGTCCATCTATTTGGTGGAATAACCGATCCGTGCTTGAAAAAGAAGGGAACATTACAAATGAATTAAATAATGCTAAGTTTGAAACGGGAGTATTCCTTACAGTTGGCTCATTGGAACGAGAGCACATGGTTATAGATGCAAATGTATTATCAGAACGTCTACTTCAATTAAAACATGAGAAGTTTAGGTATAAGTTTTATGAAGCTGAAGGAGAGAATCATGTATCTGTTGTGCCGACTTCTTTAAGTAAGGGGTTACGATTTATTAGTCATGTGTAGAAGGTGTACGCGATATACATAATCTTCATATTGGGACAATTACTTCGGGATTAGATGCATTAAGCGTCCCTGTAATGATTGTTTAATAAAATGCAAAGAAAGGGCTATGGGGAAATTCCTCATAGCCTTTTGTTTTTGTAAGTAGAATTGTCCTTTTTGAAAGTTTTGTTTCAACTTTTCGTCTAAAGAGACAAAAAGTTGTCACAATTCAGTCACAATTAGCATAAACATAATATAGACGAAATGAACTTATTTCTAAAAAAGCTTGGTTAATTTAATTCATGATTAGTAGAGCTAAAAAAATGCGGATTAAAAGTTCACTATATTCTCAAGGAGGTAGATCGTATGAAAACTATTCTTGCTATCGCTGGGCTTATTTGGGTTTTATCACATGGTATTCCAATTTATGAAGGAGAACAAATTCGCAGTGCTCTGAATAAAAATTTTAATGAATATCATATCATTGATCGACAAGACAATGTTGTTACTGTCCGAGTAAAGGATTGTTTTCATACGGTAACCGTTGAAGGAACTTCTGTAGTGAATGATACAAAAGTATGTGATCAACAATAATTATATATAGGAAGAAAAAAGTTTCAATTTAAATATGTGAAGATTAAGACTGTTACATTTGTGGGCGAATAATAAGCGGGAATGGACAATCCCCGCTTATTAATGTTTCATTTTATCCCGCATTAACTGCCCGTAAAAGCCCGATTCGTTAGGAAAAATAATCAGAGGGGGATGGATAAAACTCCCTCTGATTAAAGTTTTTCTTTATTGAGTTTTGATGGAAGATGTAATGATTTTTTTAAAAAAAGGACAGGGTATAATGATAATGGGGACTGAGAAGTCAATAAATTGTTAAGAATAATCATAAAGTGGAAATATACTCGTGTGGGGTATCATACATAGATGTTTGATGCTATAATTGGTATACTCGTAAAAATAATTGTTTTATTGGTTGAAGAAAAACTTTGAAAAGGTGATAATATGGATCATAAAGAGCATGAATCAGTAACACATAGATCAGAAAAAGAAAAAGAACAAATTATAAATAGATTAAAGCGAATTGAAGGGCAAGTCCGTGGTATTCAAAACATGATTGAAAATGATCGGTACTGCGTTGATATTTTAGTGCAAATTTCAGCGATTAATGCAGCGATGAAAAAAGTAGGAATGGGTGTTCTCAAAAATCATACAAGTCATTGTGTTTCAGGAGCTATTAAAGATGGTAATGGTGACGAAGCAATTGAAGAATTAATGACAGTATTTGAACGTTTTTCAAAAGCGTAAAAACAAGCTAGTATTTAACTGGCTTGTTTTTTTGTTTATCCGCATATAGAACTTAGGTGTATTGATGTGAAAAATTGTGTATAAAATAAATTTTTAGAAAATAATTGAAAAATCATGATATAAAACCATTGATTACCTTAGGGGGGTATGGTAAGATAGGGTTGTGATTAACAAACAATGAATGAACAAGAGGAGGATTTTAAATGGAACAGTTAACATTAAAAGTTGAAGGTATGTCTTGTGGCCATTGTGTAAATTCTATCGAAAGCAGTGTGAAAGAGCTAAACGGTGTTGAACAAGTGAAGGTTCAATTAGCAGAAGGAACTGTTGAAGTTACTATCGACTCGTCTGCCGTAACACTAAAAGATATCGTTGCTGTAATCGAAGATCAAGGATACGATGTTCAATAATTATTTTTAGATATGGAAATAAATCGTACTTTAAACGAAGTACGATTTATTTTGCTAATAATTATACCTCATAAGGGTATATAGAGGTGAGAGACATGAATGAACAAAAAGAGGCCAATCTTCAAATATCAGGAATGACATGTGCGGCATGTGCAAATAGAATTGAAAAAGGTCTGAAAAAAGTAGAAGGTGTTCATGATGCAAATGTAAACTTTGCACTGGAAAAAACAAAAATAATGTACGATCCGACAAAAACAAATCCGCAACAATTTAAAGAAAAAGTTGAATCGTTAGGATATGGAATTGTAAGTGATAAAGCTGAGTTTACTGTTTCAGGAATGACATGTGCAGCTTGTGCGAATAGAGTAGAAAAACGTTTAAATAAGCTGGGGGGTGTGAATAAAGCGACAGTAAATTTCGCTTTAGAATCGGCAACAGTAGACTTTAATCCTGATGAAGTCAATGTAAATGAAATGAAGAGTGCGATTACAAAGCTAGGATATCAATTAGAAGTGAAATCAGATGAGCAAGATGCATCAACGGATCATCGATTACAAGAAATTGAACGACAAAAGAAGAAGTTTATTATTTCGTTTATTTTATCATTCCCATTATTATGGGCAATGGTGAGCCACTTCTCATTTACATCGTTTATCTATTTACCTGATATGCTTATGAACCCTTGGGTGCAGCTAGCCCTTGCAACTCCAGTACAGTTTATAATTGGAGGCCAGTTTTATATTGGTGCTTATAAAGCGTTACGCAATAAAAGTGCCAACATGGATGTTCTCGTAGCACTTGGAACCTCTGCAGCGTATTTCTACAGTGTGTATTTAAGCATTAGGTCGATTGGTTCTTCGGAACATATGACAGATTTATATTTTGAAACGAGCGCAGTACTTATTACATTAATTATTTTAGGTAAATTATTTGAGGCAAAAGCAAAAGGACGTTCATCAGAAGCAATTAAAAAGTTGATGGGTTTACAAGCGAAGACAGCTACAGTTGTGCGAGATGGAACGGAAATGAAAATTTTAATCGAAGAGGTAGTAGCTGGTGATATCGTTTATGTAAAGCCTGGTGAAAAAATACCAGTAGATGGTGAGATTGTGGAAGGAAAGTCAGCGATTGATGAATCGATGTTAACGGGTGAAAGTATTCCAGTTGATAAAACAATTGGGGATGTAGTAATCGGTTCTACAATGAATAAAAATGGATTTTTAAAAGTTAAGGCTACTAAGGTAGGTAGGGATACTGCATTAGCTCAAATTATTAAAGTAGTAGAAGAAGCTCAAGGATCGAAAGCGCCTATTCAAAGGGTAGCTGATCGAATTTCTGGTATTTTCGTACCAGTTGTAGTTGTGATTGCTATTATTACATTTGCGGTGTGGATGATATTTGTTACACCTGGTGATTTTGGCGGATCGCTTGAGAAAATGATTGCAGTACTTGTGATTGCTTGTCCATGTGCTTTAGGTCTTGCGACACCTACATCTATTATGGCTGGATCAGGAAGGTCAGCTGAGTATGGTATTTTATTTAAAGGTGGAGAGCATTTAGAAGCAACGCATCGATTAGATACTATTATTTTAGACAAAACGGGTACAGTAACAAATGGAAAACCAGTATTAACAGATATTATTGTAGCAGACGGATTTGAAGAGAAGGAAATATTAAAATTAGTCGGTGCAGCAGAAAGAAATTCTGAACATCCACTTGCAGAAGCGATTGTTGCAGGAATTAAAGAAAAGGGAATTGATATCCCAAGTTCAGAAACGTTTGAAGCAATTCCGGGATTTGGTATTGAATCGGTTGTCGAAGGAAAACAATTATTAATTGGTACACGCCGATTAATGAAGAAGTTTAATATTGATATTGAAGAAGTTTCTAAATCAATGGAAGAACTAGAGCGAGAAGGAAAAACAGCAATGCTTATTGCGATAGATAAGGAATATGCTGGAATTGTTGCTGTTGCGGATACTGTAAAAGATACTTCAAAAGCAGCTATTGCAAGACTTAAGAAAATGGGTCTAGACGTTGTTATGATTACAGGAGATAATACACAAACTGCTCAGGCAATCGCTAAGCAAGTTGGTATTGATCACGTAATTGCAGAAGTATTACCAGAAGGAAAAGCAAAAGAAGTGAAAAAACTTCAAGCTCAAGGTAAGAAAGTAGCAATGGTTGGGGATGGAATAAATGATGCTCCTGCACTTGCTACGGCGGATATCGGTATGGCAATTGGAACCGGAACGGATGTAGCGATGGAAGCGGCAGATATTACGTTAATCCGTGGTGATTTAAATAGTATTGCTGATGCAATCTTTATGAGTAAAATGACTATAAGAAATATTAAGCAAAATTTATTCTGGGCACTAGCATATAACGGCTTAGGAATCCCGATTGCAGCGTTCGGTTTCTTAGCACCTTGGGTTGCAGGAGCGGCGATGGCATTTAGTTCTGTATCGGTCGTATTAAATGCATTGCGATTGCAAAGAGTGAAATTAAAATAATGAAATTTAAATCTATAGGGTAATTGAATATGCTTTTAAACAAAAAACAATACTTTGAAATAAGTATTGTTTTTTGTTTATATAGAAAGAAAAAAGATATAATAAAGCAGAAATATTGAATACTAGATGATAGAAAAGTTAAATGATAGTTTAGTAAGGAGGTTCATATATGTTAAAAGATACGATCATTAGAACATTCCATAAAGAGGATTTAGAACAAGTATTACAGTTGTTTTATGAAACAGTTCATACAATTAATGCAAAAGATTATAACGTGTTACAGCTACAGGCATGGGCACCAGATCGACTAGATAGAGAAAGTTGGTTACAGTCTTTAGAGAAGAATATTAGTTATGTAGCGGATCATAACGGTGTGATAGTGGGATTTGGGGATTATAATGATGATTATTATGTAGATCGCTTATTTACGCATAAAGACTATCAAGGGAAAGGGATAGCTTCATACATACTACAGAAGTTAGAAAAAGAAGCAGTGAACTTGGGGCATAGGGAGATATATACAGAAGCGAGTATTACAGCAAAACCTTTCTTTGAAAGGAAAGGTTTTATTTGCATAAAGGAACAAAAGAAACAGCATAATGGTCAGATTTTTATTAATTATATAATGAAAAAAATAGCCCTCTCGTAAACGAGAAGGCTATTTTTTCATTATTTTACAGCTTCTTTAAGTTCTTTACCAGCTTTGAAAGCAGGTACTTTAGAAGCTGCGATTTGCATTTCTTCACCAGTTTGTGGGTTACGGCCTGTACGAGCAGCTCTTTCGCGTACTTCGAATGTACCGAATCCGATAAGTTGTACTTTTTCACCAGCAGCTAAAGTGTTAGTGATTGATTCTACTACAGTTTGTACAACTACAGTAGCTTCTTTTTGAGAAATCTCAGCATTTTGTGCTACGTTTTTAATTAATTCTGTTTTGTTCATGTTTTTCACCTCATATGTAAATAATGCTATTTAAGTTGTTATTATAACGTATAAAACATTCGAGAACAAGTGTACGTACATATATTCGCAAAAAAAATGAAATTTGTAATATTTTTCAGGATAGCTGTATAGTCGTTTTATTTAAGCGGATACAGATTTTTTCTTTAATTCAGTTTGCTCTTTATTGGAAGATAGTTTCTTATTATAGGATATGAAATAAGGTAACGCTACAAATAACATACCTCCTACTAAGTTTCCGAAGAAAACAAAAATGAAGTTTGGAAAATATTCAATCCAAGTTAAATGACCAGAAAAAATTGCAGCTGGGATGACAAACATATTGGCTACAACGTGTTGAAATCCAATCGCAACAAAAGTCATAACAGGGAACCAAATGCCGATAATCTTTCCGATAAATTCTTTACTTCCCATACTGAGCCAAACAGCTAAACAAACGAGCCAATTACATCCGATTGCAGAAATGAAGGCTTGCAGTGGGGTATCTTGTAGTTTAGCTTGCGCAATAGAAACTGTTTTCGCTAAAAAAGCACCCTCTGTTAATCCAACGATATGACCGAAAAAATAAGCAACGAATAAAGCACCTATGAAGTTGCTAAACGTAACAATGACTAAATTTCGAATGAAGTGAAATAAGTCAATTTTTTTGTGGAGCCACGCCATTGAAACGGTCATCATATTGCCAGTTACTAATTCACCACCTGCAAGAATAACGAGTATAAGACCGATAGGGAATACAGCAGCGCCTAGAAAACTAGTAAATGATCCCCAAGACTTTGGCATTGTTCCAATAACATGAATATCGAGTAAATACCCTAATGCTATGAAAGCACCGCCAAAAAAACCGAGAATTAGCATAGGGAGTAATGATAAATGCGCTTTTTTTCTTCCGGAATTCGCAGCAAGTTCCATAATTTCTTCGGGTGTAAATACAGACATGAATAATCTCTCCTTAATAAAATGATAGAATGAATAGAAGGAACATTTTTAAGAATCTATGTATTATAAAAATATGTTATGTCTTCTGTATAAAATTGTCAAAGTGAATAGGGATGGAATTAGATATAGCTAACATTGTTCATGTTGTCACATTAATGTAACAATAAGGCTTTAAAGTACTTCTAGAGGTGAGAACATGAATACGCATCATGTAAAAAAAGAACAAAAAAAATCAATCATAAAAATATTTATAATCAGTTTCATAAGTATAGTAATGATTTCAGTAAGTTTGTATTTCTATGCGACAGAAATAGAACGAAAACTAGTAACAGTTACGTGGAATGAAATAGAAACATCGACAATTCCTAAAGAGTTTAATAATAAAAAGATATTGCAATTCTCAGATGTGCATTTAGGACCAGAATTTACACTGAAACAACTAGAAAATTTGGTGGAGAAGATGAATGCGTTACATCCAGATGTAGTAGTTTTTACAGGGGATTTAATAGATAAGTTTGGATCATATAAAGCCGAAAGAGAAGAAGCGAAAGGTATTTTACAAAAAATACATGCGCCCTTAGGGAAATATGCAGTGTATGGGAATCATGATAGGGGCGGGGGAGGTAGTTTATTTTATAAAAAGTATATGGAGGAAGCCGGTTTCTCTGTGTTAGTAAATGAAGTGCAAAAAATTAAAGCGGAAAACGGAAAGTATATTACAATATCAGGTTTGGATGATTTTTTATTAGGAAAGCCACAAATAGACTCGACTTTAAAACATGTGAGACAAGAAGATTTCAATATGCTATTAGTACATGAGCCGGATGTTGTAGATAGAGTAGCTCGTTACCCAGTTGATTTTCAAATGTCAGGCCATAGTCATGGAGGACAAGTTCAAATTCCTTTTATAGGTCCATTAATTACTACAAAACTAGCTGAGAGCTATGTGGAAGGTATGTATGAATTAGAAGGGAAGAATAAGCCGTTACATTTATACGTAAATCGTGGTATTGGGACAACCCGAATGCCTGTTAGATTTTGGAGTGTACCTGAACTTTCAGTATTTGTGTTAAAGCAAAATAGCAACTAGACTATTCTAGAGTAGTAGGACTTTCAGAGAAAGTTCTCTTTTTTATTGATTAAACACAGAATATTATGTAACTTTTATTTAAAGTGTTAAAAAAGAAAGGAGAATTTCTATGATAGAAACATGGCATAAAGAATTGGAAAGTTTATATAACGAAATGGTTTCGTGGCGAAGAGATTTTCATCAATACCCAGAGCTATCGTTTCAAGAAATAGAAACACCGAAAAAAATAGCTAAAATCTTAAAAAGCTTTCATATTGATGTGACAACAGACGTTGGGGGAAGAGGTGTAATTGGCGTAATTGAAGGTGGAAAACCTGGGAAGACGATAGCGCTACGTGCTGATTTTGATGCACTACCTATCCAAGATGAAAAGCAAGTTTCATATAAATCAAAGATTCCAGGCGTAATGCACGCTTGTGGCCATGATGGACATACAGCAACACTTTTAGGCGTTGCAAAAATATTAAGTGACCATAGAGAACAGCTTTCTGGCAAAATAGTTCTTATACATCAACATGCAGAAGAGAAAGAGCCTGGCGGAGCAATTGCTATGATTAAGGATGGTTGTTTAGAAGGAGTAGATGTTGTTTTTGGTACACATTTATCTTCTCAGATGCCTCTAGGAATTGTTGGAGCGAAAGCTGGAGCAATGATGGCGGCAGCTGATACTTTTGAAGTGAAGATTCAAGGGCGAGGTGGTCACGGTGGTATGCCGCATCATACTGTTGATGCTATTATCGTTGCAACACAAGTAATTAATCAGTTGCAACTTTTAGTGAGTCGAAAAATAGATCCGCTTCAATCTGCGGTATTAACAGTTGGTACGTTCCATGCTGGTCAAGCGGATAATATTATTGCGGATACTGCTATATTTACAGGGACAATTCGGACGATGGATCCTGAAGTGAGAGAATTTATGGAGAAGGAATTTAAAAGAGTTGTTGAGGGGATTTGTCAATCTCTTCATGCTGAAGTTGATATTCAATATAAACGCGGCTATCCGATATTAATAAATCATTTAGATGAAACGAGTCATTTTATGGAGATTGCGAAACGAGATCTTGGAAGAGAAAGGGTCATTGAAGTACCACCGATTATGGGGGGAGAAGATTTTGCATACTACTTAGAACATGTTCCAGGAGCATTTTTCTTCACAGGTGCCGGTAATGAAGAAATAGGGGCAACATATCCACATCATCATCCTCAATTTGATTTTGATGAACGTGCGATGTTGGTTGGTGGTAAGTTGCTTTTAAGTCTTGTGAATAGTTATTTAAGAGATGGAAAAGAATTTCTTGAGACTTTAGATGTGAATACGATAAATTAATTTGCATAAATAAAAAGAACAATAGGTTGTAAAGGGATCTATTGTTCTTTTTTGCGTGGAAATAGTATCGAAATATAATCTATACAAAAAGTTATCTAGATCTATAATTTTCTCAACAATTTTGTATGGAAAATTATTAAACCTCAATGTAATAATTTCTGTAGGAGCTTGCATTGTAATTTTTGAGTTCAGAATATTTTGATATATTTTGAAGTGTAGGACAAGGTTTTTCGCATAATACTCTTACATAAATTTCAAAATCAAGTTTGGAAGGGGATGTACAAGAGTTGGATAAAAATCTTAAGAAAGATCTCAAAATACGCCACATTACAATGATCTCAATTGGCGGCGTAATAGGAGCTGGTTTGTTTGTCGGAAGTGGTGCAGTTGTGCATTCAGCAGGGCCAGGTTCTATCGTTTCATATGCATTAGCAGGACTTCTAGTTATTTTCGTTATGAGAATGCTGGGGGAAATGGCAGCTATTAATCCGACAAGTGGTTCGTTTGCAACATATGCACGAGAAGCAATCGGTCCCTGGGCGGGTTATACAATTGGGTGGCTATATTGGTTCTTCTGGGTAATTGTTATTGCAATAGAAGCTACAGCAGGGGCTGGTATCATTCAATACTGGATTCCACAAATCCCACTATGGTTATTAAGCTTACTATTAACAATTTTATTAACGTTGACGAATGTTTTTTCAGTGAAATCATTTGGAGAGTTTGAATATTGGTTTTCATTTATTAAAGTAATTAGTATTGTTTTGTTCCTATGCCTCGGTCTTGCTGTGATTTTAGGATTTGTACCAGGAACGGAAGCACCTGGCACTTCAAATTTAGTAGGGCAAGGGGGATTTATGCCAAATGGTATAAGTTCGGTGCTGCTTGGAATTACCGTCGTTATATTTTCATTTATGGGATCAGAGATTGTTGCAGTAGCGGCTGGTGAATCTGCCGAACCTGTAAAAGCAGTAAAAACAGCAACAAATAGTGTAATTTGGCGTATTCTCGTATTTTTTATTGGATCTATCGCTGTAGTTGTTACACTTCTTCCATGGAATTCAGCAAACATATTAAAAAGTCCGTTTGTAGCGGTACTTGAACATATAGGAATACCAGCGGCAGCGCAAATTATGAATTTTATCGTTTTAACAGCTGTACTTTCTTGCTTGAATTCAGGTTTATATACAAACTCAAGAATGCTTTTTTCGATGGCAGAAAGAGGAGATGCTCCAAAGGCATTTTTAAAATTGAACAGTAGTGGTGTACCAGTTCGGGCAGTTTTATTTGGAACGTTCTTTGCTTATATTGGAGTTGTTTTTAGTTACATATCTCCAGATAAAGTCTTTTTATTTTTAGTGAATGCATCTGGTGGGATTGCGTTACTCGTTTATCTAGTTATAGCAGTTTCACATTTAAAGATACGTAAAAAAATGGGGAAAGTAGAACAACAAAATTTGAAAGTGAAAATGTGGCTTTTCCCGTATGTAACGTATGTTACAATTGCCGCTATTATAGCAGTTTTAGTTGCAATGGTTGCAATTGAATCTTTACGTTCACAAGCACTTTTAACGATGCTTGTTACTGTTTTTATTATAGTTTCTTATTTTATTTTTAATAGAAATAAAAATAGTTCGGTTTTGAATCCTAAAAGTGGGGATAAAGAACCCGTTCAATTCTAATTTCTTGTTTTCGAAGAAAGGTATATCCAATCATTGCTAGAAAAGATTCATATATTAAGTAAAGAAAAGAGTAATTACTATTGTCATAGTGAATATAAACTTTTTTCTTGACTTTTTATACGAAGGCGAGCAAAATGGTAAAAAAGGAAGGGGGGATGATGATGGAAGAGTACGTATTAGATCTGTATAACCTGTTATATACGACAGAATGGCAAGATATTGTTTCGTTTCTTGGGATAGTATTTTGTATGAAAATTATAATCGTATATGTGGAAGAGCAAGGTATGTTCTATTCCTTCTCATCCCCGTTCGAGTTGCAACGTGAGCCGTTGCTAAACTATGCCAATAGAAATGATGAACAAATTCCTTTTGTTATCTTCTTTATGATTCGTTTTATAACAGCGATTGTAAAGAAAAAGGAAAGTGATGATGAAGAGTGCCACTCAACTTGTAATATAGCGAACGTTTTTTAAGCTAAATACAAGGAGGAGATTTACATGTGGTTTCGATTTCTTATGATTGGTTTCTTTTCATTAACAGCAATTACATTAATGGGATATCAAGTGTCTGAAATATTTCAAGCGTATAGCAGTACGTTTTTTAACAAAAACTAATCGCATTGCTATTTGAATAATAAAGCGATAAAATCCTTCTTAAGAAGTATTGTTAAGAAGGGTTTTTTCTTTGCCTTGTCTTACTGTGTCAAACTATTGTCACATTTACACCGTGAATAATATGTTAAAATAGTGAGGTTAATTATACATATTTGAAAGAAGAGGAGTGACCAATTTGGTGGATCAATCAACAAATCAGAAAAGCTATGCTCCTATTGTGATAACGCTTTCTGTAATTGTAAACGCGATTATTTTATTTTTGTTCTTTGGACCTGTTGGCTATGAAGGAGAATTACATTTTGATGTAACTATCTTACCAATGTTAAATGCAATTTTTAATAGTTTTACGTTTGTATTTTTATTAGCAGCTTTATTCTCTATTATTAAAAAGAATGTAAAAATGCACCGTGGTTTTATTCTTGCAGCATTTACAACGACTTTATTATTTTGTGTGTCATATTTATCGTACCATTACTTGGCACCAGCAACGCATTTTGGAGGAGAAGGTTTCATTAAATATGTGTATTTCTTCATTTTAATTACACATATTATCCTTGCAGCGATTATCGTACCACTTGCTTTGTTCGCACTTGTATTTGGTTTTACGAATCAATTAACACGTCACCGTAAAATTGTACGTTGGACGATGCCGATTTGGTTATATGTAAGCTTATCTGGTGTTATTGTTTACTTAATGATCTCACCTTATTATCAATAAAAAATCCCAGCCTGAAGGCTGGGATTTTTTTGTTAAGCAAATTTGTTTGTGAAATTTAAAAAATATGGTATACAAAAGTATAGTTGCTTTTTATATGGAAGGGATGGTAAAGGTATATGCAAAATTTTGTATTTCGCAATCCAACAAAACTTATTTTTGGTAAAGGACAATTAGAGCAGTTAAAAACTGAAATTCCACAGTTCGGTAAAAAAGTTCTTCTCGTATATGGAGGAGGAAGTATTAAAAGAAACGGTATTTATGATAATGTAGTTTCTATTTTAAAGGATATAAATGCGGAAGTGTTTGAGTTGACAGGTGTTGAACCGAATCCTCGTGTATCAACTGTAAAGAAAGGGATTCAAATTTGTAAAGATAATGGAGTCGACTTTATTTTAGCAGTGGGTGGAGGAAGTGTAATCGACTGTACGAAAGCGATTGCCGCTGGTAGTAAGTACGATGGAGATGTATGGGACATTGTAACGAAAAAAGCATTTGCAAGTGAGGCGTTACCGTTTGGTACTGTACTTACTCTTGCAGCAACAGGATCTGAAATGAATGCAGGATCTGTAATTACAAACTGGGAAACGAATGAAAAATATGGCTGGGGTAGCCCGGTTACTTTCCCACAGTTTTCAATCTTAGATCCAGTTCATACTGCGTCTGTACCGAAAGATCAAACAATTTACGGTATGGTAGATATCATGTCACACGTATTAGAACAATATTTTCATCATGGAACAAATACAGAACTACAAGATCGTTATTGTGAATCTGTTTTAAGAACAGTAATTGAAACAGCTCCTAAGCTTTTAAGTGATCTAGAAAATTATGAGCATAGGGAAACAATTTTATATTGCGGTACTATGGCGTTAAACGGCATTTTAGCGATGGGAGTAAAAGGAGACTGGGCAACTCATAATATTGAGCATGCAGTTTCGGCAATTCATGATATACCACATGGAGGTGGCCTAGCGATTTTATTCCCGAACTGGATGAAGCATGTTGTGGATGAGAATATGAATCGTTTTAAACAGTTCGCTATTCGTGTATTCGATGTAGAAACAGATGGGAAGACAGATAAAGAGGTTGCATTAGAGGGAATTGAGGCGTTACGTCAATTTTGGACTTCAATTGAAGCACCAGTAACATTAGCTGATTACGGCATTAGGGAAAATGAAATTGACTTAATGGCGGATAAAGCGATGGCTTATGGTGAATTCGGTAACTTTAAAAAATTAAATAAAGACGATGTTATTGCAATTTATAAAGATTCTTTATAAGTAAATCGAGAGAAGAAACCTATTTGATTATTGTATCAAATAGGTTTCTTTTTTGTTGTTTATAACTGTTTGTGATTGTTAATGATTATTTTTGGTTGTTTATGGTTGATTTTTGTGATCATTTTCATTATACTGTAATCAAAGGAGAGGTGAATAAAATGTTAACTCCTGAACGTCATCAAATGATATTGCAACTTGTAAAGGAACAGAAAATTGTTAAATTGCAGCAATTAGTTGAAAGAACGGAAAGCTCTGAATCGACAATTCGTCGTGATTTAGCGCAATTGGAAAAACAAAGATTATTAAAAAGAGTTCATGGCGGTGCCTCTATATTAACTGGAAAAGGGCAAGAGCCAACGATGGTTGAAAAATCATCCAAAAACATTCATATAAAGCAACAAATTGCAAGGTTTGCGGCAAACTTGGTTGAACAAGGTGATTGTATTTATTTAGATGCAGGAAGTACGACTTTTGAAATGATTCCGTTTTTAATAAATAAAGATGTTACTGTTGTTACAAATGGTCTTATGCATATTGAAGCTTTAGTTGAAAATAACATTCGGGCGTATTTACTAGGCGGAATGATGAAGAGTAGGACGAAAGCTTTAATTGGTGCCATGGCACAGGAAAGTATGCAGAAGTACCGCTTTGATAAATGCTTTTTAGGAGCTAATGGTGTACATGAACAGTTAGGGTATACAACACCAGATCCAGAAGAAGCACTCTTGAAACAAATGGCATTAACATTAGCAAACGAAGGGTATTTCTTAATTGATGAAAGTAAATTTTCAGAAGTTGCGTTTGCGAAAATTGCAAATGTTGAAGAGGCAAGCATTATTACAAACCATTTAGAACTTGATTTAGAAAAATATAAAAGACAAACAAATGTAATTGAGGCTGATAAACAATGATCTATACAGTTACTTTAAACCCATCTATTGATTATGTAGTACAAGTTAATTCTTTCAGTTTAGGAACAGTAAACCGAGCAGAGAAAGATATGAAGTTTCCTGGAGGAAAAGGGATTAATGTTTCTCGCGTTCTTCATCGCTTAGGTGTTGGAAATGTAGCACTCGGATTTACGGGTGGATTTACCGGTCAATTTATTAAAGATGTATTACAGACGGAAGGTGTAACAACAAACTTCGTCCAAGTAGACGGAGATTCTCGAATTAATGTGAAAATAAAAGGACAAGAAGAAACAGAATTAAACGGACAGGGTCCTAGTGTGACAGATGAGCAATTTGGGCAGTTAATGAAAAAAATCGAAAGTATGCAATTTGGAGATTGTGTTGTACTAGCTGGAAGTGTACCAGCTTCTATTCCAAATACCTTTTATGAATCAATCGCAGCGTTTGGAGCAGAAAAAGGTATTCGTGTAGTAGTAGATGCAAGTGGTAGTGCGCTGCAGCATGTAATTAAAAATAAGCCGTTTTTAATAAAGCCAAATCATCATGAACTTGGTGAGTTATTTGGAGTGGAGATTTCAACAGTAGAAGACATTTTACCGTATGGAAGAAAATTAATCGAACAAGGTGTACAGCACGTTATAGTATCAATGGCAGGAGATGGAGCTTTATTGTTTACGGCAGAAGGTATATATGAGGCGACTGTTCCGAAAGGCATTGTTATTAACTCAGTTGGGGCAGGAGATTCTCTTGTTGCAGGATTTGTAGGGGAATATGAACAAACAAAAGATATTGAAAAGGCATTTCAATATGGCGTTGCAACAGGGAGTGCAACAGCATTTTCAGCAGATTTATGTACAAAGGAAAAAGTAGAAGAATTATTGTCGCAAGTAATTGTTACAAAGCGATAGGGGGAAGCAACATATGAAAATTACAGAACTATTAAAAAGGGATACAGTCATTATGAATTTGACAGCTTCAAATAAAGAAGCTGTCCTAGATGAATTAGTTGAGAAATTAAGTGGTGCCGATCGTTTAAATAATAAGGCTGAATTTAAAGAAGCTATTTTAAAGCGAGAGTCCCAAAGTACGACTGGAATTGGGGAAGGTATTGCAATACCTCATGCGAAGACGAGGGCAGTTAAGCAACCATCGATTTGTTTTGGTAGAAGTGTAAGCGGTATCAACTATGAATCGCTTGATGGACAGCCGGCACATCTGTTTTTTATGATCGCTGCGAGTGAAGGGGCAAATAATACTCATTTAGAAACGTTATCTCGTCTCTCTACGTTATTGATGGATGAAGGGTTTCGCAAGCAATTGTTAGAAGCGAAGGATGAGGATGAACTTCTCCGTTTATTTGATGAAAAAGAGAATGAAAAAGAAGAAGTTGAAGTTGAAGTAGCAAAGCCGGAAGGGAATGAACCATACGTATTAGCTGTTACAGCTTGTCCGACTGGTATCGCTCACACATATATGGCTGCGGATAGTTTAAAAGCAAAAGCAGCAGAGTTAGGGATTGCGATTAAAGTTGAAACGAATGGATCAACAGGTGTAAAGAACGGTTTAACGAAAGAAGATATTAATCGTGCAACAGCAATTATTGTCGCTGCAGATAAACAAGTAGAAATGAACCGTTTCGCTGGAAAGCGTGTCATTCAAGTGCCAGTAGCTGATGGTATTAGAAAAACTGAAGTCCTTCTTAATAGAGCTGTAAAACAAGATGCGCCAATCTTTAAAGGTGTAGAAGAGAATGGGAAGACAGAAAGTGTAGAGAAAGAAAAAGGATTAGGAATTTATAAGCATTTAATGAGCGGTGTAAGTAATATGCTTCCGTTTGTTGTTGGCGGTGGAATTTTAATAGCGCTAGCGTTTTCGTTTGGTGGTATAAAGGCGGAAGGTCCATTAGCTGAATTGTTCATGTCTATTGGTGGAGGGAAAACAGGGGCGTTTTTATTCCTTGTACCAATTCTAGCTGGATTTATTGCGAGTTCTATTGCTGATCGTCCTGGTTTTATGCCTGGTGTTGTCGGAGGATTTTTAGCGGCACATGCGAATGCTGGATTTTTAGGTGGATTAATTGCTGGTTTCTTAGCTGGATATGTTGTTTTAGGATTGAAAAGATTATTTTCAGGATTACCAGCACAGTTAGAAGGAATTAAACCTGTTTTGTTATATCCAGTCTTTGGGTTGTTAATTACAGGAGTTGTAATGCAAAAAGTAGTAAATCCACCTGTAGTAGCATTAAATGAAATGTTAACAGGATGGTTAAATGGTTTGAACGGTACAAATGCTATATTACTAGGTCTTATTTTAGGTGGTATGATGGCAATTGATATGGGTGGTCCAATTAATAAAGCGGCATTTACATTTGGTATTGCTGCAATAGAAGCGCAGAACTTTGGAGTGCACTCTGCTGTTATGGCTGGTGGTATGGTACCGCCACTTGCAATTGCATTTGCAACTACATTCTTTAAATCGAAGTTTACAGAAGCGGAACGTAAATCTGGTTTAACAAATTATATTATGGGAGCATCGTTTATTACAGAAGGTGCAATTCCATTTGCAGCTGCAGATCCGATTCGAGTAATTGTAAGTTGTGTTGTTGGTTCAAGTATTGCGGGTGCGTTATCTATGTTATTCCAAATTACATTACCGGCGCCACATGGTGGGTTGTTTGTTATAGCATTAGTAAATAAACCGTTGCTATATATTTTCTCTATATTAATTGGAACGATTGTTTCAGCGGTTATGATAGGTGTTTGGAAAAAGAAAGTTAAATAAATGATAAAAGGGACAGCTAATAGGAGTTGTTCCTTTTTTATTACAAAAAAGTAGGTTAATAGTTGGAGAATGATGAATTTTGGTAAAAGATGTAATGAAACGTGATTTTTTTGTAACAAAACAGTAATACTGTAATTTTTTCTGGAAAAGATTCTCATGCTCCTATGTGGAAAATATATGGAAACCATTGGGGATTCTATTGGAAATGCACTTTATGAATATGGAAATTTATGTTACAGCTCATTAATCATATATTACGAATGCTTTGTAATTGTGTGATTTCTAAAAATCCCCAAAATCTGTTGCTATAATGAAAATACGAAAACAAAGCAAATGGAGGCTATTCATGAAAAAATTATTAGGTATAGCAACAGCAGCAGTTTTTGGTCTTGGAATTTTTGCAGGTTCTGCGAAAGCGGAAACGATTGTAACAACGGATGTATTAAATGTTAGAGAAAACCCAACTGTAGAATCAAAACTTGTAGGTAAAATGTTAAGTGGAAATAAATTAGATGTTATAAATACAGAAAACGGATGGTCAAAAATTAAATTAGACGGTAAAGAAGCGTTTGTAAGTACTGAGTTTACGAAAAGTACTTACTATGTAACAGCAAACGTATTAAACGTTCGTACTGGTGCAAATACGGATTCAGAAATTCTTGGCACGCTAAAAAAAGATGACGTGATTGAAACGACAAATCAAGTGCAAAACGAATGGTTACAATTCGAATATGGTGGGAAAGCGGCATATGTTCACGTACCATTTTTAACAGGTACAGCACCTGTTGTTGAAAGAAAAGAAATTCCAGCTCAAACTGAAGCACCAACTAAGGTGAAACCGGCGGTTAAAAATGATACGGCAGTTAACAGGAAAGCACCTGCTAAGAGTGAAGAATCAAGTAAACCAGTAGCGCAGGCGAAGCAAACAGCTAAACCGGCAGCTAAACCAGTGGCGAAATCTACTGAAACAAGTGCACCGGTTGGTGGTCGTGAAATAACGGTAGAAGCGACAGCGTACACAGCGAATCCAGGTGAAAATGGCACATATGGTGGTCGAGTGTTAACTGCAATGGGTCATGATTTAACAGCGAATCCAAACATGAAAGTTATTGCTGTTGATCCGAAAGTAATCCCTCTTGGATCAAAAGTATGGGTAGAAGGGTATGGAGAAGCAATTGCTGGAGATACTGGTGGCGCGATTAAAGGAAACCGTATTGATGTTTTAGTTGGTTCAGATAGTAATGCGGATAGTTGGGGTCGTAAATCCGTTAAAGTGAAAGTTATAAAATAGTTTATCTTTATTAATGATAAAAAGCGGTTGCTTGAAAATATGTAAGCAACCGCTTTTTATCATTTTGTAATAACAATATCGCCTCAAAGAATGGTTATTGAAATGGATAAATTGTTTTACCTGTAATAATTTTATATGCGCTGCAAAATTGAGTTTGCATATACTCTGTATGTGTGTTTTCCGAATGTAACGTTGTTTCTTGAAGAGTAGAATGAAAAGAACGTAGTAAACAATTTAAGGCGAAGTATAATTCGTCTTGTGAACAATTTTGTTCTTTTGTAGCTGTAGCCAAAATGAGGTCATTTGTTAGTGTTGAAAAATTGATAGTGGATTGTTTCATAGTCAACCCATCCTCTCCGAGCGATTTTTATCATGTATATGCAGAATTGGACAAACTATGTTCTTTTTTTATTTATAATTTCATTTACCGAAATGAAAGAACTTGCAATCATGTCGTTAAAATTGGTAAGATTGGGTATAATCAATAGATGGAGTACATTACATAAAGAGAGTTGAATGATATGGGAGAAGTGCAACGTGAAAAAGTTGCTGTCATAATTGGACCCACTGCTGTTGGGAAGACGAAGTTAAGTATCGATCTTGCAAAAGCGTTGAACGGTGAAATTATAAGTGGTGATTCCATGCAGATCTATCGCACGATGGATATTGGAACTGCAAAGGTAACAAAAGAAGAGATGGATGGAATTCCGCATTATATGGTCGATATAAAAGATCCGGAAGAATCATTTTCCGTTGCGGAATTTCAAGAACGTGTTCGTAAACATATTCGAGAAATTACAAAGCGTGGTAAATTACCAATTATAGTTGGGGGAACCGGTCTTTATATACAATCTGTTTTATTCGATTATCAGTTTACAGATGATGCTGGTGATGCTACATACCGAGAACAAATGGAAAAGTTAGCTTTGGAACGTGGTGTGGAATATGTACATAAAAAATTGCAAGAAGTAGATCCAGAAAGCGCGGAGCGTATTCATGCAAATAATGTGCGACGTGTCATTCGTGCGTTAGAAATTTTCCACACGACGGGCGAAAAAATGAGTGATCAACTTGAAAAACAAGAAAACGAGTTATTATATGATGTTTCATTAATTGGCTTGACAATGGATCGAGAAATGCTATACGATCGCATTAACTTGCGAGTGGATTTAATGATGGAACAAGGTTTATTAGAGGAAGTAGAAGGGCTGTATAATAGAGGGATACGAGATTGTCAATCTATTCAAGCGATTGGGTATAAGGAGATATATGGTTATTTTGAGAATCGTGTCTCTTTAGAAGAAGCGGTGTCACAATTAAAGACGAATTCACGCCGTTATGCCAAACGTCAATTAACATGGTTCCGCAATAAAATGGATGTCGCATGGTTTGATGTTACGGATGGTGAAAAAACGTCAGAAATTTTACGATACATAGAAGGAAAGTTACAACTAAAGTCGAATAATATTAAGTAGAGAAAAAGAGGAGGATTCGACATGAAGCAATCAATCAATATTCAAGATCAGTTTTTAAATCAACTCCGTAAAGAGAATACGTTCGTTACGCTGTACTTATTAAATGGTTTCCAGCTTCGTGGATTAATTAAAGGATTTGATAATTTTACAGTCCTACTGGAAACAGAAGGTAAGCAACAGCTTATTTATAAACATGCAATTTCTACATTTGTACCTCAAAAAAATGTTTCAATTGAATTAGAGTAGTAATGAATTATTGTACATAATAAAAAAGAGCGAGTTTCTCGCTCTTTTTTTATTTGCTTTAAACAATAAATAGTGAAATTTAAGCGATTCTAAATATAGTAAGACGGATGTTAGTGTTTCCTGTTGCAGGGATCGTAATCTCGTTAAGAGTAGATTGGACAGAAATGTTTGTTCCAGCAGCTAATGTTTCGATTGTAGTAAATGAAAGTGAGTCGCCTATTAGATTTGAAGAGAAGTTGTCAGTAGCAACTGCTCCATTAATTGAAATTCCTACTCCAAGTGGAGCGCATCCTGGCGCAGTTGTAGAAATAGATACGCTAATTACATAAATACCAGCGTTAATAACAGTAACTGTATTTGTGCCGTTAAAGATAATGTTGTTTACGTTAATTGCAGTGCTAAAAATAAAGTTATTAAATTGGAGTACTGTTTGTTGGATGTTGTTTGTTACAACGATTGTCGCTACTGGGAAGTTAGGTCCAGTAGGTCCGGTAACTCCTATACCAGTAGCACCCGTTGGTCCTTGAACACCTTGAGATCCAGTGGCACCGGTAGCACCTGTGTTACCCTGAACACCTTGAGGTCCAGTGGCACCAGTAGCACCCGTGTTACCTCGAGCGCCTTGAGGTCCAGTAGCACCCGTGTTACCTTGAGTACCTTGAGGTCCAGTAGAACCCGTGTTACCTTGAGCACCTTGAGGTCCAGTAGAACCCGTGTTACCTCGAGCACCTTGAGGTCCAGTAGAACCCGTGTTACCTTGAG
>NZ_MAOG01000106.1:0-381 GCF_001884205.1 Bacillus sp. NH11B | reverse complement strand
AGCCTCGTGTCGTGACAGTAGATAAGAATCCAGCTTATCCTATAGCAGTTGAAGAATTGAGAAAAGAAAAAAAGATGCCATTAGGCATCCAACTAAGGCAAGTGAAATATCTCAATAACATAGTGGAACAAGATCATCGGTTTATTAAAAAGCGGGTTCGTTCGATGTTAGGATTGAAATCCTTTCGCACAGCTACATCCATTCTTTCTGGAATAGAAGCTATGCATATGATGAAAAAAGGGCAACTTGTTTTATTGGACAAGTCTGTCCAAAATCAAGTGAAGTTCATCCATCAACTATTTGGAATTGCTGCTTAAGACTAGATTTCACTAGGAAACTTTTCGCATCTTTATATCTTTCCTAAGTATTTGCACCAGAACC
>NZ_MAOG01000105.1:0-320 GCF_001884205.1 Bacillus sp. NH11B | reverse complement strand
TAAGTGTTCGTAATCGTTGTTCCTTCTACTTTTGTTTCATAGTCTTTCACTTTTACTTCATTTACTGTGTACGTGAACTCATTTCCTTGTCCATTGTACTTTGGTAGATCTTTAAAGCTGAAGTTCCAGTTGCCTTCTTTATCAGCTTTCACTTCTTCTGTTTTAAATTCTGTTCCATTTTGAAGCAATTGTACTGTGATGCTTCCTGGACGTGTGTTGAACTTATTGTTGTAGTCTTCCCAGACTTTCTTACCACTAATTTCTGTTGTTTCTGTATTTTTGTAAGTGTTCGTAATCGTTGTTCCTTCTACTTTTGTTTC